>JASHTS010000080.1 GCA_030040425.1 Acidobacteriaceae bacterium | reverse complement strand
CGCAGGCACTCGCGGTAGGCTTCGAGGAGCAACGGGAACGACGGATAACGCGAGGCCACGCTGAGCAGATCGTAAGAGCGCTTGCGCAACTGCCAGAGCGGCGAGCGCTGATCGGCGCGGCGGCGCGGCAGCAACAGCGCGCGCCCGGCGGCTTCGCGGAAGCGGCCGGCGAATAATGCTGTGGACCCGAGCTGGCGCAGGACGAGCTGCATGGCTTCGGCGGATTCGACGAGGAACCATTCGGAGTCGGGCGGCTCGTCCGTGTCAGGAAAGCGAAGGACGAAGCCGTCGTCGCCCCAGAGTGTCTCCACTTCGGGCCCGCCGGCGGCGCGGATGCGCGCGCTCACGGCCATCGCCCAGGGAATGTGGATGCGGCTGCCGAAGGGCGTGAGCACGCAGACGCGCCAGTCGCCGAGTTCGTCGCGCACGCGCTCGATGACAATGGTGCGGTCGTCGGGAACCTGGCCGGTTGCGCTCTCCTGGTCGGCGAGGAACTGCATGAGGTTTTCCGCCGCGCCGGGATCGAGATCGTGCTCGGAGGTGAGGCGCGTGAGCGCGGCGGCCTTCGGAAGACCGCGCAGCTCGCGCACCATCGATCCTATTCTCCGGCCGAACTCGAGCGGGCGGCCCGGGCCATCGCCCTTCCAGAAGGGCATTTTGCCGGGCTCGCCCGGCGCGGGCGTGACGAGGACGCGGTCGTGGGTGATGTCGACGATACGCCAGGTGGAGGCGCCGAGGATGAAGGTCTCATTGGGATGCGACTCGAAGACCATCTCTTCGTCGAGCTCGCCCACGCGCACGGCTTTGCCTTCGCTATAGGCGAGGAAGACGCCGTAGAGGCCGCGGTCGGGGATGGTGCCGGCGTTGAGGATGGCGAGGCGTGCGGCGCCTTCACGCGCGCTGACCACGTTGCGGATGCGGTCCCAGGTGAGGCGCGGGCGCAGCTCGGCGAACTCGTCGGAAGGATAGCGGCCGCTCAAGAGATCGAGCACGCCTTCGAAGGTGGAGCGCGTGAGTGCAGCGAAGGGCGCGGCGGAACGGACGAGGTTGAAGAGGAAGTCGACGGGGACTTCAGGGGTGAGGGACTGAGGGACTGAGGGACTAGGGGCTAGGGACTGATCCGATGAGTCCTCTTCAACGAACAGTTCGTCGACATCTTGCCGCTGCCGGCCTCTTTTGCTCCTTCGCTCCCTTGCTCCCTCGCTCCCTGCGCTTTCGTTCCCTCGCTCACTTGTTCCCCTGTTCCCTGCTTTCACCGGCGGCGCTGCGCAGATGGCCACGAGCTGCTGGCAGAGCACATCGAGGGGATTGCGCGGGTAGCGCGTGGACTCGATGTGGCCCTCATGCATGGCGCGGGTCACGGCGGCGCAGGCGACGAGGTCGGCGCGGTATTTCGGAAACAGAATGCCCTCGCTGACCGCATCCACTGTATGGCCGGCGCGGCCGATGCGCTGCATGCCGCTCGCGACCGAAGGCGGCGATTCGATCTGGATCACGAGGTCGACGGCGCCCATGTCGATGCCCAGCTCGAGAGTGGACGTGGCGCAGAGGGCGCGAATCTGGCCGGCCTTCAATTGTTCTTCGATCACCGCGCGCTGCGCGGCGGCCAGCGAGCCGTGATGGGCGCGGGCCACGGGCTGACACCCCACGGACGAAGACCCGTCCGCGGGGACCCCGGTTTCGCCGGCCAGATCGTTGAGGGCGCCGGCGAGGCGCTCGGCGATCTGGCGCGCGTTGACGAAAATAATGGTGGAGTGGTGCTGGCGGATGATCTCGAGCAGGCGCGGGTGAATCGCATTCCAGATGGAGACGCGGCGCGGCGTTTGCGAGGCCGGGCCGGTGGGAATGTCTTCCATCTCGCCCAGGCGCGCCATGTCTTCGACGGGCACTTCGATGCGTAACTGGAGCTGCTTGCGCGCGGAGGCGTTGACGATGGTGACGGGTCGAAACGGAAGCGCTCGCGCTTCCATTTCGACAGGGGTCAGGGAAGAGGGATCAGGGGTCAGGAGATCTTCCAGAGATGGAGATTCGTGGTCTCCCGCCCTTTCCGCAGAAAGAAGCGGAAAGGACGGGACACGGAGCTGATTCGCCGACTCGCCGGCTTGCCGGCTCGCTGACTCGCTGCCCGCCTGTTTCCTGTTCCCTGATCCCTGATCCTTGTTCCCTGCACTTCCACGCCGCCAAGGAAGCGGGCGACTTCTTCGAGGGGGCGCTGCGTCGCGGAGAGGCCGATACGTTGGACTCTTTTCCTCGTCAATACCTCCAGACGTTCGAGAGAGAGCGCAAGGTGCGCGCCACGCTTGGTGGGGACGAGGGAGTGGATCTCGTCGACGATGACGGTTTCCACGGTACGCAGAGCCTCGGCGGCCTGCGAGGTGAGGATGAGATAGAGCGACTCGGGGGTGGTGATGAGAATTTCTGCGGGCCGGCGTGCGAAGCGGGCGCGCTCGCGCTGCGGTGTATCGCCGGTGCGAACGCTGATCTCCGGCTCATGAAAGGGTACGCCCATGCGCCGGGCCATGTTGGCTATGCCGACCAGGGGCGAGCGGAGGTTGCGCTCCACATCGACGGCCAGAGCCTTGAGAGGCGAGACATACAAAATGCGGCAGCCGGGACGCGCTTCGCGCGGAGGGGGCGAAGAGCCAGGGACTGAGGGACTAGGGACCAGGGACTGATCGAGATCGTGCAACATCAGGCGATCCAGGCACCACAGGAAGGCGGTCAGGGTTTTACCGGTGCCCGTGGGGGCGAGGATGAGCGTGCTTTCGCCGCGGGCGATGACCGGCCAGCCCAGGCGCTGGGGCGCGGTGGGCGCTTCAAAGACGGCACGGAACCAGGCAGCGGTGACGGGGTGGAAACAGGCGAGGGGATCGGGATTAGCGGAGTTAGCGGGGTTAGCGGCGCTAGCGGATTCCGACGCCAGCGGCGGAGTGGCTGGATCGGGGGTGACAGGCCGGCGCGGGGACATTCTCTGAGCATAGCGCGACCGGAGAGCGAATACAAAGCGAAGACGAAAGCTGCCCGGGATTCTCCTCGTCCGCGGGTCTATCGTTTTCCTTGTGACACTCAAATAAAGTGCCTGGGCGGGTCGGGGCGCCGGTCTGGCGCATCCCTTACGATGAGCATCGAGTGTGTGCATGCGCGACCATCTGGCTACATTGCTCGAGGATTTTCGCCGCTACGGCCCTGAAATTGCCGTGGTGCGGTACCAGGGAAACCGGCGCCGGGTGACGACCTATGCGCAGCTGGCTCGGCTCGCAGGACGATTTGCGGCTTTGCTCGAGCAGCGCGCAATCAGGACCGGGGATCGCGTATTGCTGTGGGGTGAAAATAGCGCGGAGTGGATTGCAGCCTTTTACGGCTGCATGCTGCGCGGCGTGCTGGCAGTTCCGCTGGACGCCAACGGAACCGCGGAGTTTGCGCGGCGCGTCGCCGAAGATGTGAAACCGAAGTTGGCCGCGGGCGATGCTCTGCTGCTGCGCCAGTTGGATTCCGATTCCGCCCGTTCGCAACGAACGCCAAAGAATGGGGCAACCGCGCTCTCCGCCTTGTCAACCGAAAATAGCCGGCAGGATCCGGCACGGCAGATGCGCGGCTCGGCAGGCGGCGACGGCTTTCCGATTTTGGCGTTTGAAGATTGGCAGACGCAGCTCCCGCAGGAGGAAGCGGGTGAGGCAGCGGGACTGGGACGCGATTCGCCGCTGCAGATTCTTTTCACTTCCGGAACCACCGGCGATCCGAAGGGCATTGTTCTGACGCACGGGAATGTGCTCGCCAGCGTGGGGCCGATCGAAGAGGGCGCGCGGCCCTATATGCGCTACGAGTGGCTGGTTCATCCGCTGCGCATTCTGCACACGCTGCCGCTGAGTCACGTCTTCGGGCAGACGATTGGATTGTGGATTCCGCCCATCTTCCGCGCCGAGCTGCATTTCGAGTCGCGGCTTGCCGCGCCGCGGCTGATCCAGGTCATCAAGGAAGAGCGCATCTCCGTGCTGGCGACGGTGCCGCGCGTGCTGGCGGTTCTGAAAGCGCATCTCGAAGCGAGCAACCCCACGCTCGCGGAGCGGCTGGAGCAGTCGAAAGGGATCGGTCCGGCCAAGCGCTGGTGGCGCTTCCGGCGCGTGCATCGCGCCTTCGGGCTCAAGTTCTGGGCGCTGGTGACGGGCGGCGGCGCGCTGGCCGCGCCGCTCGAGCAGTTCTGGAATGCGCTCGGCTTCGTGCTGGTGCAGGGTTACGGGATGACGGAGTCAACAGCGCTGATCACGCTGAACCATCCCTTCCACGTGGCCAGGGGAACCATCGGCAAGCCGCTGGCCGGGCGCGAGGTGAAGCTGGGACCCGACGGCGAGGTGCTGGTCCGCGGGCCGATGATCTCCGGAGCGACCTGGCAGGGCGGCAGGCTCACGCAGCGGGAAGATACATGGCTGGCGACGGGCGACCTGGCCCAGCAGGAGGAGTCGGGCGAGCTGAAATTCGTCGGGCGCAAGAGCGAAGTGATCGTGACCGCTTCCGGCGTGAACCTGCACCCCGAAGACATGGAAGTCGCGGTTGAAGATCAGGCGGGCGTGGCCGGATGCGCGGTAGTGGCGATGGAGACCGCAGGCGGCCCGGAGCCCTATGCGGTGCTGGCCGTGCGCGGCGCCGGCGAGAAGACGGCGGCGGCGGCGATTGAAGGCGCAAACGCGCGGCTGGCGGAGTTCCAGAAGATTCGCCACTGGATCGTGTGGCCGGAGCCGGATTTGCCCCGCACTTCGACGGGCAAGGTGAAGCGCAAGGCAGTTGCCGATTGGCTCAGACATACGCACGCTGTACCGAACGGAAGGCCGGCCGCGAACGCAGAGACGAAGAGCGCGCCGCGGGATTGGCTGGTTGCACTGATTGCACAGGTGACGGGCGAGACGCCCGCGAACCCGGACGATGAGGCGCGACTGACCGAGGAACTGCATCTGGACAGCCTGGCGCGCGTGCAACTGGCTTCGGCCATCGAGCAGAAGATGGGCGTTGTCTCCGGCAATGGAATGCTTGAGGAGGTTGAAACGCTGGGCGACTTGCGCCGGCTGGTTGCGGGCGCAGGTACAGTGACCTCTGACGCAGCGGCGCCCATGCCGCCCGGGGCCAGTGATCGCGGACAAAAACCCGCGCAGGAGGCAAGTGCCTCAAACGAAGGCGCGAAGAGCGAATTGGAGAAGCCTCCCAGCTCTTCGCAAAGAACACAAAAGGAGGCGTCATCCGGCGCTCCTTTCGAAGCACAGGCGCATTTTCTTTATCCCACCTGGCCGTGGTGGAAGCCGGTCGCGTGGATCCGGGCGGCATTTATTGAGCTCATACTGCGTCCGCTGGTCTGGTTTTTGGCAAATCCGCGGGTCACTGGAAGAGAGAAACCCCTGCCCGGGGAGCCCATGCTGATCGTGGCCAATCACGTGACCACCTACGATGCGCCGCTGGTCCAGTACGCGCTCGCCGGGCGGGTGCGGCGGCACATTGCGGCGGCGATGCTGGGCGAGATGCTGGAGGATTTCCGGCACTGGCGCAATCCCGAGCGTGCGCCGGAAACGCGCGGCTTTTATCTCTTGGGGCCGCCGGCATATTTTCTGGTGACGGCGCTGTTCAATGTATTTCCTCTGCCGCGCATGCGGGATTTTCAGACGAGCTTCTTTCATGCGGGCAAAGCGCTCGATCACGGCTACAGCGTGCTGGTGTTTCCCGAGGGAACGCGCTCGGCTGAAGGCAAGCTGGCGCGGTTCCGGCCGGGGATCGGGCTCCTGGTGAAGCAGAGCGACGCGCCGGTGTTGCCGGTAGGCATCCTTGGGCTGGGCGAGTTGAAGATGAAAGGGCGCGGATGGTTCCGCTCGGGCAAGATCGAAGTGCATGTCGGCGAGACAATCCGTTTTGCGCCCGAGGACACGGAGGCGGCCATCACGCAGAGGCTGCACGCAGAGGTGGGCAGGCTCCTTGAGGGAACAGGGATCACGAAATAGGCGTGAGACAAGGCGCAGCCCGGATTCGGTTGCATCTGAACCCTGATCCCTGATCCCTGATCCCTGACCCCTGACCCCTATTGCCTGTTCCCTATTCCCTGCTCTCCGTTCCCCGCTCTCCTAGCTTGGTTGTCGCGGCTTGAAGTAGCACGCGCCGCCGGAGAGCACGGGTGTCCACAGCGAAGGGTCGGCGGGCTGCTCGCTGGCGCCGAGAACAAGAACGCCGTCGGGCGGAAGCAGGCGATGGATGCCGGCCAGCAAGGCGCGCCGGTGCTCCTGGGAAAAATAGAGCATGACGTTGCGCAGAAGAATCAGGTCGAAGCGATCGACGGCACGGCTGAAGGGCATGCGCGGGCCGCAGAGGTTGGCCTGGCGAAAGTTGCAGAGCGAACGCAGCTCGGGGTTCACGGTCCACGCTTCGCCCTCGCGGTCAAAGTAGCGGATAAGGTGGCAGCCCGTGAGGCCGCGTTCGATTTCGGCGCGCTGATACATTCCCGCCTGGGCGCGCGCGATGACTTCGCTCGAAATGTCCGTGCCTTCAATGCGGATGTTCCAGCCAACCAGCGTGGCGGCGCGGTCAAGGATGAGCATGGCAAGGCTGTAGGCCTCCTGGCCGGTGGAGCAGGCGGCGCTCCAGAGGCGCAGGCTTCGCGACGAGCGGCGGCTCTCGATCAGTCGCGGCAGCACTTCCGTGCGCAGAAGCTCGAAGGGGCGGCGATCGCGGAAGAAGCTGGTTTCATTGATGGTCATGGCCTCCGCCACGGCGCGTTCGAGGACGGGGTCGTTCCGGGCTCTCAGATGAAGCACGAGCTCGCCAATGCGGGTCATTCCGTAGTTGCGCAGCAAGCCGGTGAGGCGGGATTCGAAAAGATAATCCTGCGCCGGGTCGAGGACATTCTGGGAGACGCCGAAGACCAGTTTGCGCAGAAAGCTCAGGTCGGCGCTTGCATTCGGATCCATGGCTAACGCCCCATCCGGCGAATTTCATGGACCATCCTGCGAATCTCCTGGTTCTGGCGGGATGCCGTCGCGCGGCCGGCAAACCGGAGGATCTCCGCGGCGATCACGCCGAGGGGGAGAATGCGATTGGCGAGGCCTGCGTTGGCTACCGCGCCCGGCATTCCCCACACGGTGCTGGAGGCTTCATCCTGCACCACGACAGAGCCCCCCTGTTCGCGGATCACGCGGCTGCCGTTGAGCGCGTCGGCGCCCATGCCGGTGAGCACCACGCCCAGCACGCCGGAGCCATAGACGCGTGCCGCGGAGCGAAAGAGCACGTCGGCGGCCGGGCGGCAGTGGTTCTCCTGCGCGGCCTGGGTGAGATGGAGCGTGGGGTGCGCGCCGGGGCCGGCCGTGCTTACCACCTCGAGATGCCAGTTACCGCGGGCAATGGAGACAGTTCCCGCGGTAACGGGCGCGCCCTCGGTCGCCTCCGCGACCCGCAGGTGGCAGTTACCGTCAAGGCGCTCGGCAAGGAGGCGCGTGAAGAGCTCGGGCATGTGCTGCACCACGAGCATGGGAAGCGGAAAGTCCGCCGGAAGCAAAGGCAGAATGGCTTCGAGAGCGGCCGGGCCGCCGGTGGAGACGCCTACCACCACGACCGACGGCGTGGACTCGGGAGACTGTGGACTGGTGGCGAAGTTCGCCCGCGCAGGGGGCGGAAACGGCAGCGGCGCGCCCGCGGTCGCGGGAGATGCGGATGGCGCGGCGCGGGTAAGCGCGTGAATCCTGGGAAGCAGTTCGGCGGCCAGAGCCTCGACAGCCTCTTCGCGGCTGGACTGCACCAGCGGTTTGGCCACATAATCCGAGGCCCCGCGCGCCAGGGCTTCCAGCGTGATGTGGGCGCCGCGCTGCGTTAGCGAGCTGCACATGATGACCGGAGTGGCGTAGTCGCGCGCGCGCAGCTCGCGCAGCGTCACCAGACCATCCATCACCGGCATCTCCACGTCGAGAAGAATCAGGTCGGGACGTGCGGTCTCCAGGCAGGTGAGCGCGGAAGCACCGTCGGCGGCCGTGGCAACCACTTCGAAAGAGGGCTCTCTGGAGACCACCGAGCGCAGCAGGCTGCGGAAAACGGCGGAGTCGTCGACGATCAGGATCCGTGTCCGGCGGGTGCCCCTCATGATTCAGGCTCCCTGCCCCGCGCCGCAAGCCAAGGGCCGGCGATGAAGGCTCGACTCTTCATTTCGCGGGCAGCTTTCCCCGCGGCTGAGGCGCCGGCCCGGTTTCCAGGCGCAACGGATCGAGACGCTCGGGATCGAGCATGACGAGCAATTTGCCGTCGAGCTTGTAAGCGCCGGCGAGAAGCATCCTGTAGCGCTCGTCGAGGATGGAAGGATCGGGCTCGTAGTCGGCCTGCGAAACGGCGAGCACTTCGCTCACTGCATCGACGAGCAATCCGAAACTCCCGCCCTGGCCGGCCATCACCAGAACGTCTTGCGGACCTGCGGCGGGCGGCAAGCCGAGCAGATGGCGCAGGTCGACGGTGGCGAGCACGTCGCCGCGATAATGAACCAGGCCGCCGATAAAACCGGGAGCGAGCGGGACAGGCAGCGGGCGGACACAGGCGACAATTTCAAAGATGTGGCGGATGGGCACCCCGAAGAGCGACTCGCCCACGCGCACAGAGCAGACTTCTTCGAGCGCCGCAGCTTTTTCTTCGCGGCTCGATGCCCTTGGCCGGCGCCTGGGCGCCACTCGATCCACAGCACTCATGGCAGCGCCTCCACAGCGCGGTTCCATTCAACGGAGATGCCGTTGCCGGCTACGGGTGCGGCTGCGCCTCCGAGATCGGCGACGGCGATGACGCGGTCCTTGAGCAGGGTGACGCCCTCGAGCGGAATACCGGCGCCGGCCTGGGAAATCCTGCCGCCCGCAGCCACATCGAGCACTTGCGAAACGGCGATGCCGGTCTGCCGGCCGGCTTTGCGGCAAACCACGACGATGATGCGCCCATGGGGAGAAGCGGAACAGAGAATGCCGTCGGCATCTTCGAGCGGAAGCAACTGGCCGTCAAGATTCAGCACCGGTCCGGCGCCGATGGTTTCGATGCGCGCCATGGGGACCTGCTCCAGGCGCAACACGTCGGCCAGCGGTATGGCCGTGCGGCGCCCGGCGCTTTCGACGAGCAGGTACTCGATCGTTGCGGCGCTCGCTTCCTCTTCGCCGCCAGACTGGCTCTCTTCCGCGCCGAGTGTCACGCCGGCCCGCAAGGCGATGGAACCGGGATCGAGAATCAGCGCGATCTCCGCGTTGCCGAGCACCGTCGCCCCGGAGAAAAGACCGATCTCCTTGAGCGCCGCGGAAAGAGGCTTGACCACGATCTCCTCGGGATCGGCGAGGCCGTCAATCACCAGGCCGAAGCGGCGGCCGTCGGCGTTGAGCACGGCGATGAAGCGGTCGCGGTCCGCGGACGATGCGGGCTCGCGCCGGGGCGTCAGCAGGCGGTCGAGATAGACGAGCGGCAACAGTTTTCCGCGCAGCCGGTAGAGTGGCGCGTTCTGCATCCATTCGATGGCCGTGGCGGCCTGCGCGGCAGGAATGTGCACCAGCTCAGAGAGCGCGGCTTGCGGCAGGGCGAAACTCTGGTTCAGGCTGCGCACGATGAGCGCGGGGACAATGGCCAGGGTGAGCGGAATGCGCAGGCGGAGAGTTGTGCCTTTGCCGGCCTGCGAGTCGATCTCGACTTTGCCGCCAATGCGCTCGACGTTAGTGCGCACCACATCCATGCCCACTCCGCGGCCGCTGACCCGGGTGACTGCCTCCGCCGTGGAGAATCCGGGAAGAAAGATGAGCTGCAGCAGATCGCGTTCGCCGAGCACGGCCGCGCGCTCCGGAGTGATGAGGCCGCGCTCGATGGCCTTGGCGCGCACTTTCTCAACGGCGATGCCGGCTCCGTCGTCGGCAACTTCAATGAGAACGTGGCTGCCCTGCTGAAGCGCCCGCAGGCGTAGCGTACCTTCAGGATTTTTGCGGGCGGCTTCGCGCACCGCGGGCGGCTCGATGCCGTGATCGAGCGCGTTGCGTACGGCGTGGGTGAGCGGGTCCTTGATGGCTTCGAGAAGACTCTTGTCGATCTCCGTCTCCTGGCCCTCCATCTCCAGGCGCACGCGGCGGCCGAGCGCGTGGCACAGGTCGCGCACGGCGCGCGGCATTTTGGAAAAGATGTTGGAGACCGGCTGCAGGCGCGCTTTCATCACCGATTCGCGCAGATCGGCGGTGACCATATCGAGACGGCGGGAGAGCGCGGTCATGCGGGCATCGGCTGCCGCAGCCTGAAGCACCTGGTTGCGCGTGAGCACCAGTTCGCCCACAAGATTCATCATGCGGTTGAGCAGCGCGGTATCGACGCGCAGCGTGGTCTCTGCGGCGCTGGCGGCCGGCGCGCGCAGCGGCGCGGCTTCGGCATCAGCCGGGACGGCCGGCTCAGGGGCGGGCGCGGAAACAGCGGAGGCCTCGCCGGGTTCGGCCGCTGGAGCAAGCCGGCTTTGTGGCGCAGATGCGGAGGGCGCGTGGCGGGCCTTGCTTGCCGCGCGGACACCGGCGGCGCGGGCCGGGCGTCCGGCCGCAGCTTGAGCCGGAACCTGCAGACCGTCGAGCTGCGCAATAAGGCCGCTGTCGTCGCCGGCGCCTTCGTTGTCGTCGGCTTCAATGTCCTTGAGAATCGCGCGCAAGCCGTCGAGCAGCTTGAGCAGGACGGTGATCACGCCCCCGTCGGCAGAGAGCTTGCCGTCGCGCAGAAGGCCGAGCAGATTCTCGCCCGAGTGCGCCAGCTTTTCGAGACGCGCGAACCCCAGAAACCCGGTCGCACCCTTGATGGTATGCACAGCGCGAAAGATCTCCGCCAGAAGCGCGGCATCCTGCGGGCGCTCCTCGAGCTCGGTCAGGCAGCGCTCCATGCGGTCGAGGCCCTCCTGGCTCTCGACGACGAATTCGTGCGTCAGTTCGTCCATGCGGTCCTGGGGCGGCGCAGGCACAGCTTCGCCTGCGGCGAGCACGCAAGGACTTTATCGGAGGATTGGGCTGTTTCCTTGAGCCGCGAGTGAAGGCGCGCTAATTACCGGAGAGCAGAGCCACGTGGTCAATCACGAGAACCTCGGCGCCGGCGCGAACCGCGCTGCACGCATGACCCGGGCGGAGTGTACAGAAGGCCATGGAATGCATTAGCCTCAAATCTCACGCGGTGCAGAGATGGGGAACTTAGGAAACAAGACGAATCCACTCGATCGGGCGCTCGAAGAATTGCTGGCAAGGGCGCGCCGGGTTGCCCTTCAATCCTATTCACCGTACTCCGGGTTTCGCGTGGGCGCGGCGCTCCGGCTCGAGAGCGGAGAGATCGTGACCGGCACGAATGTTGAAAATGTCAGCTACGGATTGACCATTTGCGCGGAGCGCGCGGCGCTGGTGCGCGCGGTTTCCGAACTTGGTCCGGCCATTCGGATTACGGCGGTGGCCGTCGCGAATCTGAATGGCGCTGCCAGCCCTCCCTGCGGCGCCTGCCGGCAGGTGCTGGCGGAGTTTGTGCAGCCCGAGGCGCCGGTCGTATTCCCCGCCGCGGACGGCGTGCGCACCATGGCGTTCCGTGAGTTGCTGCCGCTGGCGTTCGAGATGAAGCTGAAGTAGGGTCCTGCATTCGATGAATCCATCTGGCAACTCACGCGACAGTACCTCTTCCGCTCCCTTCCACATGATCGATCTCATCCGCAAAAAGCGCGATGGCGCTGCGCTCGATGCGCGTGAGATCGAGTTTGTCGTTTCCGGTGCGGCGTCGGGCGCGATTCCGCTGGAGCAGCTTGCCGCGTGGCTGATGGCGGCGTGGATTCGTGGCCTGACGCTCGACGAGACGCGGGCCCTGACGATGGCGATGCGCGACTCCGGCGAGAAATTTTCGCCGGCGCGCCTGGGCAAGACCGCGGTCGACAAGCACTCCTCGGGCGGCGTGGGCGATAAAACCAGCTTCCTCGTCGCGCCGCTCGCTGCGGCGTGCGGCGTGGTGGTGCCCATGATCAGCGGGCGCGCGCTGGGACACACCGGCGGCACGCTGGACAAGCTCGAAGCGATTCCCGGCTACCGCACCGCGCTTTCGCTCGCGGAGTTCGAGGCCGTGATCCAGAAATGCGGCTGCTCGATCGTGGGCCAGACGCCGGCGCTCGTGCCGGCCGATCGCGCGCTCTACGCGTTGCGCGACCGCACCGGAACGGTGGAGAATCCGGGGCTGATCTGCGCGTCGATATTAAGCAAAAAGCTCGCGGCCGGGTTGGACGCGCTTGTGCTCGACGTGAAGACCGGCTCGGGCGCCTTTCTGCGCAGCGAAAAGGATTGCGAGTTCCTTGCGGCGCTCATGGTGGCCACGGCTGGAGCCGCGGGCACGCGCACGGCGGCGTTGCTCACCGATATGGGCCAGCCGCTGGGACGCGCAGCCGGCAACTGGATCGAGCTGGTGGAAGCGGTCGAATTGCTGCGCGGCACACGGCCGGCGGAGGGTCCGGAAAGCAACGCCGACCTGCGCGAGCTCTCGCTGATCCTGGCCGGATGGATGATTCACCTCGGCAGCCAGGCGGACACGCCGGAGAGCGGATACGAGCGCGCCGAGACGGCGCTCATGAACGGCTCCGCGCTGCGCATCTTTCTTGAGATGGTGGACGCGCAGGGAGGAGATGCGCGCGTGTTCGAGGATGCTGACGCCTTTCATAGGCCGGGTGCGACGGAAATCTTCGAAGCGTGGGAGAGCGGCTACATTGCCGAAATGGATACGACGGCGCTGGGCTGGGCGGTGCAGCGCACCGGCGCAGGTCGCGAACAAGCCGGAGAGCCCGTCGATCCGCATGCGGGGATTCTCTTCCACGCGCGGCGCGGCGCGGAGGTGGAGCGCGGCCAACCCCTGGCTACGCTCTACGCCACGAGCGCGGCCCGGCTCGAGGAGCCGAGGGCGCTCCTGCGCAAAGCAATTCTCATCTCCAAATCCCCGCCCGGCGCAGCCGTGGCCCTGGTGAGCCGTATCTTCACGCGCGAAAATGCGGAGAAGTTCTTGCAGGATGCTGTAAGGTAGGTAGCAGTAATCAGTGGTCAGTGATCAGTAGTCAGTAAACATTGGTCAGTAAACAGTGAACAGTGGTCAGTGAGCGGCGGTCAGTCAAAGCGGACCGCTGGGGCAATGCTCCAACTGATCCCTGAACCCTGACCCCTGCTCCCTGTTCTCTGTTCCCTGCGTTGAGGAGGCGTGTTGGCTCGATTCACGGGTGTGTTGGGAATTCTGGCCGTGCTGGGCGCCGCGTATCTGGGCTCGACCGATCGCAAACGGATTCGCTGGCGCACCATTTTCTGGGGACTCGGCCTGCAGTTTTCGTTCGCCTTCCTGGTGCTGCGTTTCTCCTTCGGGCAGCGCGCCATGACGTGGGCCGGTGCTGTGGTGACCAACATGCTCTCGGCCACGTTTGCGGGCACGCAGGTGCTGTTCGGCGAGCTGGGATTGCCCAACTCCGGCGCGTTCGGCGATTTGCTCGCCAGGATTCCCGGCCATACGGCGAACCAGGGCGCCATCTTCGCCTTCCAGGTGCTGCCCACCATCATTTTCATCTCCGCGTTTTTCGCGGTGCTCTATCACATCGGGCTCATGCAGCAGATCATTCGCGCCTTTGCCTGGGTGATGCTGAAGACCATGCGCATCTCCGGCGCAGAGAGCATGAACGTGGCGGCCAGCATCTTCATGGGGCAGACGGAGGCGCCTCTGACCATCCGGCCGTTTCTTTCGCGCGCCACGCGCAGCGAGCTCATGACGATCATGACCAGCGGCATGGCGCACGTCTCCGGCGGCATTATGGCCATGTACATCGCGCAGGGCGTAGCCGCGCCCCATCTTCTGGAAGCGGTGATCATGACTTCGCCGGGCACGATTCTGATGGCCAAGATGCTGGTTCCCGAAACCGAGGTTCCGGACACGGAAGGCAAAGTGGTGATCCCGAAAGACGAGTTGCACAGCGACGAGAATTTCGTAGGCGCCATCGCCCGCGGCACCATCGACGGCGGCAAGCTGGCGCTGAACGTGGCCATCATGCTCATTTCCTTTCTGGCCCTGGTGAAGCTTCTCGACATGCTGCTCACCTGGGTGCACGCGCATGCCGGCCTGCACTGGGTTCCAGGCAGCCTGGGCCAGATTCTGGGCATCATCGGCGCACCGGTTGCCTGGCTCATCGGCGTGCCCTGGCATGACGCGCCGGCCATCGGCAACCTGCTGGGCACGCGCATGGCGTTGAATGAAGTGGTCGCCTATATTGCTCTGGGCACACAGAAGGCCACGCTCATGCCGCGATCGTTCACCATCGCCACATTTGCGCTGTGCGGCTTTGCCAATCTCGGCTCCATCGGCATGCAGATCGGCGGCATCGGCGCGCTGGTTCCCGAGCGGCGCAACGACCTGGCCAAGCTGGGCGTGCGCGCCATGCTCGCCGGAACCATGGCGAATTTGATTTCGGCGTCGATCGCCGGGATTTTTCTGGGTTGAGTGAATAGGCTCACGTGCCACTGGCCGCCGCGTGAAGCGGTTCTCCGATCTCGATGTGGCCATCGATGGCGCTACTTTATCTCTGCAGAAGGCGCGTTGCTCGCAGAGGCTTTCGACCAATCGCGTCTGCCTTCAAGGTCGATGTCGTGGATCTGTCCGGCCTCACGCCCGAATTTCGCGCCCGCATCGAACCCGACTACGTTCTTGTGCAAGATGGGCCGTGATTACCTTCCAAACCTCTGCCGACCGCCCAGCCCCAGCCCGCTCATCCCGCCGCGCAGCATGGCCTTGGCCAGGCCGCCGCCCCGGCCCATCTGCTTGAACATCTTCGCCATCTGCGCGTACTGGCGCAGCAGCTGGTTCACATCCTGCACTGTCGTCCCCGAGCCGGCCGCAATGCGCTTGCGCCGCGAGCCGGAAATAATCTCGTGATTGCGCCGCTCCTTGGGCGTCATGGAGTTGATGATTGCCTCCAGTCGCACGAACTGCTTCTCATCCACCTGCTGCGACGCTTCCTTGAGTCCCGCAAGCGGCCCCACGCTCGGCATCATCTTCATGATCGATTCCATGGAGCCGAGCTTCTTGATCTGCTTCAACTGGTCGCGAAAATCCTCGAGCGAAAATCCGTCGCCAAGCAGCGCCTTCTTGGCCAGCTCCTCGCTCTTTTTTCGGTCGAGCTTCTCTTCGGCGCGCTCGATGAGCGAGAGCATGTCGCCCATGCCCAGAATGCGCCCCACGATGCGATCGGGATGAAACGGCTCGAACGCGTCCGGCTTTTCGCCCACGCCGATGAACTTGATCGGCTGCCCGGTCACATGGCGAATCGAAAGCGCTGCGCCGCCGCGCGCATCGCCATCCATCTTGGTCAGCACCACGCCCGTCAGTCCCAGCCGCGAGTGGAACTCCTGCGCGGAGTTCACCGCATCCTGGCCGGTCATGGCGTCGGCCACAAACAGAATCTCCGCCGGCGAGAGCAGCTTCTTCAGCCGCTCCATCTCCGTCATCAGCTCTTCGTCCACGTGCAGCCGGCCCGCCGTGTCCACGATCAACGTGTCGCAGCCCATGATGACCGCCTCGCGCCGCGCCTCTTTGGCCAGCCGCTCCACCAGCGTCGATCCCGCCGTCTCGCCCTTCAGGTCTCCCTCGTAGAGCCGCGCCTCGATCGACTTGGCGACCACTTTCAACTGCTCGCGCGCCGCCGGCCGGTACACGTCGACCGAAACCAGCATGGGCCGGTGTCCGCCCTTCTTGAGCCACGCGGCCAGCTTGCCGCTGGTCGTCGTCTTGCCCGAGCCCTGCAGCCCGGCCATCAGGATCACTGTCGGTGGCTGCGAGGCAAACTTGAAGCGCGCCGTGTCGCGCCCGAGCAAATCGATCAGCTCGTCGCGCACGATCTTGATCACCTGTTCGGAGGGCGAAAGCGCCGTCAGCACCTCCGTGCCCACGGCCTTGGCGCGGATGTGCTCCACCAGCTCGCCCACTACCTTCAGGTTCACGTCGGCTTCGAGCAGCGCCGTGCGAATCTCCTTGAGCGCCTCGGTGATGTTCTCTTCGGTCAGCGTGCCCTGCCCGCGCAGGTTCTTGAATACGCGCTGAAGCTTGTCTGTAAGGTTGTCGAACATAAGCCAGCTTCCAGTGTACCGAAACTTCTGCGAGTCCGCAGACCGCGCATCCACCCCATGCATTACGCTGGTGAGAGAGAATCTTTTTTCTGGAAAGGCTGATGGGCAACGTGGATCGATTGATCGCAGGGCACAAGCGGTTCCTCGCCGAAAAATTCCCGGCAAGAAAAGACGACTTTCACCTGCTGGCGGAATCGCAGGCGCCGCAGTACCTTTTCATCACCTGCTCTGACTCGCGCATCGTCCCTGACCTGATCCTCACCACCAGCCCGGGCGATCTCTTCATCTCCCGCGCGATCGGCAATATCGTGCCCGTCGCCGGCTCCAGCAGCGCGGACGGCGTGACCGCAACCATCGAGTACGCGGTCGACGTGCTCAAGGTCCGCCACGTGATCGTCTGCGGCCACTCCGACTGCGGCGCGCTCAAGGCCGCGCTCGACCGCAAGAATCTCGAAAGACTGCCCAGGGCGCGGCGCTGGCTCGAGCACGTCGAAGCGGCCTTCGTGCATCGCCAGCCCGTCGACCCCGCCGATGGCGAGCACGCCGAGCTCGCGTCGCTCATCCGCGGCAACGTCGTCGCGCAGCTGATGAATCTGCGCGAGCAGCCCTCCGTGGCGCGCGCCTTGATGGAAGGACGGCTCGCGGTGCACGGATGGTACTACGACATCCTCACCGGCCGCATCGGGCAATACGACGAAAAGCTGCGCCGCTTCGAGCCGCTCACCGGCTCGGATCCGAGCTAAGCGCGCCTCAGCTCTTCCGGTCGCGCGCCGCCCGCACGTAGTCGTGCGAGAGCTTGATGTGCGCCGCCTGCGTGGTCAGCAACTGGCGAACCGGCAACGGAAGATAAGTATCCATGGCGCGGTCATACGCCGCCGCTGTCTCGTCCTCGCCCTCTTCCGCCGTCGCCAGCAGGGTATGATCGCCGCCGCCCAGCTTCGCCTTGAGCCCCGCCCACACGCGATGCACCGCGCCCGCTGTCGTTCCGCTCTCCTCGATGTCATGCACGCCCTCGCGATGAAGAACCGATTCGATCTCGCCCCGGAACTCGGCGCGCTTGAGCGACTCCGTCAGGAAAAAGTGTCTCAGCGTCTCGTCCTGCAATTTTTCGCCGATCTGCTGGAATGCCTCCTGGCTGTCGACGAGATAATCGAGCACCGACTGCATGGCCGATTCGGCTTGCAGCAATTCATGGGAGGGCTGCGGCATAAGAATCCTTTCTATCTATGATGGGAACGTGGAGTCGCCTGCTTTGGGATGCCTGCGGCGCTTTGAAATCGGTGAAGGCAATGAAGGCAGGCAGGGTCCGGCGGCTGTCATTGCGATTCTCCTTCGCCGCTGGTAAGGTAGGGGAAATCGCGAAAACCCCGCGCCCCTGCCCGAAAATTGAGCGCACCGTCCGCTTGAGCGGCCCCGGCACGCTCTTATGGAGGTAAGAGGCGCGGTAAGCGCCGGCGGTTGCCTTCCCCTTGCTGCCTCCGCGCGCAAGGAACCCTGAGCGTTCCACCATGAGGTGCGTTCGAGGATTCAGGGGGAGGAGTCATGTGGGCATCCCTGCGATCGACAAGAAATTGCTGTTTCAGTGTGCGCCCGGCGGCGGTGCGGCATGCTTGGGCTGCTTCTTGAACAGCCATGTGAGAATGGCGCAGAAGAACGACAGCACCGCCGTCCAGCGGAAGATATCGACATAGGCAAGCAGAGACGCCTGCTGCTCCACCAGCCGGTAAAGCATGCCCAGCGCTCCAGGGCGCGCACTGGCCGGGCCCAGCTCGCGCCCCAGGTAGCCGAAGAGCATGGCCGATCTTTGCTGCAGCTCCGCCGTCGTCGGCGCCAGGTGCGCCACCAGATACGTCTGATGCGCGGCCGCACGCCGCACCAGAGAAGTGGTCGCAATCGAAATCCCGATCGACCCGCCGATATTGCGCAGCATATTAAAGAGGCCCGTGGCGTTGCCCATCTTTTCATTGGGAATCGTCGCAACCGTGATGGTGGCCAGCGGCACAAAGACGAAGCTGAGCGTAAATCCGGTAAAGATGATCGGCCACAGTAATGTCCAGGGGCCGATGCCCAGATTCACGCTGCCAAAGATGTACGAGCAGAAGCTGAATCCCAGAAAGCCCCCGCACAGCAGCTTGCGCAAATCCACGCGCGACCCCAGATAGCCCACCACCGGCGAGCCGATGAACGATCCGAATCCGCGCGGCCCCACCACCCATCCGGCGCTATAGGCCGTGTACCCCAGCACTTCCTGGTAGAAAAGCGGCAGCATGGCAATGGTGATGTAAATGCACATGCCCAGGAGCGCAATCATCAGGCAGCCGGTGCGAAAGTTGCGGTCCTTCAGCACATGGAGATCGACCAATCCCTTCGGATCTCTCCATTCCCGCCAGATCCAGAGAATGAGCGCGACCATCGTCGTCGCAACCGCCCAGCGCACCCACACCGCGCCGAACCAGTCGTCCTCCTGGCCCTTGTCGAGCACCACCTGCAGGCAGCCGGTCCACACAATCAGCAGGCCGAACCCGATATTGTCGAAGGCGCTCACCTTCGCATTCCTGATATACGGCGGGTCGTGCACAAAGCGGGCGATCAGAATCACGGCCAGGATGCCCACCGGAATGTTGATGTAGAACGCGTACCGCCAGCTGTAGGTATCGGTGAGCCATCCGCCCAGCGTCGGGCCCAGCACCGGCGCCACCACGATGCCCAGCGCGTAGGCCGCCATCGCCGCCGCGCGCCTGGCCGGAGGGAAGCTTTCGAGCAGGATGGACTGCGAGAGCGGCTGCAGCGCACCTCCACCCGCGCCCTGCACGATGCGCGCCAGCAGAATCACGGCCAGCGAAGGCGCAGCTCCGCAGAAGAACGACGCCACCGTAAAGATGATCACGCAGGTGAGCAGAAACCGCTTGCGCCCGAACCGCCGCGCAAACCAGTTGGAGGCCGGCAGAATCACCGCGTTCGCCACCAGGTAGCTGGTGAGCACCCACGTGGCCTCGGAGGTCGAGGCCGAGAGCGACCCCGCGATGTAAGGCAGCGCCACTGACGCAATGGCGGTGTCGAGCACCTCCATAAACGTGGGCAACATCACGGCAACGGTGATCAGCCACGGGTTAACGCCCTGGGTGAGAGGATAACGAGCGTTTGCGGCGTCCGTGGTCATCGCGCAGGAACCCTTTGAGGGTACATGATTCAGCCAGGGCTGCGTAATAGCCCGTCAAGGTACAATCCCAACCGTGGCCCGCATTGCCAGAGTCTGACGGACGAGGCCGGTCTTGACCCATGCATTGTATTTTTCCTGCGCTTCTTGCAACTGGCTCTCTGTGCAGAACCCAGCCGCGATAAGCTGCCTGGCCACGTGCTGCAGCGTTCCGCTCCACAAATAGCTTTGCCATGCAAACTCCGGCTCGCCCCGCTTCATTACCTCGTCCTGCGCACGGCTGCTCACGCTCACGAGACCCGCGGATCGAAACAATGCAGGAAGATGGTCCGCCATTTCGTTGTCCCACCCGTTTGCCCGCCGCCACGCGAGGAATGCGTCGTAGCACACCTTGAACTCCGCCGGAGGCTCGGGCTCCCATTGGTTTTGCGCGTGGTTGTAATCGAGAACCACCACTCTACCGCCGCGTTTGGCAGCCCGCTTCATGTTCTCTATTGCCACGCCGGGTTCGGCCATCCATTGCAGCGCTCGCGCTGACGTCACAATGTCGAACCGCGCATGGAAGCTTAAAGCTGTCGCATCTCCCAGCTCAAACTGCAGGTTTTCCATCCCGGCGTGCTCTGCGCGCGCCATTGCAAGAAGCGCCTCATCCCGATCGACGCCGACCACATGTCCCCCGGGGTTCACGGCTCGCGCCATGCCCGCGGTAATCGTGCCGGTGCCGCAGCCAACGTCGAGCACAAAAAATCCCGGTCGCAACAGTTCGGCCAGACAGCGGTGATCTTGTTCGAGAGTTCGCCAGCCAAGAATGCGCGGATCGGATTGGTGTAACTGGGCAGGCATGTCCCTTTCACAATAAAACACCTCCCTCTGAAGCGCGGCCGCAGGTAGCGGTGCAGTTTGGTTTTTGCCTGTGAATTGCCGATAGCCAAACGGCGCTAGAATTGGCGCATGGTAACGAAGAGGAAACCCGCCCCCAAGCGAAAGTCCAAGGTCGCCACTGTTCCAGTCGAATCGGTGCCGCGCAAGAAGAGAACCCCGCGCGAGGACGTGAACCAAGCCGCCGCCCGAGTAGTGAGGGAAGCGACGGAGCGTATCTAGGTTGCTAGCGCGCGTTCCCATTCTTCCAGTAGTTCCCAATGCACACTCGTCTTTAGGGGCGCTCCAGAGAAGTATTTATTTTCCCAGAATGCGACTCCTTCGCGCCTCTGTAAGCTAAATCCCGCAACTCCGAATTTGGTTGAGAGGGAATCGAATGAGAGTGCGACCGACGCAGGCTCAAATTCGAGAACCTGTTTGAAATTCTCGGCAACCTCATCTGAAACCCTCTTCGCGATGTTGTCGAGCACGGGGTTGACCGCAAGCATCGGAACATCCGAGTGGAAGGTCACATTGCTAACGTACGCGGCACGCGTTACCATTTCAGGCCGAAACGTCAAGCCGAATTTCCCTACCGCCCAATCCATCATCTCGTGCCAGATTGCCTCTGATACATCCGTACTTGACTGAGTGTCGATATAGATTCCGCTATTGAATAGCATCAGCTTTTCAATTACATACTTACCGACCTTGCCGCCGACAAATTCAATTCCCTTGACCTCGTCAAAATCTTCGATCTTCTGCGGGAATTTCAGAAAGCCGTACCGTTCCACTAGAGCTGCGACGATATCGGGGTAATACAGCGACCCCTCGTTATTCAGATCCTCGATCTGAATTAGCCCATAATACCTAGCGAGCAGCACTGCGGAGCGCTTCATCGAATTCGCCTTTCTGAGCAGGAGAATATTCACGGGATTCTCGAATGTTACGAGGAACCAGCTCCGTCACATTGAATGGCAATAGTGCCTTCGCCGCTTCCGCTGGACCTCGCAATGCCCTTTGCTCGGCGTCGGAGATGAACCTTCGGGCCCGAAATGCCCGATGGGTTCTCACCTTTGCGCTTCGGAATAAGGGATCATCT
>JASHTS010000079.1 GCA_030040425.1 Acidobacteriaceae bacterium | reverse complement strand
AAGGAGTTTGCTTGTAGGCCTGGAAGTAGACGTAGATCTGGCGCGTGGTGCTGAAGACGCGCGTGACGCTGGGAATGAGCTTCATGCCGTCGGCAACGAGAGGATTGACGGCGTCGTCCTTGATCCTGTCCTTGGCTTTGGCGGCGTCATAGAGCGCCTGGTTGAGCTGCACGCGCTGGCTGCCCAGCACCACGGCGCTGATGGGGATGCGCTTCTCTTCCTTGTTGAGGTTGGGAATGATAAAGGTGGTTTGATAGGTGCCGATGCGCCCGGTTTCATCGTCGCGGGCAAGGAACTTGATCATGTATTTGCCCGGCAGGAGAGTGAAGCCGGTGTCATATTCGATAGGGCGCTTGGCGAGCTCGGCCGCGGTGGCATCGGAGAGCTTGATGTTTACATCGTCGCGGACGTTGGAGACGGTGGTGCCGCCGACGACGTCTTTCACCTCGCCCACAAAGTCGATTAAGGTGTGCTCATAGCCGCCGCGCTTGGCCAGCGCCAGCTCGCGGCCGGGAATTTTGACGATGATGGGAACGAAATACTCGGCGCGATTGAGCTGGAAGTAGTCGATCTCCATGGCGATGGTGAGATCGGTGATGGGATCCTCCAGCATGAGCGCGTCCTCAAGCTGGCGCTCCTTGTCGGTTGCGTTGAATTTGCTGAACTCCTTGTCGGCATAGTAGCCCTGGCGGTAATCCAGATCCGCGGACTCGTTGCCGGCGAGGGTGATCTTGATGCGGCGGAAATGGCCGTTTTTCGCGGTGTTGGTGGCGTAGTAGCCGAGAACGTAATAGTCGGAGACGGCCTGCTGGGCCTGGACGATGCCGCGATCGAGATCGTTGGAATCGAGCAGAGCCTTGCCGCCGGTGTCGCCGGCGAGGGCATAGAGCGTGTCCTGCGATAGCTGAAAATTGTTGCTGACGGCGAGAGAGGCGGCGCCAGTGTACATGCCGGAGTTGCCTTGCGAGCCTTGCGTGGCATCGCCCAGCGGGGCTTCGGCGACGAGGCCGCGCGCGTCGACAGTCCAAATCGCCACGCCGGAGCGGATGGCTTCGTCGACGGTGGCGTGGAGCTGGGCCTGGTTGTCGATGCCGTTCAGGCGCATGCCGCCGGCGAAGTAGATGAGCGATTTCTTTTCCTGCACGCGGCCCAGCATGTGCGCCGCGGTTTGCAGAGCGGAGAGCTGGCGATCGGTGTTGAAGACGTTGAATTCGCTGTCATCCTGGCCGAAGGCTGCGCCGGTATCGGAGCTGCTGGCGTCGTCCGTGGTTTCGGCGAAGCCCTGGCCCTCGCCCACTTCCATGGTCTCGAGAATGCTGAGCAAGCGGTTGCGGTCGGCGGTGAAGTCCTGCAGGATGTCGACCGAGGAGCCTTCGTAGCGAAGCAGCGCGATGAGGTCCACGGAGGTCATCTGCGTGCGAACGAATTGCACGGCCGCGTTGAGCGCCCGCAGCTGATCGTCGGGGCGCATGCCCACCATGTCGAAGTAAAGCGCGATGAGCCGGCGATTGCGGTAGCGCTCGTTGTCTATCGACTCGGGCGCAATCTGCTCACGCGCGAGCTGGTCGTAAATGGTCACGTTCTCGGTCTTGCTTGTGGAGGCAGGAAGCAGCTTCGCAGTCGTTGCCAGGTCCTGGTGCTCGCAGAAGCGCACCGTTTGCGGAACGCCGTCTTCGGTGACCACGAAGTCCTTCGCAGTGAGTCCGCGAATGGGTTTTCCCTGCTTGTCCTTGGCGACGACGGCTTCGACCACAAGCTGCGATTGCACCGTGAGCGTAACCTGCGGCTCGTCGGGCGCCTTGTTCTGGCCGATGGTCTGCGCAGCCGCGGCGAGCGCAGGAGCGAAGAGCAAAAGCGCGGCGAGGAATCGCATGGCTAGAACCTCAACCTGAGAGTGGTTTCAAGCTTGCGCATGGAGTTGGCGGCCGTGGGCCGGCCGAATTGCTGCGCGTTGCTCAACGCTGCGTTATCCCACACCGTGTTCCAGGCGGTGAACTCGGGATGGTTGAGCACGTTGCTGGCAGACACAGTGAGATCGAGATAGGTCTTTCCGTGCGGGCGAAAGGTGCGCGCGAGCGAACTGTTCAAGCTGAACTGATTGGGGCCGGTGATGGAATCTCTGCCGGCAGTGCCCCACTGGCCTGCGGCAGGCGCCTCAAAGGCGGCCGCATTGAGGTGCGCGACTCCGCTGGAAGTGTAGAGGGGCGCGCCGGTGAGGCTGGGACGGATGATGGACGAGTAGCCGGTGCCGGGGACGTCGAGAGGATAGATCGGCGTTTCGGGAAGGCCCGTGCCTTCGCTCAAAGTGCCTTCGAGCGTCCACTCCTTGAGCATGCGGCCGCGCCAGCCGCTGAGGAGGGTTCCGCCGCCAAGGCCTTCGCCGCTGGTATATTGCGCGGTGAGGTTGAGAAGCTGGCGCTGGTCGAAGCTGGAGAGGCCGCGCTCGGCGCGCGGATCGAGCCAGTTCTGCGCAATGGCTGCGGTCGCGGCGGGAGATGCGCCCGACGCCGCTTCCTGGCTTTGCGAGGACGCGGTGACGTAGCCCTGCCCGCCGAGCACAGCGTCGTCGTCGATCGATTTTGAGTACGTATAGTTGAGCGTGGCCGTGAATCCGTCTTTGAGACGGCGGCGCAACTGCAATTGCCCTGACTGGCGCGTCGAGTTGCCTCCCGAAGTGCGATAGACGAATCCCGTGGGACAACCGGGACAAGCGACGGCCGCGCCGATGGGTTCGGTGTTGGGCAGAATCTGCTGCGCGCCATGTGTGCCCTTGATGCCGTTATAGGTGGCGACGATCTGAAGCGCACCGGGGAGATCGCGCTGCACTGCCAGCTGCCACACCTGCGCGTAGCCGATGCGGTAGCTGGGGTCGATGGCGAAGGTGTCAGCGGTGACGGACGCGCAGTTGACGAAGCCGTCCGCGAGCGTGAGCGGGCAGGCGGCGCTGTTGGCCACGCTCAGGCTTTTGGAGAACGGCGCCTGCTGCGCCATATCGAGCACCAGGCTTTGATAGACGGAAGTGTCGTCGTAGACGCCATAGCTAGCTCGAATCACCAGCGTAGATGCCGGGATCGGCCGCCAGGCGATGCCCAGGCGCGGCTCGATGCCGCGTCGATCGGGCCTGATGAGCGAGGCGGGATAGTGCGCGCCGGTAATGGAGCCCACCGGATCGGTGCCCAGTACAGGAGCGCCGGCGGTGAAGCCGGTGTTGAGGTCGAGATTCACGAGGCGGCCGTGCAATTCCGTCATGGGCGCGCTGTACTCCCAGCGGATGCCCGCATTCACGGTGAGTGAGGGATAAACGCGCCAGTCGTCGTTCACGAAGAGATCGTAGACGGGCTCGCGAAAATACTTGTCCGCGTTGCCGTAGGCAAGGGCGCTGGTGTCGGGAACGCCGATAAGAAAATCGGCCAGATCGGAGCCGCTGGTTGCGCTCGTCGCCGCATTCGCCGTTGCCGCGCCGGTAAAGGCGAATGTGCCCCGCGGATTCTGCTGGAAATTGTCGTTATAGTCCTGTTTGCGGAAATCGCCGCCCGCGGAAATGTTGTGCCGGCCCCGGTAAATGCCTGCGGAAAGAGAGACGCCATCCGTCTGGCTGCGGTTGAATTCGCTGTTTGCATCGGTCAGCGACGCGATGCCGCTCGCGAAGGTGAGCGTGGGAGGGCCCCAGTCCGCGGGGTCCTGGTCGTTGCCGCCGATGTTGGCGTCGGCGGGGCCGGAGATGTTGACGCGATCGGCAAAATTGGGAGTGACCTCCGTGCGCAGGCGGCTGAAGGTGTAGCCGGTGAAGAGAAACAGATGTGAGTTGAAGCGATGCGTCCAGTGCGCATTGGCGTTCATGCCCAGCGTGCCGGTTGCGTCGACGAAGTTGAAGAGGCTCACATTGGCGGCGCGCGTG
>JASHTS010000078.1 GCA_030040425.1 Acidobacteriaceae bacterium | reverse complement strand
CGCGCCGAGGCGCTCACCGCCGTGCGCGGCTCCGATGATTTCATTGCGATCTCGACGGCATTCAAGCGCATCAAGAACATTCTGCGCCAGGCCGAGGAAAAAGGCTTCGCCGTCGGGTCGGCATCCGCAATCACGCTCTCCGATGAAGCCCACCGCCTGCGCGGTGCCGCCGCGGCGCTTGCGCCTGAAGTCGCCAGGCTCCGCCAGCAGCGCGCCTATCCAGACGCGCTCGCGCAGATCGCCACGCTGCGCCCGGTCGTGGACACCTTCTTCGACAAGGTGATGGTCCTCGATCCCGACGAAAAGATCCGCGGCGCGCATCTTGGCCTGATCAGCGAGGTGCTGCGCGGCTTTTCCGGGATCGCCGACTTCAGCGAGATTGTGACCGCCTGACACAGCAGCAGTTTATGACTTGTCATCCTGAGCGGAGCGCAGCGGAGCCGAAGGATCTGCGGTTGTTTGAATGCCGGCCATCTTTCACCGGCCGTCCAGAAAAGCGCGCACCGCGGGATCCAGTTTCGACGCCTCGCACCCAACGGACAGGTGGCCGCAGTCGCTTTCGAGCACCAGCGTCTGCGCGCCCAGGAGCGCGGCAAAATCGAGCGCCGGCTTGGGATTGACCATCTCATCCTGTGCCGCATTCACCACCAGCACCCGGGCCTTCACGCGCCGGGCCGCTTCTTCCATCGTGCCGCCGTGGCTGATGTCGTGATGAATCACGGCGTCGAGTTGGGCCAGCCAGTCGTTGGCGTCGAAGGGCCGGATGCCGCTCGTCGTGAGCCGCGTGTACTCGGCATCGAAACCCGCGCGCGATTGCGTACGCGCATAGTTCGCGGGCGTGGTCAGGTTCATTTGCCAGATGAGCTCGGCGACCGGCGCGGCGATGGGCTGCCTGTAGCGGCCCTCTTGCCAGGCAGGATCGTCCTTCACTGCGTCTTCGTCCGTGCGGTAGAGCAGCAGGTCGCGGCTGCTGGGGCGCGGCGAACCGACGATGGGAATGGCTTCATCCATGAAATCGGGGTAGTCCACCATCCACTCGAAGGTCTGAATGCCGCCCATGGAGATGCCCATCACGGCGTGAAGATGGTTGAGGCCGAGCGTCTCGGTCGCCAGGCGATGCTCGGCGTTGACCATGTCTTCGATGGTGAAGGCGGGGAAATCGGGCCCGTGCTGCGTGGCCGAATTCGATGGTGAGGAAGAAACGCCGTCGCCGAGCGCATCGACGGCGATCACAAAGTACTTCGTCGGATCGACAAGGCCATCCGGCTTGATCGCGTCGGCGAGGTTCGCGCTCACGCCGGAGAACCACGTGGGAAAGAGCACCGCGTTGGAGCGCGCGGCGTTGAGCGTGCCCCAGGTGCGATAGCCGATGCGGCAGTTCTCGATTTTGCGCCCGCTCACCAGCGTGCAGATTCCGAGGTCGGCGATCTGTTGCCGGCCCGGTTGCGCTGCGGCGGCAAGCGGCGCAACAACGAAGATGGCCATGAGGCGGAGGGTTGGCCCGGCGGTGGGTTTCATGGGATGAGTGTATACGCCGTGCTTCGTCCGCCCGCGCTCCCCGCGCGTGATGGGCAAGGCCGACGGCAGGCGTTCCTGGGCCGCTTTGCAGACACTTCCCGAGCCGCTGCCCGTCTAAAATTGAGAATGATGGCAGACACGCTTTATCTGAGCCTCTGGTATCCGAATCTGCGCCTGGCCGCGCTCCCCGACAAGCTGATGGCGGTGCTGGGCGCATTTGCCGCCCATGGCGGCGAGCCGCGCGTCTATGCGGCGACGGCGTGGCCCGTGAGTTGGAGCGAGGCGCCGGTGTTTCAGCGCGTATATGGCCACGGCGAGCGCGGAGCTGAGCCGAAGCAGGCGGTGGAAGAGGCGCTCGAGCTGTTGCACGAGGACTACGCGTACGAGTTTCAGATCGGATGGAGCCTGTGGGAGCTGGAAGGCGGCGCTTTCGCGGGTGCGGCAGGAACCGCGGATCCTTCGAGTGCGCGGGTCGCATCGGGTGCGCCCCGCTCCGCTCAGGAGGTCGGTCGCGACATGATCCTCGACGCTCGCTGGGCGCGGGGCCCGCGGTTGGTGCGGGTCACGGGGTTCGGGCCTCTCTTCGACGAAGGCGCGTATGAGCAGGAGGGGCACATCAAGGTCGAATTTGGCTCGGATGCGCCATTTCTCGAGGAAGACGCAGACCTGGACACGGTGGGTGGGCGGCACGTGGAAGAGAACGTGCGCCAGCTGATTGAGCTGACCGCCGCAATCGAGAAAGAGTCGGGGGCAACGGCGCGCGTGCTGTGGAGCGAGCTGGGCGAGAGCCTTGCGCAAAGACTGGCGGCGCGGCTGGGGATGAGGAACTAGGGAGTGCGGTTCACGATCGAGCGAATACGGACTCTGGTGCTGGCCGCAGGCGTGCTGCTGGTGGTGGCGCTGGGCGTATTCCTCGCCATTGGCCGCTTCCGCAGCACCTTCAATCGCCGCGATATTCCCAAGCGGCTCGGCATCGACATCGAGCAGGAGGCCAACGGCGTCACGTATACGCAGGCTCACGGCGGGCACACGCTGTTCAAGATTCACGCCTCCAAGGTGGTGCAGCTCAAAAACGACATGGCGCAGTTGCACGACGTGGAGATCGAGTTGTATGGCGCCGATGGCAGCCGCGTGGACCGCATCCAGGGCGACGAGTTTCAGTATGACCAGAAGGAAGGCACGGCCACAGCGGCCGGACAGGTGGAGATGACGCTGATGCGGCCGGGCCCCGCGGGCGCGCCGGGCGCGACGGGGAAGACGCCGCCGCCGAAGAGCAGCGCCGCGCCGGGATCGCAACCGGCCGCAAACGAAATTCATGTGGAGACGAGCGGCATCACCTTCGACCAGAAGAGCGGGGTGTTGACCACCGCGCAGAAAGTGGATTTTTCATCCGGCGAGGGCAGCGGCAGCTCCATGGGCGCGATGTACGACGCGGACCAGGGATTTCTGGTGCTGGAGCACGCGGTGGAACTGACCACGCGGCGCGCGCAGGGCCGCGAGCCGGTGGAGATTCATGCCGATCGCGCCTCGTTCGAGCGCGATGCGAATCTCTGCAATTTGCTTGAAGCGCGGGCCGATTATCGCGGCGGGCACGCTTCGGCGCGCCAGGCGCAGATCCTTTTTCGCAACGACGGCAGCGCGGTCCGCCTGGAGGCCACGGAGGGATTTACGATGGCGACGGCCGGCGGCAGCCACCTGGCTGCTCCCACGGGCGCCATGGATTTCGACCAGCGCAATCAGCCGCAGCACGGGCACCTCGAGGGCGGTGTGACCATGGACTCGGTGAGCGATGGCCGCACGGTACGCGGCTCCTCGCCCGCGATGGAACTCGAATTCACGCCGCAGGGCGAGCTGCGCCATGCGCATCTGGAGCGCGGGGTGGAGCTGGAAAGCGAGACGGCAAGCCAGGGAGCCGGGCAATCCGCACTGGCGCGCGTAAACCGGACGTGGCGCTCGCCGGTTGCGGACATCGAGTTTCGTTCCGCCTCAGGCCGCGGCCCGGGAAACGTGGAGCCGGCGACCATCCACGGCTTTGGCGGCGTGGTGATTACCGCAACCAGCCAGAGCGGAAGCGGCGCGCCTGCGCACTCCCGATTGACCGCCGATGAAGTCGATGGCGAGTTCGCATCCGGCTCGGTGCTCAAACATCTTGCCGGCGCGGGTCACGCGAGCCTGGAAGAGATCGCGCCCACGGGCAGCCGCCAGGTTGCCACTGGCGACAATCTCGATGCGCAGTTTGCGCCGCCGTCAAAGACGGCGAATGCCGGCGGGAGCGGCGTGCAGGTGCAGTCGGCCGTGCTTACCGGCCGCGTCGCGCTCACTGAGACACCGGCCCCGGGCGCGCGGTTGACTGCGCCCATTCAGGCGTGGGCGGGCAAAGCCGTGTATGACGATGCGGGCCAGTGGCTGCACCTTACCGCCAGCCCGCGAATCGAAAACGGAGAAGCGCAGATTGCCGCGGACAAGATCGATCTTTCGCGCCAATTGAACCAGGCCTTCGCGCACGGCAACGTGAAGGCGACCTATTTCCCGCCCGCAGGCCAGGACTCGGCCAACGCAGAAGACGCGGGCGCCGCAACTCTCGGCGGACGCGCGCCCACGCACATCGTGGCCGCGGATGCGGAGATGAATCAGTCCACGGGAACCGCAACCTTTCGCGGGCATGCGCGCCTGTGGCAACTGGCGAACTCCATCAGCGCGCCTGAGATCGTGCTCGATCGCGAGCGGCAGATGCTGAGCGCGCGAGCCACCAGCGCGGCCGATCCCGTAACCGCCGTGCTGCTTTCGACGGCATCCGCAATCGCGCCCGCGGGCGAGCAGTCCGGCCTGAAGCCGGGCGAGAGCGGCGGCCGGAACATGAGCCGCGGCGCAGGCGCGAGTGTGTCTGCGCCTGCCGTCATTCGCGTGCGCGGCGGCGCGTTTACTTACTCAGACGCGGAGCATCGCGCCGTGATGCGCGGCGGCGTGCTGCAGAGAGTGACTGTGCAGACAAGCACGGCCACGTCGACTTCAAACCAGGTGGAGCTGCTGCTGATGCCCGGCGAGCCGCAATCCGCCGCTGAAAGCGCCGGCCTGGCGCAAGGAGCTCCCGGCCAGGCGCGTGTCGACCGCATGACCGCAAGCGGAGACGTGACTCTCACCTCGCAGGGCCGCATCGGCACGGGCGACAAGCTGGTGTACTCGGGCGCCAGCGGAGATTATGTGCTGACCGGATCGGCAAACGCGCCGCCGAGGATGAGCGATCCCCTGCGGGGAAGCGTAACCGGCGCGGCTTTGATTTTCCATAGCCGCGATGATAGCGTCAGTATCGAAGGCGGCGCGCAGGAGACAGAAACCGTGACCCGAGCGCCCAAGTAAGGCGGAAGCGAGTCTAAGACCTGAATGGAGACATTGATTGCCGAGGGCATCGGCAAGAGCTACAAGGGACGCCAGGTTGTGCGCGGAGTCAACCTGCGCATCTCGCGCGGCGAAGTGGTGGGGCTGCTGGGCCCCAATGGGGCCGGCAAAACAACCAGCTTCTACATGATTGTGGGGCTCGTCTCCCCGGAGACGGGCCGCGTGCTGGTGGACGAAACGGAGATTACGCATGTGCCCATGTACCTGCGCGCGCGCAACTTCGGCATCAGTTATCTGCCCCAGGAGCCCTCGGTCTTTCGCAAGCTGACGGTGGAGGAAAACATTCTCGCCGTGCTTGAGGCGCAGCCTCTGGCGCATCGCGAGCGGCGCACGCGGGCCGACCGTCTAATCAATCAGCTGAACCTGGGCCACATTCGCACCACGCGCGGGTATGCGCTTTCCGGCGGCGAGCGCCGGCGCGTGGAAATTGCCCGCGCCCTGTGCATTCAGCCCAGATTTATCCTGCTCGACGAACCTTTCAGCGGGATCGATCCGATTGCTGTACTGGAGCTGCAAAAAATTATTTTCGACTTGAAGGCAGGCGGGATAGGCGTTCTGATCACCGATCACAACGTCCGTGAGACCCTCAGCGTAACCGATCGGGCGTACATTATTGCTGAGGGCAGAATCTTCCGTTCGGGAACGCCGCACGAGCTGGGCAACGACGTGGATGTGCGGCGCATTTACCTCGGCGAGGGATTCTCCCTGGGTTAGGATCGGCCGCACCGGAAGTAACGCTTCCGGGGGAGAAGAGAGAGGCGGCGGTCCCCGGGATTCGGGCAGATATTCCCAATTGGATCAATGCCCAATCCGGAACGAGTGACCGAAACGAGTGATTTGAGAAGAAGCGGCTTTCGCTTTAAGCTTTTTCTCACACGCTTACACTCACGTCAGGTTCAGCGGGGAACGAACTCCAATTATGGCGCTGTTGCAACCAAAATTGAACCTCAAAGTCGCGCAGCGGCAGGTGCTCACGCCCGGCCTGATGCAGATGGTGAGTGTCCTCGCGCTGAACAAGCTCGAGCTCAAGGAGATGATCGATGCCGAGATGGTGGAAAACCCCGTCCTGGAAGAGATTGACGAGTCGGTTCCGATGCTGGATGAGGTGGCGGGCCGCGAGGAGCGCCTGGAGCGCAGCGCTGACGAAGCGGCGGCCCCACCCAAGGACGTATTCAGCGAGATTGATTTTGGATCGTACTTCCAGGAGTACCTCGATCCCGGTTACCGCACGCAGCCTGAATACGAAGACAACGAGAAGCCCTCGTTCGAAAACTTTCTCTCCCAGCCCACGACTTTGTCCGATCACCTGGCGTGGCAGCTGGGATCGCTGAGCCTGGAGCGGCGGCTCGACGAAGCGGCCGATCTGGTGATCGGCAACCTGGACGAGGATGGGTATCTCGCGGCCAACGACGAGGAACTGGCTCACGGATTGACCGGGATCCCGGCCGAGGCCGCGGGCGAAAATGGCCACGCCCCGCAGTTGGGCGTCGCGCTCGACCTGGTGCGCAAAGCGATTGAAGTGGTGCAGGGGCTTGACCCGGCGGGCGTGGCCGCGCGCGATCTACGCGAGTGCCTGCTGTTGCAGGTGAAGGCGCAGCAGCAAGAGTTCAGCCATTTGTATGCCAGGCACGCGGCCGAGAGCGGCGACGACCCGCACCGCAGCTTCCGCGCCGAAGCCGAGGCGCAGCTGGACCTGCGCCGGCGCAGCATGGAGGTTGCGGCGGCCATTGTGGACCGCCATTTGCATCTCCTGCAGAAGCGCGATGTAAAAGACCTGGCCCGCGCGGCGCAGGTGACCATCGACGAGGCGCATGCCGCGGTCGAGTTCATCCGCACCCTCGATCCGCGCCCCGGGCGCCTCTACAACCGCGAGCAGACGCGGCTCATCGAGCCCGACGTGGTCTTCGTCAAGCGCGGCGGCGAGTGGACCGTGAGCATGAACGAAGAAGACCAGCCCAGCCTGCGCCTCAGCCAGCGCTACCGGCGCATGCTCATCTCCGAGACCACCGACAAGGAAGTGAAGGATTACGTCAAGGAGCGGTTCCGCTCCGCGCTGCAGCTCATGCGCAACATCGCGCAGCGCAAGAGCACCATCCTGCGCACCTGCGAAGTGATCGTGCGCCGGCAGGCCGATTTTCTTGAGTACGGCGTTGAATCCCTGCGGCCCATGATGATCAAGGAAGTGGCCGAAGAGATCGGCGTTCATCCCTCCACGGTGAGCCGCGCCGTGGCCAACAAATATGCGCATACGCCGCAGGGCGTGCTGGAGCTGCGCTTCTTCTTTTCCGAAGGCGCCAACGGCCCCGAAGGCGCCGACACGCCGCTGCTCGTCTTAAAGCGCAAGGTGCGCAAGCTCATCGAAGACGAAGACGCGCGCCGTCCGCTCACTGACGACCAGCTCGCCGCCCTGCTCCAGTCCCAGGGCATCCAGCTTACCCGCCGCACCGTGGCCAAATACCGCGAAGATATGAACATCCCCTCCACGCACCAGCGGCGCAAGAGAGATTAGCTGCTTAAGAGCGAGGCTAAGTCCATCCGACATGAGAGCCGGAGTCAACCGCGCCCTGCAGGGCTCTCGACTTCAATGCTCGACGCCCTCCGCGCCGTAGGCGCAATGTTTGTTAGCCCCGCGCTTCAGCGTGGGGGAATCAAGCGCCACAACGAGGCCCAAGCCCCGTAGGGGCGGCGCAACCTGGGCGTGATCGCGAATCAGCTGGGGCAAGCTCCGGCTCGCATCCTTTGCAGAAAATAACCCTTCCTTCCTGCACAATGGCTCCAGGGCATACCAGCCCTCAACGCTCCTCGCTGCGCTGGCGGCAATCTCCCCGATCCGAAATGTCAGACATGTCCCCGGTCCGTACCACCCCCCACCCCCTCCCCCTCTCCCCGCAATATGCACCGCTTTCAGTGCGCGGCGCGCCGCAAGCTTCAGCAAATGAGGAAGTTACAGATTCGGGTGCGAGCGGCCCACCCTGCAAAACTCGTAGAAACCTGTAGAAAACCTGCAAAACCCGAAAACAAATCGCCGGTACCGACCACTGACCACTGGCCACTGGCCACTGACCTACATCGCTTCCGGGCTTTCGATGCCCAGCAGGTCGAGCGAACGAACGAGCTCGCGCAAGGCGACGGCGGCTGTGGCGAGGAGAAAGGTCTTGCGGCGCGGGTCTTCTTCGGTGAGGATGTGGTGCCGGTGATAGAAGTTGGCGAACTCCTGCGCAAGCTGGAAGGCGTGCTTGGCCAGGAACGCCGGCTCTGAGGCGGCGATACATTGCTCCAAGACCAAAGAAAAACGTCCGGCGCGCAGCCAGAGCGCCCAAATGTCTTCGTTCTCTTCGCCAGTGAAAAAAGCGTTCAGGTTGGCATGCTGACTCGCAAACTCGGCCAGCGCGGCTTCCGGCGTGGTCCCGCCTTTGCGGAAGATGTTGCGGGTGCGCACCACGGCGTACTGGATATACGGACCGGTTTCGCCCTCGAAGCTCAGGGCGTCCTTGAAGTCGAAGGCGATGACGGAATTGCGCGTGTACTTGAGCATGAAGTAGCGCAGGGCGCCGATGGCGATCTGCGCCGCGATCTTCTGCCGCTCCGCTTCGTCGCTGCCCGTCTGGCGTGCGTCCACTTCGGCGCGCGTGGCGGCGATGAGCTTGTCGATCAGATCGTCGGCTTTGACGCCCAAGCCCTTGCGCCCGCTCACTTCGATGTAGGGCTTTTCTCTGTCCTCGTCGGAAACTCGGTAGCCGAGCTCCTCCGCGCAGCGCGGCGTGAGCGCGACCATCTCGTAGCTGAAATGCGTGTAGTGGTCGGCCTGATCGGTGTAGCCCATGCCGCGCAGGGCCTGGATGACGTTGGCCTGCGGATCGGACTGGCGCGCATCGATGACGTTGTAGATGGCGGTTGCGCCGCCGAAGTGAGGATGATCGGCTTCGCCGTGTTCGGCGGAGATCCAGCAGGTGTGATCGGGATACTGGAAGAAAGGCTTGTAGCCGAAGTCGCGGCCCAGCAGGCCGAACTTCCAGAGGTGATAGGCGATGTCCTTGCCGACGTACGTGACGGTGCCGTTGGAGCGGACGATGACTTTGGCATCTTCGTCGGCGGCTTCGGGGCCCTTCGGGCCGTCGTCGTCCTCCGGACCGGACGCATTTTGGACGGAATCCGTGGAAGAGCCTGCGCGGCTCATCACCCAGCAGCCTTTGTTCTTGCCTTCGGTTTCGAAGTAGAGCACGCCGGTCCGCTTGAGCTGCTCGAAGGCCGCCTCCCAGAACTTGAGGTGCAGGATCTCGCTCTCGCGCGGCAGGAAATCGTATTCGATATCGAGGCGCTGCATGGTTTCGAGATGCCGGCGCAGGACGGCGGTAGAGATGAGCTCGGCGACGGCGGCCGTCTCGTTGTTGCCCTGTTCGATCTGGTGTAGTGTGTCCAGGCGAATCTGCTTGCGCGCAGCTTTTTCTTCCTCGCCGCCTTGCTCGTACCACTGTGACGTGCGCGCGTAAAGGTCCCAGCAATAGTAGTCGATCCCCTTTTGGCCTCCGCCTCTGAACAGACGATCGGTTGCGGGGACCAGCGTGCGGACCTCGTCGGGCGAAAGCTTCAGGAGGTGCAGAAACCCGACAACCACGTCGGCTACCTGCACGCCGGTGTTGTCGATGTAGTTCTGCACGTCCACCTGGAAGCCGGCGGCGCGCAGCAGGCGCACAAACGTGTCGCCGAGGATGGCGTTGCGCAGATGGCCGATGTGCGCGGCCTTGTTGGGATTGATGGAGGTGTGCTCGACCAGCACATGGTCCTGCGCGGACGGCGGGCGGCCTTCGGCGTGGACAACGTTCTGCACGGCAAGCGCCCGATCGAGCCGCGCGTTGATGTACCCGGCGCCGGCTACTTCGAAGCCGGCGAAGCCGTCCACGGAGCCCAGGCTCGAGACAATCTCCTGCGCAATGA
>JASHTS010000077.1 GCA_030040425.1 Acidobacteriaceae bacterium | reverse complement strand
AATGGACACCTAAACTACGGAATGCCAAAACATGGAGCAATCCGATGCACCGCAATATCCGTTTCCAAACAGGGCGACCAGCTAGAGTGGGCGAATGATGAGAGTAGCTAGTCAAAGCCCACCTCCCGCCCAGATTGAGGCTTGATGAGATAGGTATGTTCTTGCCCCCCTTAACCCCTTGCTCATCAGGAATTTACACCCAGAGACGGGGGTGGGGGGGGCCCCCTCCGCTGGCCGTACCCGGCATCCCCCAAGCGGCTCTGGCCCGCAAATCGTCAAAAACTGAAAGGCAGCCCCGCGGGGCTGCCTTTCTCTGCTGCTTTTGCTGGCTCCGCCCTACGGCATGTAGTAACGGAACGAGGTAAACCACATGTTGTCTTCGCCATTGGCGCCGCCGTTTGGGTTCGTGGCGCCGCCCGCACCCGACCAGAGGTCGCGCCGCCACATGCTGTATTGGAAGCCCTGGCGGAGCCTCCCCTTCGGGCCGGCATAGATGTTGTACCACCAGCCGGCGGTGAACTCCTGCGTGTCCTTGTTGTTGGCGCCACAGTTGCTCGGCGTGCCGGGGTTGGCGCTGGCGTTGGCCGCGGTCGATGCATTCTCCGTATTGCAGCCCGACATGTTCACTGTGTAGGTGCCATAGCCCACCTGCTTGCCGAGGTTGGGGTCGCCGGTAATCGTGTCCGTAACCCAGTCGCGGTAGATGTAGTCGCCGCCGTAGTTGAAGTAGAGCATCAGGCGGTTGGTGGGGTTCGCCTCGAGGGTGCTCAGAGCCGAAAAACCGTGCAGCGGCGAGATGGCGCCATTGGGACGGAAGGTGATGTCGGCAATAGTCGAATCGCCGTAGCGGCCCACACCCTGGCCCCACAGGCCTTTCAGGCCGATGGTGAGCTTCTTGGTCCCCAGCGGTGCACGGAAGCCGCCGCCCACGCCGCCGCCCCACACCGAGTTGTTGCAGGGCGTAGCCGTGGCTGACGCAACGCCACAGGGCGTCACCGCGCCGGCCGTGAAGCCCGACGGATAGAGGCGGTCGCGGAAGGAGCGGCCGATGCCGAACAGCTCCCAATGTCCCCAGCCGGGCTCGATTGCAATTTTGGCAACGAAATCCGGCGTCAGGTTATAGGAGTAGTTGCTCTGGTTGTCGTAGAGACCGCCGGTGTTGCCGACCGTAGTGAGGAGCAGGCTCGTGGGAAGGTTCTGCCCGGCCGGGTTGAGAGTCTCCGCGTTCTCGGCGGAAATGCCCGCGAAAAACGCCTTGCCGAAGTCCTTGGTCACGCGGAAGCTGTATTGCCGCGTCCACACGAAGCCGGCTTCGTACTGGGGGTCGATGGTCGCCGGCAGAATCTCCGTGCCGCGCGTCAGACCTTGCGTGGTTTCCGTGGCCAGCGACCATCCCTGGCCTCCGGAGAAGTCCCAGCCGCTGGCCGTCTTGGCATCTGCCCACAACTGGCGCTGGCGCATGGTGTAGCTGTTGGACTGGTTGTTGTTGGAGGTGACGCCGGCTGAGAGCCAGTCAGCCTCGTAGTAGCCGGACAATGTAAAGGCGCCGGTTTTGCCCACCGCCTTCAGGGCTACGCGCGACTGACGGCCCGATCCCTGGAACTCGCTGATCTGCGCAGCCTCGGAATGACTCAGCGGAACGCCCGAGGGCTGCGTGTTCAATCCCCCGCCGGTGCCGCCCGAGCGCCACGCAGTTTCACCCGCCAGGAAGCTGCCGGCCGGAGACAGGGTGATGCCCTTGTAGTGAATGACATCAGGGTCCTCCATTGCCTTTTTGATGGAGGTGGTCTCTTCCGTGATCGAAGAAACCACGGCGGCATTTGCCGACTTCATGTCGTTCACCGTGCTCTGCAACGAGCTGACGGCGGTCTGATTCTCGCCCAGCGCCTGCTGCTCCGCATCGGCGGCAGCCTGCGCCTTGGCGGCCGCGGCCTGCGCGTCCGCGGCGGCCTGCTGCGCCTGCTGCAGTTGCGTGTCCTTCTCGGCCAGGCTTTGCTTGAGCGCGTCGATCTGGCTCTGCATCTGCTGGCGCAGAGCATCGATCTGCTCCTGCACGGAAGGCGCTGGGGGCGCGGCTTCTCTCTTGTGCGTTTTGGCCGGAGGGTCGGCCTGGGCGTGGGCGTAGGAAACAACAAGACCGGCTGCGAGTACTGCCGCCGCAGCCGCATAAGCTTTGAATTTCATCGGGCCTCTCTTTCCTCTCAGATCAGTTTGTTGGCGCAAATCCGGAAGCTTGTATCGCAGCCCTTGCACAGGCTGCCGGCCGGCAAACTCCACTTCGGTTTCCGGCCGACAGCTTTGCGTTCAGGCGATCGCACGTACCCGGCGATCGAACAAGGTGCATGGCTCAACCCTGTATGCAGTGAAAGAAGGAATGCGGGATAACTCCATGGCGGTGCGGATTGCCAGCCCTGGCGCAAGAGTGCTTCGCGCTGGTGAACTGACTTGCCGCTTCCGAATCCAAGACTCGCAGAGCAAGATTAAGATTTGACGAATTCACAAATTTTTCACAATGCGAATTGACGAGCCGATTCAGGGGATTTGAGAAGAGGAAAGCAGAAGGCATTCACGAGACTGTAATCAGACGATCTGTGGAGAGCGCGGGCGCAGGAGCATCGCGAGGTGCAGCGTGGCGCTGCCTCGGGTTGGCCGCGCTTGCGTGCTGATTATTGCCGCGCCGCCTGCTTACTTGCCGGAAGCTGCTTCCCTGCCCGCGCTCAGCAGGTTGGCCAGGAGCCGATAGCTGCCCGGCACCAGCTCAGGGAACTGGCGATAGAGAGCATAGGCCACGTAGATGTAGGTTCCCTTGCCGGGATGGGTGACCAGCAGGCCTCCGCGCTGAGGATCCTGTCCGGGATCGGCGGTTTCGGTGAGCGCGATGTAGCCGGGATCCCAGGTGTCGAGGAAGGAGTGGCCGCGCTCCTCGAACCAGCCGTCGAAGTCGGCTTCCGTGATCTTGTTGGGCCAGGAGAGAAGCGGGCCGGCCGGATCGAGAAGCTTGACCGGCGCGCGCTCGTCGACCACGCGCTCCGCCATGCGCCCCATCGACAGCGGCAGCGGCGCGGGAAAGTTCCCGCTCTGGTATTCGACCACCAGCGTTCCGCCCTGCCGGACGAACTGCTCGAGCCGCGGCTGCGCCTCGGCCAATGCGGGGCGCGTCGAGTAGGCGCGAATGCCGACCACGAGCACGTTCCACTGCGCGAGATCGCCGGTTGCGAGCTCCTCGTCGGAGAGCAGATGCGGCGCAACGCCGAGGGCCGCGATGGCCTCCGGCACCGTGTCCCCGGTCCCCATGATGTAACCCACGCGCAAGTTGGGCGCCAGCTTTACATCCACCTTGCGCGTGCGCAGTTCGGCGGGCTTGTACTGGTTGTAGGGACGAAGGCCGGGATAGCTTACGTTATGCCAGCCCTCGGAGTATTCGTGCCCTCCGGCGTGCGCGATGGCGCGGATGGTATAGGCGCCCGGTCCGACGTCGGGCGCGGTGACGGAAAACGAAAACGGCATCGAATCGCCCGCGCCGCTGAGATGGAACTCGCGTTGCGCGGGATCGGAGCGCCAGCCCGCCGGAAGTTCGAGCGTAACCGTTCCTTCAGCTGCGCCCTGCGCGTGCACGCTTACGTTGACGGGCAGCGCCGAGCCGTCAAGTGGAAGAATGCGCGCTTCCGGCTCGACGGTGAGGCCGATCTTCGGCGTGATCACCAGCGGCTGGTAGACGCCGCCGACGCCGGTAACGCGCTCGAGCGTCTGCACCACCTTGCCCAGGCGGATGGGCACGCCGTCGAAGCTGAATTCGGTCCAGGCGGCAAGCGGATACGGCGCGAACGACCGCTCGCGCCACGCCTCGTTCGCGATGTCGTAGTAGGGTTGTTCCGTGGTCGGCCGGGTGAAAAACGGCTGCGTGGGTTTGGCATCTTCAGGCACGCGCAGATGGAAGACGGCGTCGGCCACGTTCCCCGCGTTCTGCGCGGGCGAAGGCTCGCCCTGCGTCCATGTTTCGTTGTTCGCAGTCTCAAACCAGGTCTTCAGCAGGCGCGCCTGGCCGGAGGAGCTATAGGCGTGCACGCGCACCTCGAATTCCTCGCCCGGCGCCACGCTGCGCGGTGTTTCATCGGCTGATCCTCCGCGCCCGCCGTAACCTTGCGCGCCGGCGTTACCGGTCTCGAACGCAATCATGTCGAGCCCGAGCAGATCGGCGAGCGCGCGCTGGAACTGATCGATCTTGGCGCCGAGCTCGAATTCGAGATCCGATTTCGCCTCGGCGCCCAGATCGCTCGCCTCGACGCGCGCGTAGAGATCGAGGGTCTCGCGGTAAATGGGCGCAAGCCTCTGCGCAGCATTCTCGCCGGATTCGTCCTGGCAGTTGCGCTGGAAGCCCTGGAAGTTCACTTCGATCTCGTGCAGTGCATCGCTCAGCCACCTAGGCGGCGTGCCCCGCACCAGGTGAGCGAGGCCCTCGAGATTGCTGTCGATGTTGACTTTGCGGTTGTCGAAGAGGCTCGTGTCCTGCGCATCGGAATTTGCGGCGGCCTGCGCTGCGGGCGCAACGGCCCACAGATGGTAGTCGGAAAACTCGGGACCGCTCAGAGCGGGGCTGGCGCCTCCGTACTGCGATTTCTGCTCACCCCAGCCCTCGCGCGCGATCTGCACATAAGTCCGGCCCAGTACCGGATCCCAGTTTCCGTCGGACATGGTCGCGTCGGTCGAAAGATGATCGCTCCACTCGCCGGTCACGTAGTTGTGAAATTTCGCCGGGGCCCACTTGCCGGTGGCGTAATCGAAGATGCCTTTGTCCGTGATGGGCGCGAACGGCATGCGCGCATAAACCGCGAGCGGCTGCCACGGCTCGAGGCCGTTCTTCAGCTGCTCGGGAAAAACCCTGGGATCGCCGGCGGCCTTGAAGGCTTCCTGCGCGATTTCGCCGGAGACCTGGTGCTGGCCGTGACCGTCGGAGACGCCGCCGACAAAGGTAGAGATGATCACCTGCGGCCGCACCATGCGCACAGCCAGCACCGCGTCATAGAGCACGCGGTCGTGACCCCACTTCTCGAAGGACTCCTTCTGCGTCTTGGAGAAGCCAAAGTCCGCTTCGGTGCCCCAGAGCTGCGTGACGCCATAGTATTCGTCGGCCTTGAGCAGCTCGTTGGTGCGGATCAGCCCCAGCGCATCGTACTCCTCGGCAGACATGGCGTTCTGGCCGCCTTCGCCGCGCGTGAGCGTGAGCAGCGTGACGCGCACGCCCAATCCGCGCGAGAGATACGTCATCAACGATCCGTCCTCGTCGTCGGGGTGGGCTACGATCGCGAGCACGCTCGCCGTGGTGCCGAGCCGCCTGAGCGTCTGTACCAGATCGGCCTGGCCGCGGTCTTCCGGCAGCGGCAGCGCTCCTGCTTGCGGCTCGGGCAGCGGCACCTGCGCAAGCTCGTTCTCCGCGGATGCCGTCGCCGCCGGTTGCGCAGCGAGCTGGGGCCCAGCGGAAAAGGCAAGGGCCGCAAAGGTAGCGCAGGCAATGAGTGAGTGCAGTCGAATGGGAAGGACCATGCTCTCGAAACCAGGCTCTTAGGCCAGTGTACAATCCGTTGAGCGCCTACGCCTGATGGCCTTTTCTACGCCCACTTCCGCGAACAGCGACGTGCTCAGCCGGCGCATCGGCCTGCGCTCCGCGGTGTTGTTCAACCTGCTGGAGATGATCGGCGTGGGGCCGTTCATCACCATGCCGCTGGTGATTGCCGCCGCGGGTTTCCGGCTCTCCATATGGGCGTGGGTGCTGGGCGCGGCGATTGCCTTGGCCGACGGGCTGGTGTGGGCGGAGCTGGGCGCAGCCTTTCCACGCGCCGGCGGCTCCTACGCATATCTGCGCGAGATCTACGGGCCGCGCGGCGCAGGCAACTGGCTCAGCTTTCTTTACGTCTGGCAAGTTGGTTTTACGGCGCCGCTCTCCATTGCCTCGGGCTGCATCGGACTCTCGGGTTTTCTCGCCGTCTTCTGGCCCGGCCTCGACAACGCGCCTGTTGCGGCGTGGCCCTGGCTGCACTACGCGAACTTTGCTGCGGCTGCTGCCTGCGTGCTTGTGACCGCGCTCCTCTATCGCAACCTGGGCTCCATCACCCGCCTCGCGTGGGTGCTGCTTGCCGGGGTGATGGCGGCGCTGGCCGGCGTGATCTTCTCCGGCTTTGCGCACGCGGCCGCGACCGGCGGCTGGCAGATGCCCGCGGCGCCGCCGCTCGGCTTTGCCGCGGCGCGCAACGGGCTTGCGGCAGGAACGCTGCTGGCGACGTACTGCTACTGGGGTTACTACAACATCAGCTTTCTCGGCAGCGAAGTGCGCCGGCCGGGAAAGACGATCCCGCGCGCGATCCTTTTTTCCGTGCTGCTGGTGGCGGCAATTTATCTGGCGATGGACCTGGCTGTGTTGCCCTCGCTGCGCGGCGCGGCTGCGCACACGGCCGCGAGCGCCGCGCTTCAAGTGCAGCTCGTTGCCGAGATTGCCCGCTCGGCCTTCGGGGGATGGGCCGGCTACACGATTGCCGCGCTGATCGTGTGGACTGCGTTTGCATCGGTGTTTTCTCTGCTGCTGGGCTACTCGCGCGTGCCTTACGCGGCAGCGCGCGACGGCAATTACTTCCGCTTTCTCGCCGCCGTGCATCCGAAGCACGGCATTCCTCACCGCTCGCTGGTGGCGCTGGGGGCAGTAGGCTTTGTCTTCTGTTTTTTCTCGCTCCGGCAGGTGATCACGCTGCTGGTGATTACGCGCATCGTGCTGCAGTTTTCGTTGCAGCAAGTGGGCGTGGTGCTCCTGCGCGTGCAACGGCCTGAGCTGGAGCGGCCGTTTCGCATGCCGCTTTATCCGCTCCCGCCGCTCGCGGCCTTAGCCGGCTTTCTTTTTCTGCTCGTTTATCGCGAGCACGCGCTGTGGGGGCTCCTGGTTGCGGCCGGCATTGCGGCCGCGGGCACGGCGATCTATCTTGCGCGCGCGTGGCGGCTGAGGGAGTGGCCGTTTGCAGAGCCTACGCAGCCGGTTTGAATCGATGTTCCGGTTTCCCCCGCGAAGAACTGCGCGCCGTCTCGGATTTCTTTCTCCCGCAAACAATCCGCGGAGGGTCTGTAACTTCGCTCCCCCGGTGGGTGTCTAATAAATGCAGCCCTTCCCGGTGCGAGGTAGCCTATGCATATCGGCAAGCCGCCTGACATTCCGTCTTCCGAAATTACGCCCCAGAGCGCCTATCGCCAGTTCATGAATCGCCGCCGTTTTCTGCGCAACGCCTTGGCTACGGGCGCGGTGGCGCTGGCCGCCGACCGCGTGGCCCAGGTGATCGAACCGGGAAGAGTGGCCCTCGCCGGAACCAAGCTCCAGACGGTATACAGCCCGCTGACGACAACAGGCGAACAGCTCACCAGCTACGAAGACATTACGCACTACAACAATTTCTATGAGTTCGGCGTAGAGAAGGACGATCCCGCCAAGAATGCCGGCGCGCTGCCCACGCGCCCGTGGACGGTGAAGGTGGAAGGCAAGGTGGCCAAGCCGCTCGCCTTTTCCATCGACGACCTGCTCAAGCTGCGGCCGCTCGAAGACCGCGTATACCGGATGCGCTGCGTGGAGGCGTGGAGCATGGTGATTCCCTGGGTGGGCTACTCGTTTTCGGAGCTCGTCAAGCAGTGCAATCCGCTGCCCAGCGCGAAGTATGTGCAGTTTCTCTCCTACTACGATCGCCACGTGGAAAAGTGGTCCGACGAATCGACGATTTACTGGCCGTATAGCGAAGGCCTGCGCATGGATGAGGCCATGAATCCGCTCACTCTGCTTACCTTCGGCCTTTATGGCGAGACGCTGCCCAACCAGGACGGCGCGCCGGTGCGCATCGTGGTGCCGTGGAAGTACGGCTTCAAGTCAGCCAAATCCATCGTCACCATTCGCTTTGTCGAAAAGCAGCCGCCCACCACGTGGAACGACATGGCCCCGAACGAATACGGCTTTTACTCGAACGTGAATCCGAACGTGGACCATCCCCGCTGGAGCCAGAAGCGCGAGCGGCGCGTCGGCCTGCCCTTTTACGAGCAGTGGCGCGCCACGCTCATGTTCAATGGCTACGGTGACCAGGTTGCGTCCATGTACCAGGGTATGAACCTGCACCGCTATTATTGAGCACTCGCAAGGGGACCGGATGCCGCGATCGAAGAACCCGGAGGAGCAGCTGGCTGCTTGCATCGGCAAATATCTGCCGGAGATCGGCGCGCAGGCCGAGGCGATCCTGGCCGCGATGCGCCGGCGTTATCCCACGGCATTGGAGCTGGTCTACGACAATTACAATGCGCTCGCCGTCGGATTCGGGCCGACGGAAAAAACATCGGAGGCCATCTTCTCGATCGCGCTTTATCCGCGCTGGGTGAGCCTGTTTTTCCTGCAGGCCGAAGGGCTGCGCGATCCGCAGAAGCTTTTGCGCGGGAGCGGCAATGTAGCCAGGCACATTCTGCTCACCTCGCCGGCCATGTTGGACGAGCCTGCGGTGACAGGCCTGATGCACGAGGCCGTGGAGCTGGCGCGCGTGCCGTTTCCACAAAAGGGCGCTCGCCAGCTCATCATCAAGTCGATCTCAGCCCGGCAGCGGCCGCGCAGGCCGGCGGCTCAAGGCGCTCAGAGCGCCGGCGCGCAGGGTAGAAAGCGCGGGAGCAAGGGACGCGGTTCGAGTGCGCGCACCGGGGCCGCATGAAGCACTCCCATCTCATCGCTCTGAAGACGGCCGCCTGGATTGCGTGCCTGTACCCGTTCGCCTACCTGGTCTGGGGCGCCTTCACCAACCATCTTGGCATCGATCAGACAGCGACCATCGCTTTCACCACCGGGCTGGCGACGCTGCGCCTGCTTCTCATAACGCTGGCCATCTCTCCGCTGCGGAGACTCTCGCCGCGTCTTGCGTGGCTCATCCAATTCCGCCGGCTGTTCGGTCTCTTCGCGTTCTTCTACGGCACGCTGCATCTGCTCACGTATGTCGGCCTGTACGCGAACTTCGACGTGCACGGTATGATCGTGGACATCGAGAAGCGCCGCTTCATCACCATGGGCATGGCCGCATGGCTGCTCATGGTGCCGCTCGCCGCCACTTCCACCAGCTGGTCCATCCGCAAACTGGGCGGGAGGAACTGGAACCGCCTGCACATGCTCATCTATGCGGCCGCGGTGTGCGGCATGATTCATTATTGGTGGCAAGTGAAGACGGGCGTACTCACGCCGCTGCACATGACCATCGTTCTTGCCGCGCTCCTGCTGGCAAGGCCGGTGATGGCGTGGTTGAAGCGCCGCAAGGAGCGGACGGTGGCGTGACGAGGCGCAACGCAACCCGCTGGGCAAGACTCTTCAGGCCCGATCCGGGCTTTCGATTTCGAGCGCGTCGATGGCCAGGGTTTCCATTGCGGTCTCGAGCTCGGCCTCGCTCGAGAAGTTGAACCTGGTCTGGGCTACAGGCCGGTAGCTCTTGCGGTGCATGGGCGTGGGACCCAGGCGCGCCAGCGCTTCAAGATGCTCAAGCGAACAGTAGCCCTTGTGGCGCGCGAGGCCGTAACCGGGAAATTGGAGATCGAGCTCGACCAGCAGCCGGTCGCGATAAACCTTGGCGAGCACGCTGGCCGCGGCAATGGAGAGGCTGGTGCCGTCGCCCTGCACGACGGCCTGCTGCGGACAGGGCCAGTCGATGGTGTCGAGACCGTCGATGAGAAGGTAATCGGGGCTGAGCGGGAGCTGCTCGACGGCCTGGCGCATAGCCAGCAGGGATGCATTGCGGATATTGATGCGGTCGATGGTTTCCACATCGACAGCGGCGATGGCCCAGGCGATGGCATTGGCGCGGATCTCGCGATCGAATTCGTTTCGAGATTTTTCCGAGAGCTTCTTGGAATCGGTCAGCCCTTGCAGGGGGCAACTCTTTGGAAGGATAACTGCGGCTGCTACGACCGGCCCGAACATCGGTCCGCGGCCGACTTCGTCCAATCCGGCGATGCGCAGGGCGCCCTCGCGGCGCGCCGCCCGCTCGAGCTTCCAACCGCATACCGTGGCCCTGATCATGTCTTCGAGTATAAGAACAGCTTGGCGATTCCGAGCCGTCTATCGCGGCGAAACCCTCGGAAATCCCGCTCCTAATCTAAAAGCGGATTTGAAGTCGAATTCATTTGCTCTATCGCGGACTTTCAGGTGTAAGGTGACTCGATCGTAGACAATTGCGCCTGGAGGGTATTACCAGTGGGTACTGGGCGCCGTCTGCGAAACGGTCGAGTGGCCTTATCAGCCATTAGGGTTCAACTCCCTTGCCCTCAGTAGGATGCTCGACCACAGGATTTGACGGGCAACTGCCGGTGTGATAAGCTTTTTGTAAGTTTCGCAGACGGCTTCCAGTGATCTGGAGTCCCTGAAATGCAAAGGCCCCGGACTGATAACCCGGGGCCTTTGCTCGTTTTGATCTTTCCTCGTTTGCGTTGGCCCGTAAACGAGATCGATCTGCAAGCCGAAACATTTCCTATGCACAAACGAAAACCCTCAGCGGGCGTGCTGAGGGTTTCGTGGAAAACGCGGCTTTCTTCCCGAAAGCGCAGGGCGATCAGGCGCGGACTTTACCCGACTCGCGATCGATTTCCTTGAGACGGGCCGCCTTGCCGCGCAGCCCGCGTATGTAAAACAGCTTGGAGCGGCGCACCTTGTAGCTGCGGATCTTCTCGATCTTGTCGATGACTTTGGAGTTGAAGGGGAAGATGCGCTCGACGCCCTGGCCGAAGCTCATCTTGCGCACGGTGAAGGTGCCCTGGGGGCCGTTGTTGATGGCGATCACCAGGCCCTCGAAGGCCTGCAAACGCTCTTTATCGCCTTCCTTGATCTTCACCTGGACGCGAATCTGGTCGCCGGGAACAAACTCCGGCAAATCGGTGCGCTTGAGCTTCTCAGCCAGGCGCTGCATAACGGGATGAATAGACATGGGATCTTCCTGCACGTGGTCTTCAGAATCTTCAGTTTATCAGAGATATTCATCTCGTGGCGAATCCGGGGCGCAGGGGATTTTCCTGCGCCCGGTTCCCCGCCAGCTTGGTGCAACCCCGGGAAAAAAACCGCTATTGAGGCGGTGCGGCCGGGGTGGTTGGAGCGTCGCCACGCTTGGCCGTGAACTGTTGCGGCGGACGGTCACCGGCGCTGCCAAACTGCCTCGTGAACTGGATGGTGCCATCGGCGGCAGCCTTGCCGGTGTAGGTGATGGTGAAGGAGTTGCCGTTGAAGTTCAGCACCTGGTCGAAGGTGATGGTGTCGCCGTCGACCTTGCCATTGGAGATATCGGTATCGCCGCGCGGCGTGGTGATCTTGCCGGTGAGGGTTGAGCCGTCGACGTGGAAGTCGAAGACCAGGGTCTGCATGCCATTGCGCCCCTGCACCTGCCCGTTCCATTTGCCATTGAAGTCTGCGGCCAGAGCGGCTGCGGAGCCGAGTGCAAACAACAAAATCGTGAGCCCCAATTTGCGGATCATGCGAATTTTCCTTTCAGAAAACGAAGCGGTCGCGGCGCGTCTTCGCGGGAGGCCGGAACCTGTGAAGAGGGACGGGCGCATGAGGGAATAAGTCTCAGGAGAGATTTGTTCGATCCCCGGTCCCCAAGTGCGAGGGTCCCTTCGACAAGCTCAGGGCAGGCTCTGGGGCGCACACGTTTGTGCGGAGCGGGGCTGTTCTACTTGACCAGTGTGGCGCGATGAATGGGCTCGATCTCACGCCCGTAGCGTCCGCGCAGGGCGTTCCAGCGAACGATGGCGATATCCTCGAGCATGCGCAAGCCGTCCTTGAGGTAGCTGATGCGGGTGCGCTCATCGTGCGCCCAGCTTACGGGCACCTCTTCAATACGGTAGCCGCGCTTGAGCGCAATGAAGAGGATCTCGGGGTCGAAGCCCCAGCGATCGATGGTCTGCAACTGGCATACGGTCTGCGCCGCTGCGCGCGTAAAGGCCTTGAATCCGCACTGCGTATCGGCAAAGGAAAGCCCCATGATGGCGCGCGTGACGGCGTTGAAACAGCGGCCGAAGAAGCGGCGATAGAAAGGCTGCCGGATGGTCTGGCGGCTGCGTTCCAACCAGCGCGAGCCGATGGCGATGTCCGCGCCGCCGGCGATGGCATCGAAGAGGCCCTGGGCTTCTTCAATGGGCGCGGAGAGATCGGCGTCGGTAAACATCACAACTTCCCCGAGGGCGCGGAGCAGGCCGTTGCGCACGCTGTAGCCTTTGCCGCGATTGCCGGGGTTCTCGATCAGGCGGATTTCAGGATTTTTGGCAGCGAAAGAGCGGACTACACTGGCAGTTGCATCGCGTGAACCATCGTTGACCACGATGATCTCCGCCGACCAGCCGCGGCTGCGGACACAAGCGGTCACCGACTCCAGAGTGCCGGGGATGCGCGCGGCCTCATTGTAGGCCGGGATCACGATGCTAAACTGCGGATAAGACATTGTTTAGACGATTCCATACCGGTCGGCTTCGAACCATAGCACTTAAGTCCAGAACTCTCCCGGGACGGCGTGATTCAAGTCATGATACCGCACGTTAACAAAGGAGGCGTTTGCGGCGCGCGCCAGGGACAATCCGGCGGGCAAACCGCTGATGCACAAAGGCTAATTTGCAAGGGGGGCTTGCTTTTTTCGCCCGATCATGGGCAGAATCCCATTATGCTGGGAGCGGAGGTCTTTGAGTTATGACAAAAGCAGACCTGGTGGAGAAGGTAACCGCGTTGGGCGACCTTACTCGGCGCGACGGCGAAGTGATCGTAGAAACCATCTTCTCCTCCGTAATTGGCGCTTTGCAGAGCGGCGACAAGATTGAAATTCGCGGGTTCGGATCATTTCGTATCCGGCAGCGCAATCCCCGCATCGGCCGTAATCCCAAGACCGGGGAACGCGTGGAAGTCCCGGCAAAGAAAGTGCCCTACTTCAAGCCGTCCAAGGAGTTGCGCGACCTGGTGAATCCAGGCGAAGCGGCTAAAGCTTCCTGAGAGCATTCCCAGCGTGTGCAGCGGCTCGTTCAGGCGCCGTCACCGCACCCCCATCCATCCCCAACCCACGACGTGACTCTTAGCTCTGCGCAACGCCTTTGCCGCTGCGAATCCCGATCACCGCCATCATGCGCCCCGTGCGGCCGCGCGCGCCGCGATGGGAGAAGAACAGACCCCGATTGCACTGGGTGCAACCGCCCACAATCTGGATCGATTGAAGAGAGATGCCTGCATCGAGAAGCTGGCGCCGATTCGCTTCCATCAAGTCGACGTGCAGGCCTGTGCCGGCTCGCATGTGCCCGGGAGCGCGCTGGTTCAGGAACAGCATGGGATAGCGCTGATGCACGGGGTTGGAATCGTACACCTCGTGGAACAGCACACGCGCGTAGGCGAATTGCGATTCGAACTCCGACCAGACCTCCTCGCCGACGGCATAGCAGCAAGGGCCGATGCCGGGGCCGATGGCAGCGATGAGATCGGCAGGCCGCGAACCAAATTCCAGGCGCATGCGCCCGATGCCGGATTCCACGATGCGTTTCACCGTGCCGCGCCAGCCCGCGTGGAAAGCGCCGACAACTCGCCGCTTGCGGTCGGCCACCAGCACCGGAATGCAGTCGGCGGTTTGCACGCCCAGCAGCAGGCCCGGCTCCGCACAGAGCAGGCCATCGCCCTTGCGCGGGCGCTCCCGCGCGGCGTCCTCTGAGCCTGCAATCACAACAAGATTCGAGTGAAACTGGCGCAGGGTAATCAGCGGGTGAGAGCCGTTGCCGGTGACCGCTCCCGCCAGAAGGCGCCGGTTGGCGACAACATTTTCTCGCGAGTCCTCGGGCGTGAGGCCAAGGTTGAGTTCTCCCGACGCGCCGTCTGCCGCGTAAGCGCGGCTCACGCCGCCAAGACGCGTGCTGAATCCGCTTGAGAGCCAGGGAATTTTCCAGCCGGGGACCGGAAGCCAACGGACCCCGTTGGGAGCAGTGGTGGGAACCGGCGCGGGATGCTCAAGCTCTGCCCGGGATGCGGGCTCGAGCAGCGCGCCGCGGGGATGGCGCTCACTTTGCGACTGGCGGCCATCGACGAGAACCGCCGCTTCAAGACCCGCCGCTTCGGGACCGGCGGCCTTGAGGAGCGGGTCGGACGCCGAGCGTGCGGATGACGGAGTGGAGCGTCGAGGAGGCGGCATGGATAGGGACGGCGAACCATTGATTGTAGCGGGAGTGGAGTCTGCGCCGAAAAACTCCCCCCCACGGGCGATTGATTGTGTTCGGAGCAAGAAATGTCCAAACGTAATTTGGGCCTACCTTCCGGTAGGCCCATTCGAGAGGCAGTTAAGGGAGGGAATCCAGGGGGGTGTTTGGGAAGAGGTCCGAATGGACCCTCAAAAAGGAGTTGAAACCTTTCTTCGGTAGGACATCTTGGGGAAGCCTCTGCTAATTACTTGTTCAGATGCGAATGGAGTGGAAAGGTTGCACCAGCGGGTGCGCAGGGGAAAGAAAACTTTTCCACAGCGCATCGATATGTGGAAATCCCACCTTTGGAGTAAGACTTTCGAGTCGCGGTACGACATGTTTTCGCCTATCCTTCGCCATACCGGGACTGCAGGGCCCCTTCGAGCTCTGCACGTGATGGATGCAACCTCTTCTGTTGCTATTGGATAGTCAACGAAACCGTGCCTACGGTGGCGTTCGTCGAACCCGAGGTACCCGTCACGGTGACGGTGTAAGTGCCCGGGGTAGTACCTGGGGCTCCGCTCTTACCGCCGCAGCCGATCGCGCCCAGAGAGACGGCGAGCGAAAGGAGCACGACCAGGGTGAGCCAATTCCGGCGACGCCTCGGGACGAACACGAACAGAACCAGGGCAAGCGCGGTTCCACCCGTCGCGGGCAAGAAGAGGTTTTCGCGCCGGCTCAAAGCGGCCCCCGGGGCAACGGTGGTAATGGTGAGCAGAGACGCGGCCGCGGCTGTACCGCTGATGGTCAGGGATGCGGGCGAAAGGCTGCATGTGGGCGGATCTTTGGCCGCGACCGGTGTAATGGCACAGGTGAGGTTCACGGTTCCGCTGAATCCGTTGGTGCCGATCACCGCAATGGTGGCGGTATTGCCGCTGGTTGCGCCGGCTTCAATGGTGATAGACGAATCGGGATTCCCACTGGCGGCGAAGCCGGGGATGCCCGTCACAGAAAGCTCGATGGTGGTCTCTTCAAGGATGCTGCCGGAGGTGCCGGTGATGGTGACGTCCACCGGCCCTTCGATCTCGGCGGTACCGGAGGCGGTGACGGTGAGTGTGGTAGAGGCGCTCGTGGTGGGATTGGGACTGAAGCTGCCGGTTACGCCGCTCGGCAATCCGGTGGCCGTGAATTGGACGCTGCCGTCGAATCCGCCCAGGTCAGAGATGGTGACGGGGATGGGCGAGCTCTCGCCCTGTGCCACGGAATAGGCTTGATCCTGCGTGCTGAGCGTGAAGCTGGGCGGGACTACGACGGTGATCTGAATGGTTGTGGAAGCAGAGAGGCTGCCGCTGGTCCCAGTGATAGTGATGGTGACCGGACCGCCCAGTCCGGCGGAGCTCGAGGCGGTGAGCGTGAGCTCGCTCGAGCTGGTTGCGGAAGTGGGGTTGAAGGAGGCGGTAATGCCGGCCGGCAGTCCGGACGCGGCCAGACTCACGTCGCCGCTAAAGCCGTTGGCGTCCGTGACCGTGATCGTCTCCATGTTGCTGCCGCCCTGGGCGATGGAGAGCGAGGAAAGCCCGGGCGTAACAGTGAAGTTGGGCGGGCCCACGGTGAGTTCGATGGTCGTACTCGCGGTGAGCGTCTGCGCACCCGAAGTACCGGTTCCGGTGACGGTCACCGAGGTTGTTCCGGTGGGCGTGGTGGCGCTGACGGCGAGCGTGACCACCTGCGTGCCGGCAGCGGCGCCGGCGCCAAAAGTGGCGGTAACGCCGCTGGGCAGATTCGAGGCGGCCAGCGTAACCGCGCCTGAGAATCCGCCGACATCGGTGACTGTGATGGTGCTTACGGCTGAGGAGCCCTGGCCGACAGATAGGGTGCCGGGCGAAGCTGTAAGCGTGAAGCCGGGCGGCAGGGCCTGAACGGTGAGAGCGATGGAAGTGGTTGCCGTGAGGCTTCCGGAGGTTCCCGTCACGGTGATGCTCACCGGACCACCGGCTGTCGCCGTGCTGCTGGCCTTGAGCGCGAGGATCTGCGTATTTGCGGCGCTGCCGGCAGTGAAGGACGCCGTGACACCGCTCGGCAAGCCGGAGACGGCCAGGGTGACCGATCCGTTGAAGCCGTCAAGCGGCGTGATGGAGATGACGGTGGAGATATTCGAGCTCTGGTTCAGCGTAAGTGCGGCATTGGCGGGCGCGAGCGTAAAGCCCTCGGTTTGCGAGCCGTACCACTCCGGGAGCGTGGTGTCGCCGGCGGTCTTGTTCTGCGGCGAATAGCCGGTGTCGTTGGCCGCGGGCGGCGAAACCATCCACGCCCACCAGAAGACGCCCTTCATCCACGAGGTCTGCTGGCTGAAAATCTCGAAGAACGCCTCGTAACAGTTCGACTGCTCGGTGTCGTCGTAGGCGCCGGTAGGCGTGTAGTTGTAAGGAGCCGCGTTGGAGCCGGTTGCGCTGGGGTAACCGATCTCCGTGAAGATCAGCGGCTTGCCGGGGTAGGCGCTGGAGAGATTCTGAAGGGCAGCCACAGCATTGAAGTCGCCGCTGCAGGGGTTGTCGGTCCAGCCGCTTTCGAGCTCAGCCAGCGTGGGGTCCGGCGGTGTGCTGGTGTTGCAATCGGCGGAGTTGTCGATGGGAAAATAGCCGTCCACGCCGATGATGTCCACGTCCTTCCAGAAGGAGACGGTGGTGAACTCGTCGCCGGCGCTGGTGGCGTTGGCGCCGTAAGCCAGGGTGAGGTTGGGATACTGCTGCCGCAGAGGATCGATGACATACTGCAGCCAATACGATTCGCAGCTGCCGGCGCAGGTGCTGCCGCTGAGCTTGGCGAACTCGGTGCCGATGACGAGAATGCCCACACCGTTCTGCGATGCGATCTGCGCGAAGTGCAGGATGAAAGACTGGTAGCTGGTGAACCAGGCCGTGAGCCAGGCCTGCTGCTCGGCGGTGGTGGTATCGGCGCTTGGCCAGGTGAAATCTCCGCGCCAGGTTCCGTCGATCGAGTCCACGTGGGGCTTGAGCGCAACCGTAATGCCCTGCGCCTGCAAGGCCTGAATGGCCGCGATCACCGCAGCATCAGCGGGCGAAAGCGGATCGGTGCTCGCGTCATAGCCGGGGGAAGAGGTGGTCTCCGGCGCGATGGAGTTCGAATCGAAAGTCTGGACGTACCAGGTGGCCATCACGGCGGTGTAGTTGGCGCTGGTCGCGCGGATGGTCTGTGCGGCCTCCGAACTCGAGAGGTAGCCGTCCTGCGTGTAGTCAGCGAGGTCGATGCCGTTGTACTGGAAACCCGACTGGCTCTGGGCACGCGTGGCGGGCGAGCCCGCAAAGACGGCAAGAACGGCCAGCAGGCCGGAAGCAAGAAAGCGCAAGTTGCGGGGGGAGAACGCGTGCGCGCGATTCATGGTTTCACCCCCGTCTGCGTCAGGCACCAGCTGGGGACGGCGATGCGGTCGCCGGATTGAACGCCATCGTTGCCGCCCACGGGCCTGGCCGCGGAGCACTCGGGGCGCGCCTGGCACCCGCCGGCGCAGCCGACGATCTTGGTGATTTCGATTTCGACCGAGCGCACCGTGAACGAGCGCACCGTGCCGCAAAAACCATCGCCTGCCCAGGGCCGGACACAGACGGTATCGCCGACGGACTTGCCGGTGGAGTGCGCGCCGGAAGCGAGAAGCAGCGCGGCGATCTGCGTCTGTCCGGTGTTTTCCGCAACATTCAGCGCGGTTCCCTGGCCACGAGCGGACCAGTCGAGATTGGCGCCGGCGGCGATGAGCGTGGCGACCGTGTCGATCTTTCCGCTCTGCGCGGCGGCGATGAGCGCCGTACGGCCGTCGGCCGCGGTTGCATTCACCAGGGCTCCCTGAGCCAGCAGAGACTTCACCAGCGCCGTGCTGCCTTGGGAGGCCGCAGCGACTAGAGGGGTAAGGCCGTTTGCGTCGCGGGCATTGAGAGCCGCAGATTCAGGAGCGGCGGTGTGCGGGGCACTTTGCGCGAAGACGCAAGCGGGAGAGAGGGTGAGCGCCAGAATCAGGATTGCGCGCGGGAGGCGGGCCGATGGCCGAAAAAGACGCGGCCGGCCCGGGGAATTCGGAGACAAACGCATGCATGCCTCTCAGAGGAATGGGTTGACCGGTGACTGCGAATCGACGGTACCAGACTGCTGGGATACTGTGTACACAATAACCGCAAGGTAACCTCTGCCAAAACCTTACTTTGGTGCATGTCCGCTTTGGGAAAAGTGCAGAAACTACCCGGAATGCACCCGGCGCAGACGCGGGAAGGCTCGACCTCGACAGCGGGACGTCACTTTAGTTCAGTTCCCTCACCCAGATGTTCCTGAAGCTGATGGGTTCGCTCTTATCGCTGTGGGCCTGCAGCTTGATGGGCGCCGTGTCATAGGCTTTGTAAAACGGCTGACCGATATAAAGCGTCTGCCCTTTGAGCGCGAAGTGGTTTTGCACCAGCACCCCGTTGAAAAACACGGTTACGTAGGCCGGCGTTTTGAGGGAGCCATCCGCATTGAATCGGGGAGCTGTCCAGATCACGTCGTAGGTTTGCCACTGGCCCGGCGGGCGATCCGGGTTTACCAGCGGCGGACTCTGCTTGTAAATGCTGCCCGCCTGGCCGTTGACGTAAGTGGCGTTGTTGTAGGAATCGAGAACCTGCAGCTCGTAGCCGGAGTCGCCGGGGCCCGTGGAAGCGAGAAAGACGCCGCTGTTTCCGCGCGCCTGTCCGCTGCCGGTAATGTCGGTGGGAATCTTCCACTCGATATGGAGTTGATAGTCCCGGAATCTGCGCCTGGTTTCGATGTTGCCCACGCCCGGCGCCTTATTCACGGTGAGCACGCCGTCGTGCACAAACCAGCGCGCAGGCGTGTGGTCCTGCGCCGATACCCACTCGTCTTCATTCGTGCCGTTGAAAAGAACAATGGCATCGGAGGGAGGCTGGGCATCGGTCGCGCCCGGCGTGACGATCTTCGGCACCGGCTGCCAGACTTCCGTGTCTTCGGGTTTTGGCTGCGCGGCTTGTTGCGCGACGGCGCCGGTGGCAAGGAGAAGAAGAAACGCGGGCGCAAAGACTTGCGGGAAGCGAAGAGAGCGCAGCTTCATCGAAGGATTTCCTTTCGCGGCCTTTTTACATCACGCGGCCGGGGTGCTGGCAAGCGTGCGCAGCTTTCAGGCGGGTGGGTTGGATTGGGGCCGCGCCGCTTTTTCGACCACACGCGTGATCAACCGCACGGGAACGAATCGCACCAGGAACGCGGCGAAACGCCGGTCGAGCCGAGGAATCAGGACACGCCGGCCGCGCAAAAGGGCATCGACGCCGCGACGGGCCACTTCTTCTGCCGGCTGGACGCCTCTGCCTTTGAACCCTTGCGCGCCGGCCACTTCGAAGAATTCACTTTCCGTGGAACCGGGGCAGAGCGCAGTGAGGTTCACGCCGAAGCGCGCCACTTCCTCGGCGAGGCCGAGCGCGAAAAAACGGTCGAAGGCTTTGGTCGCCGCGTAGGTGGAGATGTAGGGGACGGGCTGGAAGCTCGCAGTCGACGCCACGATGAGCACCCAGCCGCGCCTGCGTTCCACCATGGGAGGAACGAAGAGACGCGCGAGGCGCACCACGGCCTCGCAGTTTACGCGGACCTGGCTGAATTCCTGCTCGGGCTCCGTCAAATAGAACTCGCCGTAGTGGCCGAGGCCGGCGTTGTTGACGAGTATCTCGACGGCGAGGCCGGCGCCTGCGGTTTGATCGAAGATCTGCTGCGGCGCGGCGGGATCGTTGAGATCGGCGACCACGATGCGGGTTTCGGTCCCCTTCGCCGCAAGTTCCGATTGCAACGCTTCGAGCCGTTCGCGGCGGCGCGCGCTGAGAATCAGCCTTGCGCCACGCTCGGCAAGCTCGCGCGCCAGCGCGACGCCGATGCCCGCGCTCGCGCCCGTGACCAGAGCCCACCGGCCCTCAAAATCCCGCCTGCGTGTCATCTCTTTGCGATCAGCTCCTCAGCAGCTTGAATGCATGCGTGCGCTCGTTGCGCAGGAAACTCGGAATGCACCACAGAATGCACAAGGGCTCGATGGCGCGAGCCGCTTCAGCGCCACCCATGTCCGCAACCTCCCATCCGAATTGCTCCACGATGCCGCCGACCGCCTTCTTCGCGGGGTCATTGTTGCCGCAGATGAACATGGTGGGCTTGCCAGCAGCGTAATGCGGATCGACCATGCGCGGCGCGCCGACGGAGTTGAAGGCCTTGACGAAATGCACTTCAGGAAACTCGCTCTGCAACTGCTCCATGAGCGACTCATTGGGCCCGGTGAAAAACTGGAGCACGCCTTTTGCGGGCGGAGCGTCCGCGATTGGATTGCATGCGTCGGCCACGAATTTGCCGGCGAGGTTTTTCGCGCCGGCCAGGCGCAGCGCGTTTGCCGCAACGTTGCCTTTGACGGCGAGAATCAGCAGCTCGCCGAATTCGGCTGCCTGCGCAAAGGTCCCGGTTGCCACTTTGGGATTCTGCGCCGTCCACTTGGCGAGCTTTTCCGGCGACCGGCTGCCGATTTTCACATTGTGCCCATGCTTTGCCAAACCCGCGGCCAATGTTTGCGCTACCTCGCCCGATCCAAGGACTCCGACTTTCATGTAAAGCCTCCTGCAGCGAGAGATTCCCGGCGTTGAAAAAGAGTTCAATTAAAGTTTGGTTTCTTTCCCGCAGCGGCCCTCCTTTGTGGTGCAGTCGTCTTTGCGGCGGATTTCCGATTCTTTTCGACGCGCAGCTTCCAGGCCGTGTGCAGCGCGCCGCGAAGAGAGTCTTCGTCTGCCTCGGCGAGACGAATATGCGTCATGCCCATGCGTCCCCAGCCGCCGTGGATGGGCAGGAACAGGTCCGGCCTGTCAGCGATGAATGCAGCCTGGAGCTCCGGCGTGATTATGAGATTGCCGTAGCCTTCTTTCAGGGACGCCAGCGTAGCGAAGATGCGTCCGCCGACGCGAAAATCGACCGCGCCCATGTGCGAGCCCTCTTCGGCGCCTTCGAGGCTGAGAGCGATGCGGCGAAAATCGGCAGGCTCCACAGCGATTCCCTTCCCCATTTCGGATTCAAGGCACGCGCGCGTCGGGTTCCCAGCCTCAGGCGCCGGCCGGCAAGAGCTGCAACTCGAATTCCTCATTCAGCCAGCGTGTGAAGGCGGCGAACTCCTCATCGCGGCCGAGGAAATCGCGCACCATCGCGCGGCCCGGCTTGGAGCCACCCTGCTCGAGCACAGTTTTCCGGTAGCGCGCGCCGGCCTCACAATCGAGCAGATCTCCGGGATCGAACTGGCCGAAGAAATCGAGCGCGATCACTTTGTCGAAGGCATAGGTGTAGTAATTCGAGGAATAGCCGGTGAGATGGCCAAAGCTCGCGTACATGCGGTTGCCGTCAACCCACGTCCATGGCTGCAGCGATTCATAGAGCTGCTTTGTCATCGCGTCAAGATCAATCTGCGCCGGATCCTGATCGTCCACCCCACGGACCGAAGCCTGTCCGCGGGGACCCCGGTCGTGCAGATCGAGCGAGAGCGTGGTGTAGTAAAGCTGGGCGCGAATCCAGTCGGCGCGACCGAAGGCGCTGGCGCGCTTCAGGTCCTGGATGAGCCTGGCGGGAAGGATTTCGCCGGTTTCGTAGTGCCGGGCAAACGACTGCAACAGTTTTTCGTCGCGGAAGAATTCTTCGAGCATTTGCGAAGGAACTTCAATAAAGTCGCCTTCGGTGGCGAATCCCGAGAGCCCGGCCCACTCGGTGTGACCGCCGAGAATGGCATGCATGAGATGCCCGAACTCGTGAAAGAAAGTCACCACATCGGAGTATTGCAGCAAGCCGGGATCGCGCGCCGCCGTCTTTTTTTCTTTGCGTTCCTGCTCGGCGGCCCGGGCTTCGAGCTCGTGCTGTTGCTGGGGAATGTGCGCGGGCTCGCCGGAAAGAGTCTCGAGCTGTTGCGGGGTGAGTGGGACCGGTTCCGCGTCGCCGCCGGGAAAATTGCAGATCAAGGCTGCTTCAGGCAGGACCCGCCCGCGCACGCCGGTAACCACGGGAGCCGCGGAAAACCACTTGTCCTTGCCTTCGCGCGGATGCATATCGAGATAAAACCGCCCAAGATGCCGGCTTCCGTCGAAGACATCGTAGACCGAGACCGAGCGGTGCCACGAGGTTGCCGGCGAAGGGCGGAACTCGACTTTGAACAAGCGCGCCGCGGTTTCGAGCACTCCGGCTTCGACGCGCGCATAGGGAAAATAAGGCCGCACGGATTGCGAATCGAAGTCGAAGGCCGCGCGGCGATACTGCTCGTACCAATAGCCGCGGCTGCTGATATCGATGGCCTCGAGCCCGGGCTGGCGTTCGCGCGCGAACTCGAGCACCAGCTTGTGCTCGTGGTGTGCGCCGTCGCGGCTGGCCTCATCCAGTTGGGCAAGAAAGCTGCGCGCATTGGCCGCCGAACCCATCATCTGATCGGCCGTTGCCAAATCAGCCCAGCTGCGGAATCCGAGCACACCGGCGATTTCCTGGCGCGTGGCCAGCAGGTCAAGGAGAATCTGCCGATTCGCCGGATAGGCGCGCGTGTTGTAAGCCAGGAACATGCGCTCGCGCAGCGCCGCACTGGCGGCGAAGGTCATTACCGGCTGCATGTCAGGCGGATCGGTGGACAGAAGCACACTGCCGTTCCCGTCGAAGGGATGGCGCGCGAGGTAATCTTCGGGAAGGCCGTCGAGCTCGTCCCCTGTGGCAGCGATGGTTTTCGCGCCCTCCTGAATGTTGCGGCTGAACTCCAGCGAGAGGCGCGTCGCTTTCTCATGCAGCGCGTGCAGACGGTCGCGCGTCTCCCGATCTTTGTCCACGCCGGCGAGGCGATAACTGAGCAGCGTGCGCTCCACGTAGTGCTTCGTCGCGGGAGTTGCGCCTTCCAGATCGATGGCGACCAGGGCCTGGTAAACTTCGCGATTCAGACTCAGCGCGCTGGCGGCAACCGACACGCGCTGCGCTTCAGCCTGAGCCTGGTCGCGCACTGCCTTTTCCGACGCCACGGAGTTGAGAATGCCGGCCTGAGCACCAGCCAAGCTCAGCTGCTCGATGGCCGCGTCATATTCGCGCAACGAATTCGCGGGAGTGCGGGGGCCGCGCACCGCGAGTAGACGGGCAAGGGCCGCTTCATGCTCTGCCAAGCGCGCAGTGACCCAGGCTGAGAGCGCTTCAGCGGAAGCAGCGCCGCCTGCCTCCCAGACGTGAACGCCGGCGTTGGCGGCAGCCGAGGGCGATTCAATCGACATAAAAACAGAATCCTCTCCACTTCTAGGTTGCCACACCGGGAAGACTTGGGGATAGGATGCGCTGAAGGAAAGCGTGGACAGGGCGAGGCACTGAAGGGCGCGCCGACCTGGTGTGGACAGCGCACTTCCGCACGCACCGTCATTGATCCTGGATGCGAAAGATGCCGGTAACTACGGCGCTGTCTTTTTTGCCCGGAGCCGTGGCGTAGGCTTTGATTGTGAGCTCGGTTCCTTTCACCATGACCGGCGCGTGGTAGACCAGCGAGTTGGCCAGCGGCTGCGAGTTATCCACGGTAAAGCGGATGACGGCGCCCGGTGTGGCGCAGCGCAACGTTACGGCCGTGTCTCCATCAAACACGCCGGGGCGCGGCGAAAACGCCGGCTCGGCGGTCAAGCCGGCATCGGCCGCGGGATCCACGGCAAACTTCGCGGCGACCGGCACGGCTGCGCGCCGCGATCTTATGTTCAACATGAGCGCTTCAAGATAGACCCACTGAAATTCGTCGATGGGCCAGCCCTGATAGTCGATGTTCCAATCGCCCAGCAGCGCAGAAGCGCGCTGAAAGGGCTTTTCGATGCGCGCCGAGTCCGCGGCATGGACGGCCGCGATGAATAGATCGATGCGGGGAACATTGCGATCGTCAGTGATGCGCAGATCGTAGAGACCGGCGCCGGGAAGCGTGAGCTCAAGAGCGGGGCCCGCTTTGGTGAGACTGCGATGGAACTCGCCCGGAGCGGCGCGATCGACGGGCAGAAGATCGTAGGTGTAGCGGCCATTCGGCAGGTCGGCGGCAAGACCGGCCACATGGACGCGATTGCCGGCGCCGAGCACGGCGACCACTTCATCGCGAGGCAAAGCGTGCGGCTCGCCGCGGGCCTTGGGAGAGTGCGCTCCCCCTGCGAGGGTTGCGCGAATGCGCGCGAGCATGTCTACGGCAAAGGGATCGGGCCGGCGATAGAGCGGCGGCACACGAAAGCCGCGCGCGCAATCGATAGCGGAGAAACAGTCGTAGAGAATGCGCTGGCCGTCGGGAAGAAATATAAGAATGGAATGATCGCCGGCTTCGCCCCCTGGACGTAAGAGCGAGCCCGGAGGAACGGCATCGCCGCTAAACACAGGCGCGCTCGAAGGCTCCAGTTGCCATAGTCCACGGACTTGCCAGGCAATGCCCAGAGGCGCTTGCGCACCGGGTTGTGCGTGCCCAGAAGCGGACGCGGGCAAAAGGAGAACAAACAGCGTCAATGCGGGAGCCAGGCGCGCGAGCAGCCCACAACTGAGGGTTGGAAGGCGGAGATCTGGATTGCCCGACAGGGTTGCATGCATTGTGGTTAATTGGATGCATAGCATCGCGAAAACGGATGATCCCGCGATAAGCAACCGCAGCCAGCCTGAAGGCCATCCAAATTATCGCTTCCAAAGCTGTGCGGAGCGTTCGAAGTCGAAAGATTCCTAATTGCTACAACGTTCATGTTGCGCTCGTAAACGACCAGGGTCCTTTTGCTGAAGGGAGTTGTTGCGCTGGCGTGCCCGCGTGTTCACCGAGGGAACTGCTTGCCCAGTTCTTTCGAACGGCCTCGTGTGCCCCACGACGGGTGCGATCATGCCAGCCCGCTTCGCCTCCTTCCCGCGCGGACCTTGAATTCATAACTCGGCGAAGGTAGTGCGCATGTTAAAAAAATTCCAGCTGCCCCAAGATGTCCCGTTTTTTCCCATTTCCGCCGCATCCAAAATCGCCAGAAAATCTAACAAATTGTGGCTGCTCGCGCCGGGCGTGCTGCTTCTGGCTGGATTGAGCCTGCCAGCGCAAACACCCACGGCCGTGCCGGTGCTTACGTGGCGCTACGATTTGACCCACGCCGGGCAGAATACCGATGAGACCGCGCTGAATCCGCAAAACGTGAATGTGAATACATTTGGCAAGCTCTTTGCTTTGCCCGTGGACAGCACGGTTTACGCGCAGCCGCTCTACGTGCCCAATATCAAGATGAGCGACGGCCAGGTGCACAATGTGCTGTTTGTATGCACGGAGAACGATTCCATTTACGCCTTCGACGCGGACTCGAACGGCGGCGCAGACGCAAATCCGATTTGGCAGACCAGCCTGCTCACGGCCGCGCATGGCGCGGGAGCGGGGGCAACGGCGATACCGTACAGCAAGACGGGATCGCCCGATGTAGCTCCAACCATCGGCATCACCGGCACGCCGACCATCAATCCGGCCACCAACACCATGTACGTGGTGGCCGCAACCATGGAGGGCGGCACGTATTATTCGCGACTCCATGCCATCAATATCGTGAACGGAAATGAAGAGGCGGGCAGCCCTGTGGTGGTGACGGCCACGGTGGCGGGCACCGGCAACGGCAGCTCCGGCGGGCAACTCACGTTCAGCCCGCTCTGGGAGAATCAGCGCTCGGCGCTGGACTATTACAACGGCTACGTCTACTTCGGCTACGCGGCGCACGGCGACAACGGCCCCTGGCATGGATGGGTCTTCGCCTACAATGCGACAACCCTGGCACAGAGCGCGGTCTTGTGCCTCTCGCCGAACGATGTGGGCGCAGGTGTTTGGGCTGCGGGCGCGGGATTGCCGATCGATGACGATGCGCCCGGCGGGCGCATGTTTATCGTCACGGGTAATGGAGCCGCTACGACCACCTACCCGCCCTTCAAAGAAAGTGACGACCTGGGCGAGAGCGTTATCGATATCAATCTTGCCAACGGCGGCCTCACGCCGACCGACGCTTTTACCTCATTCAACTATGAAACTCTGAACAGTCACGACTGGGACCTTGGCTCCGGCGGGCTTCTCATGGTGCCGGATCAGCAGGGAGCAACTCCGCACGAGTTAGTGCAGGCAGGTAAAGAGGGACGCATCACGGTTCTCAACCGCGACAACCTGGGCGGCTATGCCGCGGGCGCCTCATCGAATACGAATGCGCTCCAGGATATTGCGCCCTATGTTCCGCCCGCGAACAGCACTACTTGTCCCGCAATGCCGGGCCAAATCACGCAGGGCTGCGGGTTCTGGAACACGCCCGCTTACTGGAACGGAAACGTGTACCTCTGGGGCGAATACAATTCGCCCATGATGTTCACCATGAACAGCGGCGTGATGAATACCACGCCTTCGAGCACGGATACGGCGGTCACCTCCAACTTCCCCAGCCCTTCGTTCTCTATCTCCTCGGATGGGACTTCAAACGGAATTGCCTGGGCGGTGCGGTCCGATCAGTTCAACACCGACGGTCCGGCGGTACTTTACGCGTGGGATGCCAACGACCTTTCGCAACCCATCTATGAAAGCGACACGAATTCAGCGCGCGACTCGGCCGGGCCGGCAAACAAGTTTTCCATCCCTGTTGTGACCAACGGAAAGGTGTACGTGGCGGCGCATGGAGAAGTGGACGTGTATGGTCTGTTCAACGGACAGCCGACCGCGGCCCCTCCCTCCATTTCTCCGAACGGCGGCACGTTCGCCTCCACAGCGACGGTGACGCTCTCTACCACCACCGCGGACGCAAATATCTACTACACGCTGAACGGCACGGCACCTACGCCGGCATCGACGCTCTATACAGGACCGATCACGGTTACAACGGATTCGACTTTGGAAGCCATGGCCAGCGCGGCCGGATATATCCAGAGCGGTGTGAGCACGGCCACGTTCACATTCTCCGATCAGACTCCGCTGCTGACCTTCTCGCCGGCCGCGGGGACCTACATGAATGCGCAGCAGGTGACCATTACGGATCCCGACGCCAGCGCGAAGATCTATTACACCACCAATGGCACCGCACCTTCGGCCTCCTCGACGTTGTACACGGGCCCCATCGCGGTTGCGGCGTCGGAGACCATCGAGGCGATCGCCATCGATCCCAGCCTGCAGAACAGCAACGTCGAATCGGCGGCATACGTGATTCAGATCGGAGGCACGTCGATCAACTTCAGCAGCGGTTTCTCGTCGACGGCGGGCTTGACCCTGAACGGCAGCGCCGCAGCCGACGACGATACGCGCCTGCAGTTAACCGACGGCCAGTTGTGGCAGGCCAGCAGCGTGTTCTGGGATGCGCCCATCAATATTACGAACTTCACCACAAACTTCGAATTCCAGCTCTCGAATGCACAGGGGAACGGATTCACTTTCACCATTCAGAACCAGGGCCCGACCGCGCTGGGCGGCGATTCGGCAGGACTCGGCTATCAGGGCATTCAGAAGAGCGTGGCCGTGAAGTTTAACTTCTACAACTACGACGACGAAGGGAGCGATTCGACGGGCTTCTACACCAACGGAGAGCCGCCGGTGACGCCCACGATCGACATCAGTCCGAGCGGAATCGAACTCAACAGCGACGACGGAATTGAGGCGCAGCTTACCTACGACGGCACGACGCTGACCCTGAACCTGAACGATCTGGTTACCGGCGATACCTTCACCACGTCCCAGGCGATCAATATCGCGCAAATCGTAGGCGGGGATACGGCGTATGTGGGCTTCACGGGAGGCAGCGGCGGACTCACATCGAGCCAGAAGATTCTCACCTGGACTTACTCGACCACTGCGCTCGCCGGCGGTTCGGGGCCCGCATCCTTCCAGTTGAGCTCGTCGCCGCTTGGGACCATTGCGCCGGGCGCCTCGACAACTTCAACCATTACCGTGATACCGAGCGGCGGCTTCTCGGGTGCGGTGACGCTGGCCTGCGCGGTAACCTCAAGCCCACAGGGCGCCGTCGATTTGCCCACTTGCTCGGTAAGCCAGCCCGCGACCATCGCGTCAGCCGCGGTGACATCCACGCTCACGGTGAACACCACCGCGCCGGCCGCCACAGCACTCAACAGAACCGTTCACCGGATGTTTGTAGTAGGCGGGGGCTCGAGCCTGGCAACCCTGCTCTTTTTCTGCCTGCCGATCCGGCGGCGCAAGTGGCACATGTTCTTCGGCATGCTGGTGCTGGCAATTTTCGCTTTCGCGGCGAGCGGATGCGTCAGTTCCAGCGGGGCGTCCGCGACCAGCAGCGCCGGAACGACTGCGGGAAATTACACCATCACCGTTACGGGCATCAATGGCTCGACCATGCAAGACACTACGGTGCCGATTACGGTGCAGTGACCGGCGCGCGCTGAACACACGATCCCCGGACCCTGCCGAAGGCTGTTTCCCCAGCGAGCAGCCGCGGCGGGGTTTTCTTTTCTGGAATGCTCCAATTCGGTTCCGGAATCGATTCCGCTTGAGCGAGGGTATTGCCAAGGTTGAGGCGCCTGCCTGTTCCAGAAAGACTTTGTTGCCGGCAGTCTGGTCGAACTTCCCGAGCTGGCAATAAATGGGTTTGTTCTGTTAGTCCTCCCAAGTTATAGCTGTCCGATCCAGGCTCGCCGCGCTACGAGCAGAGCGGGAGTAACTGACTTTCCAGAGCGAGTAGTTCCATCGAGGGATTTATCTAACCTAAAAGTTTTAGTTGACACTCTTCAGTTACCGCCTATACTCGTTACCACAAGAACCTTCTATTGACACCGAGCCAGCTTCGATGGGTACCTGTGTGCCCCGCGGGTGTAAGGTCCTTGCGCAAGTGCCAGGTTGTTTGGGAACTCCGGAAGGACGCACTCGTGGCTCGGTCTCTTATCTCAACTGCAATTCATTGGAGCGAGAACGGCCGGAGCTGGAATGATTTCCGGGCTCGTGGCGAGGCCGCCGCGTGTGCGCAAACGGTCGCTGTTCAAGGAGAAGAACGTTTTCCTGTAAGAGCGCGCCAAGGAAGTGTGAAAGCGTAGTCCGGTCGATACGGCGGCGTAGTTCTTTTCCTTGCCGCTCATCGGCCGGCACCCTCGCGAAGTAAGTCATCTCGCGACTTCGCTTCACTCTTCTCCTTTTTCTTCAATGTCCTCTGCAACCGGCATTCCGCAGGCGCGGCAGTTTTGCGTCCACAGATCAACTTCTTTGGCAACTGGATCCGGTCCTCAAAGGCGGCGGCGATGCGAGCTGAGCAAGGCAAGATTTGGGGTTTGGTCGACAGGCTGTTCCCACCGATGGCGCAGACCGCAGTCACTGGAGATACGAGCGCGAGCGCCCATTATTCGAGGCTTTTTTTCATGAAGATTCTTACGCTTGCTGCTGTGGCGCTCACGGCGTGCACTATGCCGACGATCTCTGCCATTACATCGAAATCCGAGGCCACATCGACATCCACCATTGCCGTGACGACTCCAGCAAATGGAGCTCAGGTTACTTCGCCTTTCACTTTGATCGCCAGCACAACCATGTGCGCTTCCAAGCCCGCCGTCTCCATGGGGTATTCGATCGATGATGGCGCAGCGATCATCGAGCCGATCTCCTTCAGCGTCCCCGTGACGGCAAGTGAAGGCGCCCATGTCTTGCACGTGAAGTGCTGGGGACAGGGAGTCAACGCCGAAGTTTTGCTGAATATCACGGTCCTTGCAGCTCCCCAGTCGAATATTACTGTGACGACGCCTGAAAATGGGGCCGAGGTCACTTCGCCTTTCAAGCTTGTCGCCAGCGCAACCACGTGCGCATCACAGCCCGCGGTCTCCATGGGCTACTCGCTGGACAGCGGCGAGGCGGTCATCGAATCAACGTCGTTCAGCGCTTCGGTGAGTGCGAGCGCAGGAGCGCACGTTCTGCACGTGAAATGCTGGGGCAAACAGACCAGCGACCAGGTGCTGCTGAATATCACTGTGACTCCGACCACGGTGGCGACGCCGATGTTCTCGCCGGCGCCCGGAACTTACCCCAGCAAGCAGTCCGTTACTTTGTCCACTTCCACCCCCGGGGCGGACATCTATTACACCACCAACGGCTCCGCGCCCACGACCGCTTCGGCGCGATACTCCAGCCCCATCGCTGTGAATGGCTCGGAAGTAATCGAGGCCATCGGAGTTGCCCAAGGAGATACGAGCAGCGGATTGGCGCGCGGCGATTACGTGATCTCGTCCTCGTCGTCGGAACCGCCCATTCCTTCCAATGCAACGAGCGTGACGCAGATACAGACTTTGCCCAACTGGCAGATGGATCATGACCCAGGCACGCCGGGAACAGCGGTTGGCTCGATGACCATGGTGAGCGACCCGTCGCTCACGGGCGAGACGGCTGAATTCGATACGGCGTTTACTGATTGGGGCGGCGAGCTCTATTCGGTGTCCTATGCGAAGGACGCCGACGCGACGAATTTTGTTTACGACGCCGAGGTATGGATTGAAGAAGGAAGCGCGCTTGGCAATCTGGAGATGGACAACAATCAGGTGATCGCCAATGGGGACACAGTCATTTATGCATTCCAGTGCGCGGGCGATTCAAATACCTGGGACTACAGCGAGAATGCCGGAACGCCGCAGGCTCCGGTGGTGAAATGGGTCAAGTCCGATCAGCCCTGCAACCCGGAAACGTGGACGCCCAATGAATGGCACCACGTACAGATTTACACGTCGCGCGACGATGCGGGCAACGTGACCTATCACGGGGTGTGGCTCGACGGAGTGGAAGCGCCTATCAACGAAACCGTGCCCAGCGCATTTTCGCTTGGCTGGGCAGCGGCAGATTTGATGGCGAACTTCCAGATCGATGGATCCGGCGCGAGCGGCTCATCCACGTTATACCTGGACAAATTCACCATGTATCGCTGGTAAGAAATCGGAACCGCGCAGGGCTCCCAACCCGCTTCAGCACAAGTGTGACCGCAATCACCGCATGCGCCGGGCGCTTCCTGTTCAATAAAGCGCCCGGCATTCTTCGCGCGCCCGGAGCGTGTGCCGCTGACGTGGCGTGCAGGCTAGGAGAAAACCTGGTTTTCAGCCTCGTAGCACAGCTTTTTTTCACGATCCGCGTAGAGTTTTTACGCGATGCGCGTAAGAATTACGGAGATGCCCACGCGGCGGAATTTTTTTTGAAAAATCTGCGGAAATCGATTGCCGCCTCTCGATGCACTGTGCAACTATTCCTTAGAACATTCTTGAAGGTTGCCTACGGTCGGATCTTGAGAGTGCGAACGGAACGGAACAGGGCTTAAAAGTTTTTCCGGGACATGAAAGTCGCAGGAAGGTCTCAAGATTGGATCGAAACTTGGTTCGGCGGTTGGGTGACACGATCACCGGAACCGCCGACGCAGCATAGAGGTTGCTGAGTAGTTCGAAGCCGGCGCGTCTGGTCTGTGCCGCTCAGAGCAGCCCACCGAAGAATCGAGAACGGGTTCGGCTCCCTCACGAGAGCGACAGGGAGACTGCGCCAAGAATCCGCCTTCAAAGGAATCCGATGCATATTACCCGAGCGCTCTTTGTCGCCTCTTCGCTTGCCGTTTCCATGTCGATCCCGGCAATGGCCGGAGTAACGATCAACAGTCCTGCGAACAATTCCGACGTTTCTTCGCCATTCACATTGTCTGCCTCTGCAGCCACATGCTCTTCGCAAAATGTAAGTTCGATGGGCTACTCGTTCGACAGCAGCTCCGATACAACCGTATTCAGCGGAAAGCAGACCATCGACGCTTCGATCGGGTCCAGCTCAGGCACGCATACCCTACATGTGAAAGCGTGGGGCGACAAAGGTTCTTCCTGCGTGACCGACGTGGTGGTCAATGTTCAGTCGGGCACAAGCACGGAAACAAGCGACACCCTCGTTCCGTCGGATGCCGTGGCGGTCAGCAGCATTCAAGCATTGGGCGGTTGGGCCGCAGAGCACGATGACGGCGGGCCGGGCTCATCGAGCGGGTCGACGTCGATTGTGAGCTCCCCCTCCAAATACGGCAGTACCCGCCGCTTCGAGACTTCCTATTCCAACGGCGGCGACGAGCGCTACTCCGTCTCCTTCTCTGACGATGCCAACGACACCAATTTCTTTTACGACGCGTGGATCTACCTGACCAGTTCGGCGAGCGACATTGCGAACCTGGAGATGGATGTGAACCAGGTGATGGCCGACGGGAAGACGGTGTTGATCGGCGTTCAATGCGATGGCTATTCGGGAGAGTGGGCTTACACGGTGAACAAGGGATCGTCTTCAGACCCCAAACCGTCGTGGGTAGGCAAGAGCGGCACGCACTGCAATCCACGCAGCTGGTCGCAGAACACCTGGCATCACGTGCAGGCGTATTACTCACGCGACGACTCCGGCAACATTACGTACCACTCGGTTTGGCTTGATGGAGCGGAGAGCTCAATCAACGAAACGGTCTACGGAGCGGCCTCGCTTGGCTGGGGCCCGACGATCAACACCCAGTTCCAGGTGGACGGTCTCGGATCGAGCGGGCACACGACGGTTTACCTTGATGCCCTGACGATCTCCCGCTGGTAAGTTCGACTCGGCAAGTTCGCCCCGGCCGGATGGGAGCAAAGCGGCTTCATCTGCGATCTGACGGAGATGCGCTTTGAACCGATGCAAAGACCCGCCGCGAGTCGGCGGGTCTTTGCTTTTGCGCAAGAGCGATTGGATTCGTTCCTGTCCTCAGGGACGCACAGCCCACGCCAGGCCGTCGGGGCCGGCTACATCGATGCGGCCCACCATGGCGAGCGTCTTCAGATCGATGACGGCGACGTAACCCACAGGCGAGCAGGCGACGTAGGCGCGCGCGCCATCGGTCTGCATCAGGATTCCGCCGGTGCCGCGCACGTCGGAGAGGCGCTTGACCACCGCGCGCGTCGCAGCGTCGAGAACCACCAACGTGCCGGCAGTCACGAGAACCTGGCGGCCATCCGGCGTGAACTTGAGACGGTTGGCGCCGGGCACATCGGCATCGATGGTCGCCACCACTTTCTTTTGGGCGAGAGCGATCACCGAGATGGTGCCGTCCCCCGCATTCGCGACCCACGCTTCTTTGCCGTCGGGAGAGACGTCGAAGCCCTCCGAGCCGTGGCCCACGGGAATTACTGTTTCATTCCAGTCGCCGCCGGGAGGGCCGGGCATCGGCGGGCGTCCCGGCGGCGGAGCTGCGGGCGCTCCCGCCGATCCTTGAGTGTGATCGAGGATGGTCACCGTGCCCGAGTTGACATTGGTGGTGAGAATGCGCTGCGCACCCGGAAAAACATAAATCATGTGGGTGCGATTCTGGCCTGTGCCCATGATCCAGTCGATCTTGCTCGTGGCCGGGTTGTAGCTGCCGATGGCCTTGGCTGCCTCGGCGGTGAACCATACCTTGCCATCCACAAACGCGAGCCCGTGAGGACCCCGCAGGGCGCCCAGATCGATAAAGGGCAACTGCTTCTGCGCAACCAGATCGATAACGGCCAGTGTATGAAAGGCTCCAAAGCCATAGTTGGAGACGTAGGCGGTGCGGCCGTCTGTGGAAGCGATGACTTCATGCGGGTCGTCGCCCACGGGAATCCGCGCCACGATGCGCAGGCTTGCGGGATCGATGATCGAGAGGGTGTGGTCGTGCTTGGAGAGCGCGAGAAGTGCGGCTTTCGGCGTAGGCTGCGCCTGAGCGAGGGCAGGCAGAACAGCCGCAAGCAACAGGATTCCGAATTGATGCCAAAGGCGCATGGTGTAACCCTCCCGGCCCAAGCAGTATACGCTTTGCATTGAGCCCCTCAACGAATCGTCGGCACGGGTAATTGCGGCGATTTTTCACCTGCATCGAGTGCGGCCAACCAGGCAGTGCTTGTCTCGCGGAGCGAATCCACCGCGATCCCACCGAAGTCGCTGGCATAAGGGGCCAACTTGCGCAAAGCGCTTCGCAATAGAGACGCGGCGCCCACACGATTCTCGCGGCGCAGGTGGTGAAAGGCTGCCGCAATCTGAATCAGCGCCTGCAGGAAAGTTTTTTCGGGTTCCTCGCGCGTGAGCCAAACCCCTTCCCAGTGCTCGTGCGCCAGGAAATATTCGCCGCTGCGGTAGCACTTGAGGCCCTCGGCAAGCCCGCCGCCGCTCCAGTCAAAGGACATTGTCCATCCCAGCAAAAACCAGATCAACTACTCGGGCAGAATGATGCGGCCATTTACCTCGAAGCTGCCGCTGACCGTTGGAGCCTCGGTGCCGGGCTGTCCACCGCCGATCGAGACCGTGTACATGCCTGGCGCCACGATAATTTCGCCGGCATCGGTAACCATGCTCAAATCGCGAGAATTCAGATGAAACTCCACATCCCGGCTGGCCCCCGGATCGAGGTGCACGCGCTCAAATCCGCGTAGCGCGCGGATGGGCGCGCCCGGAATGTCAGGAAACTTCAGGTAGAGCTGGACCACCTCGTCTCCCGGGAGTTTCCCGGTGTTGGTTACGGTGACGGATGCATTCAGCGGATCGCCTGCGTTGAGCGGGGCTTCCGGCAGACTGAGATGGCCATAAGCGAAGGTCGTGTAGCTGAGGCCGTAGCCAAAGGGCCAGAGCGGCTGGCCTTCAAAATATCGATAAGTACGTCCCTTCATCGAGTAGTCTTCGAAATTCGGGAGCTGGTGGATGTCCTTGTAAAAGGTGACGGGAAGGCGTCCGGCGGGATTGTTTTTGCCGCTCAACGTTTCGGCAATCGCGGTTCCGCCTTCTTCGCCGGAGTACCATGCCTCCAGAACGGCGTTGGCGTGCTGTTTCTCCCAGTTCACACCGAGAGCGCTGCCATTCATGAGAACCACAACCAAAGGCTTGCCGGTTGCAGCCACGGCCTCGACGAGATCCTCTTCGGGCTGCGGCATTTCCAGGTTCGTGCGGTCGCCGCCCAAAAAGCCGGGCTGGTCAACAGGCATTTCCTCCCCTTCAAGGCGGCTGGTGATCCCGACGACGGCGATCACCACATCCGCGTCCTTTGCGGCGGCAATCGCGGCCGGATCGGGCGCGTTGCGGACAGGAGTCCAGATGAGCTGCGCTGCCGGCTTGCCGCCTTGCTGCTGTCCATAAGTTACGTCCAGTGAAACAGGGCGGCCCTTTTCCAGATGCACCTGGCCTAGATTCGCCCCGCTGCCGAAGACGCGCACAACCTGCCTGCCATCGACCGAGACCTGCGCAAAGCCGTCAGCCTTGACGCCGAGAAGGTAATCTCCCGTCACGTCGGCGGTAAGAAAGCCTGACCATCGCACCGCGAGCGCAAAATTTCCTTTTGCCTGATCCGGGAGATTGTTTTCATTCAGGTCGATGGCCGGGTCCACGCGCGACAGGATGGGCGTAAGCGCTGATCCCATGCCGGTGCGGGAACCGTACTGGGCTTTGAGACCGGGATGACCGTCCGCCGTGGTCAGTGCGGATGAGGGCACAGGAGATCCTTCATCGGAGAGAAATTGCGTGCCGGGAACGTAGGTGATCTTCGCTTCGGGAAACTCCGCTTTCATTCCCTCGAGCATGCTCACGGTATGCGTCGGCCTGCCCGCATAGTTGCCGAGAAGAACTGCCGTCTGATCGGCAAGCGGACCGACGATCGCGATGCGCTTGACGGACTTCAGCGGCAGCACACCGTCGTTTTTAAGAAGCACCATGGATTCCTCAGCAAGCTTGCGGGCCAGCGCGCGGTGTTCGGGGCTGCTCAGCTCGTTCTCATCGATCTTTGTGTAGGGAACCATGTCTGGCGGATCGAACATGCCCAGCTTCATGCGCGCCGTGAACAGGCGCACAAGCGCGGTGTCGATCGCGGACTCGGGAAGATAGCCCTGCTGCACGGCTTCGATAAATGGCTTGTAATCGGAATCGTCCTTCAAGTTGGGTCCGCCGCCGTAACACTCGTTGTCCATGCCTCGGATGAGCGAAATGGCCGAGGCCTGGGCCTGCGTTGTGCGGTACCGGTGCCCGGTGAAGATATCCCGGACAGCGTCGCAATCGGAGACAACGTATCCCTGAAAATCCCATTTACCGCGCAATTGATCCTGGAGCAGAAACTGATTGGCGCAGGCAGGCTGGCCATTGATGGCGTTATAGGCGCACATCACCGAGCCGGCTTTGCCTTCGACAATGGCGGCGCGAAAAGCCGGCTCGTACGTATCAAGCTGATCATGCCGGCTCACATCCACATCGGAGAAGTGGCGGGTCGGTTCCGGGCCGCTGTGCACGTCAAAGTGCTTCGGCGTTGCGATCACGCGATAGTATTTCGGGTCGTCGCCCTGCATGCCGGTGACAAATGCGACGCCCATGCGGCTGGTGAGAAATGGATCTTCTCCGTAAGTCTCCTGCCCCCGGCCCCATCGCGGATCGCGGAAGATGTTGAGATTGGGCGCCCAGAAATCGAGACCTCCCATGATGCCGACGTGTCCGGTGCGCACATCCTGCACATGCTTGATCCGGCCCTCGATCCCAATATCGGTAGCCATGGCATGAATTCCGGGCACATCGAAAGTCGCGCCGAGGCCGATCGGCTCGGGAAACTCGGTTACGCCTGTGTCGATCACTCCATGCAGCGCCTCGCTCCACCAGTTGTAGGCCGGAACGTTGAGTCGCGGAATCGCGCGGGCATCGTTGACCAGCTGCGAAGCTTTTTCGTCGAGGGTCATGCGCTGGACGAGGTCCGCCGCGCGCTCCTCGGGCGACAACCTCGGATTCATGTAGGGCAACGTAGACGTGTCCTGGGCATAAGCCCCGCAAATCATGAAGGCGAAGCAGGCGGCGACCGCCAAGAGCATGATTTTCCCGGGTTTTTTCATCGTGTCTCCTGGAAACTATAGAAGAAGCTGTTCGGCATCGAAATCTGGAATGCGATGCATTTGCAGGTGCAACGGTCAAGGTCTTCTAAGAGTGAGCGCCTGGCTGGCTTGCCAATGGAATACGAAAGCGCGGCCGAAGGATGGGAGAGGAAGAATCCGAGCATGTGTTGCTCGCGTCAGTTCTGCAACGCGCTGCGAAGCTATGTGCGAACCCATACTACGGATCGAGAGCGAAATCTGACCTGGCGGAATTGTACCGTATGCCACAGCCGCTACCAATCTGGTGATGCAGATCTCGCGAGAATACAGCCATCCCGTTATCGAAATTACCGAGAGCGGCTGCGGCTATCTGGATACTCCGCGTGAAAAAGCCGGCGGGCAGGCTCGCGATACGCGTCGAACAAAGTTTTTCCGTGACGAGCTTGCCGAAGTGGCGCGCGCGACTGCCGACGGCGCGCGTGCGCGCCATCCATGCCTGGTCGCTGCTAGATGACTTGGAATGACTGGATGGCCACAGCCAGCGCTACGGGCTCACCTATGTCGATTTCGACGACCAGAAACGCACGGCAAAGGACCCAGGCCTGTGGTACGGGCGCGTGGCCGCGGAAAATCGACTCCCCGTTTCCTGAGAGTCCCGGCCATGCTCGGCGAAAACCCGGTGCGAACCGCTTAAATTCTCGATGAGCGCACAAACACAAGCTCCCGCCGCGTCCCTCATCGGTTGATCGTTACATTCACCGCGCTGGACGTTACCGTCGTGTAGTTGGCGTTTCCGCCGTAGCTCGCCGTAATCGAGTGCTTGCCTACGGCAAGAGCGTTGGTGGAGAAGGTTGCTACTCCACTGCCATTGAGCGATCCTGTTCCGATTTGCGTCCCGCTATCGAGGAACGTCACCGTGCCAGTCGGTGTGGCCCCCTTGCCGCTGATCGTCGCAGTAAAAGTGATCGTTTGGCCCAAAGTGGCCGAACTGGCAGAGGAGGTAAGCTTGATGGTCGGCGCGGCCTGGTTCACGGTCAGTGTGACTGCGTCTGTTGCCGTGGCGTAGTCCGTCGAGTTGGATGGTGAAAAAGTCACGGTGAGCGTCTGTTGTCCAGCTCCGAGTACGGTCCCGGCGGCGGGTGAATAGTTGAAGCTTCCGCCAACTGAGGCGCTCGCATCCAGTTGCTTCGAGCTCAAAGCCGTTCCGTAGGTGATGGCCGCCGGCGCTGCCCAGGTGATGGAGGGCGTTGCTTTGTTCACCAGGAGAGTGACGCTTGTCGTAGCTGTAGTGTAGTCGGTGGAATCCGTCGGCGTGAAGGTCACCGTCAGGGTGTGTTCACCGGGAGCCAAGACCGTGCCTGCGGCCGGAGAATAGGCGAAGGTTCCGCTCGTCGAAGAGCTGGCATCGAGTTGCGTCGCGCTCAGAGCCGTCCCATAGGAAATTGCAGCCGGCGTCGCCCAGGTGATCGAAGGAGTTGCCTTATTCACCGTAAGCGTTACGTTGGCACTCGCGGTCGCGGTGGTGTAATTTCCCGGATAGGTGGGCGTCAGCGTCACGCTCAAGGTATGTTGACCTGCTCCCAGAACGGTTCCGGCTGCCGGTGAATAGACGAAGGTGCCGGGCGCGGTAGAGCTGGCGTTCAATTGCGTGCCGCTCAAGGCGGTTCCATAAATAATTTGACTGGGTGTGGGCCAAGCAATGGTCAGCGGCGCCTGGTTCACGGTCAGCGTCACGCTGGCTGTTGCGGCGGTGTAGTCGGCGCCATCGGTGGGCGTAAAGGTGGCCATCAAGGTTTGTTGCCCAGCGGCGAGCACGGTTCCCGAAACCGGCGAGTAAGCGAACGCTCCGGCCACGGAAGAGGTCGCATTGAGCTGCGTCGCGCTCAAAGCCGTTCCGTAGGTGATGGCCGCGGGCGCTGTCCAGGTGATCGCAGGAACGGCCTGATTTACCGTAAGCGTCACCGTCGCGGTTGCCGTGGTGTAGTCCGTAATGTCATTCGGTGTGAAGGTGACTTTCAGCGTTTGCGTTCCCGCGCCAAGCACGGCACCGGCCGCGGGCGAGTAATTGAAAGTTCCAGGCACACTCGCCGTGGCGTTCAATTGTGCAGCGCCAAGAGGAGTCCCATAGGTAATTGCGGAGGGGTTGGACCAGCTAATGGTCGGAGTCGCGGCGAGTCCTGTTCCAGTTAATTGCACACTCTGCGTCGCGTAAGCGGGCGCAGCCGCGTTGAGATTGCTGTCAGTCAGCACCAGCGCTTCCGTCAGCTGACCCGGAGTGGTGGGCGTAAAGCTCACCGGCAGCTCGCAGCTTGCGCCTGGCGCCAGGCTTCCCGCGCTTCCTGATCCGCTGGTGATCAGCGGGCAATCGGAAGAGCCGGTGCTGTTGAGCGTGAAGTCCGCTCCAAGCGTCGGATTGTTACCGGTCGATGGGACCGGAAAACTCAGCGGCGAATTGCCGGCATTTTCCACCGTAATGGTCTGCGGGCTGTCAGTGCTGGTTGAGCCGATTGCGGCGGCGGCGAACGTCAGCGAGGGTGGATCGGAGAAATCATCCATGGAGACAACGCTGCTGCCGACCTCGGCCACATAGATATCGTAGGCGGAATTGATTGCCAGCCCATAGGGATTGTTGTAGCTTCCGGGCAAGGTGGAGTAAGTCTCGAACCCGTCGGAAGCAGGAAATTCCAGCAGGCGGTTGTTTTTTGTGTCTGACACGTACAGGTTCCCCTGCCCGTCCGACGCTACGCAACCGAAGAAGGACGGCTCACTGAAGAGAGTATTGACGGTTGTGTAACTGCTTCCCCAGGTGATCTCTTTGACTGCGAAATTATTGGTATCGGCAACAAAGATGTCTCCGATTGGATCCACCGCTACGCTGAACGGCGCATCGAATCCGCTGCCCAAGGCGATCACGCAGGCGCTCGTAGAACAGCCGGGCGGAATTTCTTTGACCGCATTATTGGAGTAATCGGCCACGAACACATTGCCGTTGGCGTCCACCGCTACGCTTGATGGATTCGCGAAGCCGCCACCGAGCGTAGTCATTGTGGTGTAGCCGCCAGCATTCAAGAGCTCATAGACGGCATTGTTGGCGAAATCGGCGACGTAGAGATTCCCGCTGCTATCCAGCGCCACGCCGGCAGGAGAACCGAAGCCGCTTCCGAGCACATTGATGGTTGGCGAAGCAGGGATTTTTCCGTTGACGGCGAGAATCTCCTTCACCTGCTGGTTACCGGTATCGGCGACAAAGATGTCGCCGCTTCCGTCGATCGCAACGCCCCAGGGCTGGTAGAAGCCGGCGCCCGGGAGGTTCTGGGTACCGGGCAGGAAGTCGATCTGCGGGCCGTAACCGGTGCCCTGCAAGGAATCTGTCGCGATCACATTTCCGTTGTTATCGATGAGCAGCGCGGCGCCGTTGCGGCTGCCCGCGAACATCGGCGTAAAGACCACGTTCAATGTGCAGCTTTGCCCGGCGGTATAGGAAGAATTTGCCATGCAGGTTCCTGTCCCGGCATTCGAGTAATCCAATCCGGCGGCGCCTTGCGTGAGAACCTCCATCGAGCCGAGCGTTACCGGGGCGCCAAAAGTATAAGTCAACGTATGCACCGAGCTCGAGGAGCCTACGCTGGCCGCGCCGAAATATGCGGGTGAGGGCGAAAACCCAGGACTGGGCTGGACGATCAAAGTAATGTATCCGATTGCGCTGAGCGAGCCAGAGGCGCCGGTAATGCCTATGTTGTAGGAAGCGGGAACCGCCGAAGGGCTCGTGGTGAGCGTCAGCACGCTTGTTCCCACAGCGGGATTGGGGCTGAACGAGGCGGTTACGCCGCCGGGAAGACTAAAGCCGGGAGACGTGCTGATGGCAAGGTCGACGCTTCCCGCAAATCCGCCACTGCCGGTGATCGTAATGGTCGTCGTTGCAGAGAAGCCCTGAAGTACGGGAATTGAAGAGGGTGCGCTGCTCAGGGTAAACCCGAGTGGCTGTGCCGTGATACCGATATCGATGAGAGTGCTTGCAGTCAGATTTCCCGAGGTGCCCGTAATGGTAATGAGAGCGGACTCTGTAGGCATGGAAGCGCTCGCCGTCAGCGTGAGCACACTGGTGCTCGTGGCCGGGTTTGGTGCGAACGACGCCGTGAGCCCGCTAGGCAGCCCGGACGCGGAAAGAGTTACTGCGCTGTTGAAGCCGTTTATGGGCGTTACCGTGATCGTAGACGTGAGGGACGAACCCGCCGACATCCCGCCAGAACTAACGGATGAACCAATGGTGAAACTTGGTTCGGCGATGACGGTGAGAGATACTGTGCAGCTCGCACTCAACGCACCAGACGTTCCTTGAATGGTCACAGTGTAAGTGCCGGTGGCGGCGGAACTGATCGCAGAAAAGGTGAGCTGGCTCGAGCCCGATGCAGTTGGATTGGGACTGAAGGCCGCCGTTACCCCGCTGGGCAACCCGGACGCGGCCAGACTGACGCTGCCTGTAAAGCCATTTTCTCCGGTGACCGTAATGGTAGATGAACCGGAATAGCCCTGGCCGACACTCAGGGCGGAAGGCGAAGAGCTGAGCAGGAAGCTCGGCCCTGGATTCACTGTCAGCAGCAGCGTCGTGGTTGCGGTCAATGAGCCGGAAGTTCCCGTGATGGTGATCGTTTGATTTTCAGCGAGCGACGAGGTGCTGTTCGCGCTCAGAGTCAGCACACTGGATCCGCTGGCTGGATTCGTGCTGAACGAAGCTTCGACGCCGGGAGGCAGATTGGAAGCGCTCAGATTCACATTGCCCGTGAATCCGTTCTGATCAGTTATGGTGATGGTGGACGTGCCCGAGCCACCCTGCGTCATGGTGAGAGATGATGCCGAGCTCGACAGCGTAAAGCTGCCGGTTCCCGTGCCATTCAGCGTGATGCTCTGCGATGCGTAATTCGGCGCAGACGCATTCAGGTTGTTATCTGTCAACGCGAGCGATCCTGTGAGGGCTCCCGTTGCCGTGGGAGCAAAGCTGATGGGCAGTTGGCAGGAGGCGCCTGCGGCCAGCGTTGCCGGCTCGGAAGATTCGCTGGTCAGCAGCGGGCATGCGGAGGCGCCGCTGCTGTTAAGAGTGAAGTTGGTGGTGATGCTCGGATTGTTGCCGGCCGGCGGAACGGGAAACGTCAGAGAGGCATTGCCGAAGTTCAGGAGGGTCACGGTCCGCGGGCTGTCCGTGCTCACCGCCCCAATTGCGGTGCTGGCAAACGTCAGGCTTGGCGGATCGGCAAAGTCCAGCTTGTCTATGTGGGCATCTTGAGAGTCGGCAACGTAGACGTTGCCGGCCGCATCCACCGCCACGCCCGCCGGCCCATAAAAGCCGCTGCCCAGCTTTTCGACCACGGGCGAAGCCGGAATGCTGCCGTTGACCGCCACGATTTCCTTCACCGCATTGTTGCCGTAATCGGCCACGTAGAGGTCGCCGGCGTCGTCCAGCGTGAGGGAATAGGGAGTGTCAAAGCCGCTGCCGAGGGTGGTGATGGTTCCGTCGCCTGCTGCAATTTCCTTGACCGCGTTGTCACCCGAATCTGCAACGTAGACGTTGCCGCTCGCGTCCACGGCTACGCCAAGCGGTTGATGAAAACCGCTGCCTAACTCGTGGATCGTAGGCGAAGCGGGGATGCTGCCATTGACAGCCTCCATCTCTTCCACGGTGTTATTGCCGGAATTCGTTACGTAGACATCGCCGCTCGTGTCCACCGCAACACCCGCAGGTTCACTGAAGCCGCTGCCGAGCGTTTTTATGGTGGGCGAGGCCGGAATGCTGCCGTTGACCGCCAATATCTCCTTGACCGCATTATTTTCGGTGTCGGCAACATACAGATTCCCGCCTGCGTCGATCGCAAGGAAAAGGAGGCTGCCAAAGCCGCTTCCGATCGTCCTGATTGTGGGCGAAGGCGGCACCTCTCCATTCACCGCAACCATCTCATACAACGTCGAACTGCCGACGTTGGACACAAAAATGTCGCCATCGCCGTCGACGGCCACGCTTGCCGGCTCACTGAAACCGCTGCCCAGCACGCTTTGCACACCGGGTTGATAAACGATCTGCGGTCCCACGCCTACGCCCTGGAGAAACCCGGCCGCCATGGTGTTGCCCGAGCTATCCTGCAAAACGACGGCGCCGAAGCGGTTTCCAGCGAATCGGGGAGTAAAAATCACATTCACTGCGCAACTTTGTCCGGCGATATAGGCAGTATTCGCGGTGCATGTATCCGAGCCCGCATCGGCAAAATCGAGGCCCATCGAACCCAGGGTAAGTACCTGTGTGGATGCAAGCGTGTCCGATGTCTGGAACGTAAAAGTCAGTGGAATGACAGAGCTGCTGGCGCCAATATCGACGGGTCCGAAGTTCGCGGAAGCCGCCTGCGCAAAGACCAGGGTCCCCGAGACGGAAAACAGCACTGCGAGAATTCCCCACCTCGCGGCAGCTTTGGCTCGCCTCGGCCGTATGTTGGAGATTCGGTGGGAAAGGAAGGTGGCAATTGCCGGAACGGCTTTCCTAGACACAGGGAACATGGCCCATTCACTCCTGACAGAATGTGGTCAGGGACATCCGTCAGCACTTGTTCCGAGGGAACGGGCGCGACCTTGCAAGATGCGACGCTGCCTGAGGCCGGTGGGGAGTCCCAGAAGTTCTATTTGCCCGGAATACGCACCAAGCCTACCATAGCTTCTGTTTCTCTTTGGGAAAAAGCTTCCCTCTACCCTATGACCTTAGTGGTACACGCAGAAGTCAACTAACCGCGGATCGCATGGAATGAACCATTCGAGCGCATTCTGGCACGGGGCGCAATTCAATCGATAAGACCAGGCCGAGTGACCCCTCACGGATATAGTTTTGCCGGTTCAAACGTGGGCTCTGCTTCGCCCCCTTGCAGCATCAACTCCTTGAGCTGGCCGCTCAACCCATCAGCAACTTCGCGATACTCTTTGCGTCCGGTGAGATTGACGAGTTCGTGCGGATCATTTTTCTGATCGTACAGTTGGTATTCGTGATAGTTGTCGCTCGCCGGCTTGTCCGTGGCGCCGGTTGGATCTGCCACACAATAAGTCCACTCTCTTGTCCGGATCGCACGCCCCGTCATCGATTCACTGATTTGGATCAGCTGCCGATTCGGCCAGTCACGGCGCGCCTGGGGATCGCGCAGAAGCGGCAGAAAACTCCGCCCCTTCATCGTTGCCGGCGCAGACGCGCCCGCCGCCTCCAGGAGCGTGGGTGCAATGTCCACCATGCCGACCAGCTCCTGAATCTGCTGCGCACGCTCGAATCCCGGACCATCGATGAGCAAGGGAACACGTATGCTGCTGTTGTGAGCGCTCCGCTTGTACTCCTGATTACGCGTCATGAAGTGGCAACCGTGGTCGCTGAGAAAAAGGAAGATGGTGTTTGCGGTGAGGTTCTCTTCGTCGAGAATCTTGCGCACGCGGCCCGCCGAAGCGTCAATGCTTTCGCAGGCTCCGTAGTAGTCCGGCAGCTGTTTATGCCAGTCTCCTGGAGAGCTGCGCAGGTCGGCGGGCACAAACGCGTCGGCAAAACGCTCCGCGGAACCTTGCGGCCCCACCATGCGTCCGAGATCGTTTTGCTGGTGCGGCTCGAGCTGGGAGATCATCAGCAGGAATGGCTTTTCATGCGTTTGCCGCAGAAACTTTTCCGCGCGATCGGTGATGAAGTCGACGCGATACTCGTTCTTGAACGCAATCGGGTTCCCATCACGGTCCCAAATGGTTCCTTCGTAAGGATGGCTTGACCACTCGAGCTCGTTCGATGCTTCCCAGAAGTCGTCGAAGCCGCCCCGAAATTCAGGCTTCACGGCGCCTCGGCCTCCGCCCCGGCTCTCCGACCCGGGCGCGAGATGCCATTTGCCAATGTAGTTCGCGGTATAGCCGGCCTTGCGCAGTTCTGTCGCCAGCGTGGGCAAATCCTGTCTTAGCCCCAGGCCGTTGTGCCACACGCCGGTCTCAGTTGCGTACATGCCGGTGAGCAGCACGGAACGCGAAGGCGCGCACACCGGCTGATTGGTGACCGCATGCGTGAAGTTTGTTCCTCTTGAAGCCAGCGCGTCCAGATTTGGTGTATGCGTCGCGCTGTTCAACCCATTGGCGCCGATAAAATCCCAACGAAACTGGTCGGAGTGAAAGATTACGATATTCGGCTTCGCGGCGGGAGCTTCGGGATCACCCGTTTGGACCCGCTGCGCCTTTTCGCCGAAAGATAAACCGGCCGTCACACCCGCCTGCGCGGCGGCAGCCGCTGTTCTCAGCAGAAACTTGCGTCGATTGACGGTCATTCACGGCTCCGGATGAGATTTTCCAACTTCAAAGGCAATAATTCAAGTTCAACTGAATTTTCACGCCGGTCCTCAGCATGGTCGCGCGCAGCGCAGGTTTCCCGGCAGATTGCCGCACCTGGCGTGCACCATCGGTTCAGTGACGAAAAACGGTAGGTGGCAAGTCTCGGGGAAAGCCCAGACCGCTTTCGGGTTGCCGGCGCAGAGCCGAGTTCCGGATACAAAGGATAGAAGCAAAAATCTCGCTGCCACGCTGAGCCCTTTCTGGCGCGACCAAGAGGTAAGATGAGTCTGAGGTAGCGCGATGAGACTTGGAACGGGATGGCTTGTGCTCGCGGCGGCTTCGGCATGTGCGTTTGCGCAGGACGCGTCGAACCCGGTAGTGGCGAGCGCGAAGGAGATCTTTCAGCGCCAGTCCAGCTATATTGTCGCTGCAGCCGAACAGATGCCGGCGGACAAGTACGGGTATCATCCGACTCCGGATCAGTGGACCTACGGGAAGATCGTCTCGCATGTCATCCAGGCGAACTTTGGCACCTGTGGCATGCTCTCCGGGGACGGCCCGGGTCATGGACCGGCGGTCACGGACACGACCCCGAAGGACCAGCTGATACCGATTCTCAAGCAATCCTTCGACACCTGCCAGGCGGCACTGGACGGGTTGCAAGACTCAAGCCTGGGCGCAACCATCACCTATTTCCACGGAGTGAAGAAGCCGCGTGCGCGTGCACTCGTCGAGTTGACGGATGACCTCGAGGACCATTACTCCCAGATGGCAAGCTATCTGCGACTGAACGGAATGCTTCCGCCTTCCGCCAAAAAGTAGAGGTTATCGGATTGGTGAGGCGTTGAGGCGGAATGCGGACTCGCATCTTCCGTCAACTCCTACTCCATTCGCAGCGCTCGCATCGGGTCAGTGGATGCCGCACGGCGGGCCGGAACGATCGCCGCTATACCGGCGCAGGCCAAGAGCAACAGCACGCTGCCGCCAACTGCGAGCGGGTCCGCGGCGGGCGTTTGATAAAGCTGACTCCGGACCCAGCGCAGCGCGATCACAGCCATCGTGAGTCCCACACCTGTGCCCAGCAGAACGGGATAGGCGGCCTGCCGCAGCACCAGCCCGATGAGAGAGCTCTTGCCTGAGCCCAGGGCGATGCGAATGCCGAACTCCTGCCGGCGCAGCGTGACTGAATATGCGAGCACTCCGTAGACGCCGAGCAAAGCCAGGAACAAGGCCGCGGCTCCGAAACCACTCAGCAGTATCGCCTGGAAGCGTTCGGACGCCACGGAATCGCTGATCTGTTCATCCATGGACTTGAGCATCGGAATGGGAACCTGCGGATCGATCTGCCAGATTGCGCGCCGCATTTCGGGAATCAGTGCATCGCTGGGTTGTGAGCTGCGCACCAGGAATGACAGCGTCAGCGGCGTGTAAGCCCAGTAGGGCAGATAGACAATGGCGGCATCGTCCTTAAGCCCGTTGATGCGCGCGTCGGCGACGATTCCGATCACCTTGATCGGATGCTTGTCGTCCGGCACAAGGTTAACGATCGTTCGCCCGATGGGATTTTCGCCGGGAAAGGCTTCCCGCGCGGTCCTCTCCGAGATGAGCGCCACATAAGGATTGGCGCGGTCGGCCGCGGTGATGTTGCGTCCGGCGACAAGCGGGCTCCGCAGGGTGGGCAGATAACCGGGGTTGATCCAACGCACGTTGACCATCGGCTCTTTTCCAGCGGGAACCGGATGGTCGGGCCGGGAAATATTATCCACCCAGTTTTCCCCGGTCAGCGGCGTCACGCTGGTCACAGCCACCGACTGAACGGCGGGCAGCTGACCCAGAGACCTGAGGACGCCATCGACAAAGGAGAGCCGGGCCGCAGCTCCCTTGGCACTGTCGTCGTTATAACGCGGCGCGAACAGGTCGGTCTGTGCGAGCGTCACATGGCTTGCATCGAAGCCGCGGTCCTGCCGCAGAAGATGCGAAAGGCTGCGCAGCACCAGCGAAGTAACGCTGAGCAGGACAACGGTGCAAGCCACCTGTGCCGCCACCATCAGGCTGCGCGACCGGGTGCTTTCCTGCGTATTCGCCGCGCGAGCGGAGCTTGCCTGCAGCGCCGCTTGCGGAGCAACGCGAAGGGAACGTAGGGCGGGCAACATGCCGAAGGTGATTGCCGCTGCCATCGACAGGACGCCGCTGAAGACGAGAACCGGCAGGCTAACCCGCACCTCATCCAGGCGCGGGATATTCGCAGGCGCCAAAGCAATCAACAGGCGCACGCCGCCGAAAGCGAGCGCTGTTCCGGCCGCGCCCCCAACCACCGCCAGCACCACGCTCTCGGCCAGGCGCGACCTCACGAGCTGACCGCGGCTTGCGCCCAGTGCGGCTCGCACCGCAGTCTCGCGTTCCGCATTGACGGCGCGCGCCAGTTGCAGATTGGCAAGGTTGACGCACGCAATCAGCAACACCGCACCCACCGCCGCAAACAGCAGCCAAAGTGCGCCGCTCACGCTCGAGGTGACATCCTTTGCCAATGGCGTGAGCGCGATTCCAAAATGAAAGGGCAGGTGGGCGAAAAGCGTGTACGCCTTCTGCATGGTCTCCAACTCGGCGTTCACCTGTGCCAGTGTCACGCCGGGTTTGAGCCGGGCAACCGCCTTGTAGTCGAAGTCACCCATATCCGCAGTCAGGTCGTGCTCGCTGGGCGTCAGCGGTTCAAAGAGCTGAGTGTCGCCCGGGGCGTCCTGAAAGGCGATCTTCGGCGCCAGCGCGATCTGCGGAAATCGCATCCCCGGCGGCAGCACGCCGATCACCGTGGTTGGATGGCCATCGATTTGCAGCGTTTTGCCAATCACCGCTGGATCGCGCGCAAACCATGCCTGCCAGCTTCCATAACTTAAAATCACGACGCTTTCAGCGCCCTGCCGAGCGTCGTCTTCTACAAAATCCCGGCCCAGGATGGGTTGAACGCCAAGCAACCGGAAAATGTTGGGCGAAGCGATCACCGCGCCGGCGATGCGTGGGTGATCTTCGCCGCGAGAGACGCTCAGCCCGCGTTGAGCAAAAATCGCGGCGTCTTCGAGGGTCGCCGCATCTTTCTTCAAGCGCAGGAAATGCCGGTAATTATCGGGAATGGCCTGCCACTCCCTGCTCTCCTCGTCTTCTACCGCCTCGCGCATCACAACCAGGCGGCCGGGATCGCGAAAGGCAAAGGGCTTGAGCAACACCGCATTGATCACGCTGAAGACTGAGGTGACCGCGCCAATGCCCAGCGAGAGTGTAAGTATGGCGGTGAGCGCGAAACCGGGTGACTTGCGCAACTGCCGCGAGGCGAAGCGAAGATCGCGAGCGGTCTCTTCCAGCCACGGCAAGCCGCGCTGCATGCGATAGCCCTCGCGAATCTGTGTGACCCCGCCAAACGCGCGCAGCGCGGCGGTGCGCGCTTCCCGGTCATTCATGCCGCGCCTGCGATTTTCCTCAACCGCCAACTCGATGTGCGCACGCAGCTCTTCGTCGAGAGCGGCATCGAGCTTTTTGCCACGGAAGAGTGCCGCGCAGCGGCTGAGAAGAATGCGGAGCCAATCCATGATCGCCTCCTAATTCGACGGGGCAAGGAAGCGCGCCATGGTGGCGGCGACGCGCTCCCAGTTCTCAGTCTCTTGCTCGATCTGCTTTCGCCCTCGGCGGGTGAGCGAGTAGAACCTGGCGCGACGTCCGGTTTCCGAAGTGCCCCACTCGCTTCTTACCCATCTGCGCTGTTCCAGGCGCAGGAGAGCCGGATAGATCGTTCCCTGGTTGAGACTGACCGCATTTCCGCTCACTTGTTCGATCCGCCGTGCGATGCCATAGCCGTGCAGCGCGCCCATCGACTCAAGAGTCTTCAGCACCATCAGATCCAGCGTTCCCTGCAATACATCCGATTTGTTTTCCGGCACCGTTTCTCTCCTGTTGATTGCCTGCCTATAGATTGGGGCATGATAGGCAGAATGTCAACCGGTGCGCGGTCGATCGCCTCTTCCAGCGTTTGTGAATGCTCGCCCTCGCGGAGCGCACCTTCGATCCCCAGTTGGCGCTCGATTTCAAGCAGGCGGTTCTGCTTTGCGATCCGCTCGCCACCGCAGCAGTGAGGGACAACTTCGGATTACGGCTTAGCTCGATTTAGCTGGAAAAATCGGGAGAATTCAGGAAACAGATGGCTACTCGGAGACGACAGAAACTTTCAAGTGTTCCGATAGACGCTGAGTTCAAGGATTATAAGAATCTAAAGAAAATACTTGACTTGCTGGCGGAGAGAGGGGGATTCGAACCCCCGATAGAGCTTTTGACCCTATAACGGTTTAGCAAACCGCCGCCTTCAGCCACTCGGCCATCTCTCCGAAGTCTTCCAGTGGGATTATACCGGAAGTGCGCATGCGAGCGCCGATCGAGCTCCGGCGCAGGCTGCTTTTCCACTTTGCAGCCCACGAAGAGGTTGTTAGATTCACTGTCATGTCCCCACAGCGGAAGCCGGCGCGGCGTAAGATGGGCATGATTCCACTCATTGCCGCCACTTATTTCATGGTGTCCGGCGGTCCGTATGGCATCGAAGACATCCTGGGCGGGGCGGGATACGCGCGTGCTATGGCGATTCTGCTGATCCTGCCGCTCGTCTGGAGCCTGCCTACCGCGCTCATGATCGGGGAGCTGGCCGGCGCCATCCCCGCCGAGGGCGGCTTCTACGTGTGGGTGCGCCGCGCCATGGGCTCCTTCTGGGGATACCAGGAGAGCTGGCTCTCGCTCGCCGCGAGCATCTTCGATATGGCGCTCTATCCTTCCATATTTGCTCTTTACCTGGGCGTGCTGAACCCCGCGCTCACCGCCGGCTGGAGAGATTACGCGTGGAAGCTCGCCGTTGTGGCGCTCTGCACCGCCTGGAACCTGCGCGGCGCGCCGGAGGTGGGCGAAGACAGCGTGAAGCTGGGCGTGCTGCTGCTGGCGCCGTTCGCGGTGTTCTTCGGGTTCGGATTATGGCGCGGATTTACGCTGCATCCGTCGAGTTTCTGGGGAAGGCCGGCAGCGGGCGCTTCGTTCTCCACGGCGATTCTGGTCGCCATGTGGAATTACATGGGTTGGGACAATGCCTCCACCGTGGCGCGCGACGTAGACAATCCCCAGCGCACGTATCCGCGGGCGATGATCGGCGCGGCCATCGCGACGGCCTTCACGTATGTTCTTCCGCTCCTGGCTATGGCCGCGGCGGGGCTTTCGCCCGATGGCTTTACCACCGGCTCGTGGGCTCTGGCCGGCCGCGCGCTGGGCGGGCCCGTTCTGGCCACGGCTCTGGTTGGCGGAGGGATCATTTGCGGCGTGGGCATGTTCAATGCGCTCATGATGAGTTACGCCCGCCTGCCCTTGGCCATGGCCGCAGACCAGATACTGCCGCGGGTCTTCCTTCGGCGCAACCGGCGCGGCGTGCCCTGGGTAAGCGTGCTCGTTTGCGCGGTGGCCTGGGCGCTGGCGCTGGCGCTGCCCTTTGAGCGCCTCATCTCCATCGACCTGGTGCTCTATGGAAGCAGCCTTATCCTCGAGTTCATCGCGCTGGTGGTGCTGCGCGTGCGCGAGCCGAAGCTCGAGCGCCCGTTTCGCGCCGGCGCCTTTCCCTTTGCCTGCCTGCTGGGCGTGGGTCCCACGCTGCTTATTGGATATGCGCTCTACGTTTCGCGCGACGAGAAGATCATCGGAAACACCTCGTCACTGCTGTTCTCGAGCGGTGTGGCCCTCATCGGTCCGCTGCTTTATTGGCTCACCACGGCGTTGAAAGCGCGCCGGCCCGCTTCCGTTTCGATCCCTGATTGAACTCTCTCGCAGGCACGGGAGTCATATCGGCTCCGCGTTGCGACCCGCTCACTGGCTGCTCCACTCGGCCACGAGTTAAACCACGGCTTTCTTTTTGGTCTCGTGGTGCTTCGTCTTTGCTTCGGCAAACATCTTGATGGCGCGTGCTACGCGGTCGCGTGCATAGCTCGCGTCGCGCCAGCCCTTCACTTCCACGCGCTTGCCTTCGAGGTCCTTGTAAATGGAAAAGAAGTGCGTAATTTCTTTCAGCAGGTGCGGGTAGGTATCGGTGTAGTTCCAGACGTTGGTGTAGCGCGGGTTGTTCTTGCCCACGGCAAGCACTTTTTCATCGAGCACGCCTTGGTCGAGCATCTCCAGCAGGCCGATGGGGCGCACCTCCTGCACGCAGCCGGAAAAGCTGGGGCTCGGCACCAGCACCAGAACGTCCAGCGGATCGCCATCGTCGCTGAGGGTAGAGGGGATGAACCCGTAATCTCCGGGATAGTGCACCGGCGAGTGCAGATTGCGATCGAGCTTGAATACGTGCAGCTGTTTGTCGTATTCGAACTTCTGGGTTGCTTCCTTGGGAATCTCAATCACTGCCCGAAAGACTTCGGGTGCGCGGTCGCCTACGGGCAGTTCCAGATAGTTGGTCATTGCATTGTCCTTCTGGTTCGCTTGGGGAGATCGAAATCCGGCGCGGAATGCGAGGCCGCGGAGGAAAGTGCGCCGGGGCGTGGGGTCCTCCGGGAAAATGCCCGGAAATACTATAATCGCGGATAATGAAGGCGCATGTCTACGTCACGCTGAAGAGTTCGGTCCTGGACCCGCAGGGCCAGACCATCCAGAATGCTTTGCGCAAGATCGGGTTTGCCGATGTAACTGCGGTGCGGCAAGGCAAGTATTTCGCCCTTGCGCTTGCCGAGGGCTTGAGCGCCGACGCGGCCGGCGCGCAGGTGGAACGCATCGCCCGCGAAGTGCTGACCAATCCTGTGATCGAAGAGTATTCCTACCGAATCGAGGGATAGGACGGCGGTTCGCAGACCCTTTTTCGGTGACGCGTCTCCTGTCGCATAGAATCGAGCCATGTGCGGAATTGTCGGCTACATTGGCCCCAAGAAGGTCGTTCCCGTTATTGTCGAAGGTCTGCGGCGGCTCGAATACCGCGGCTACGACTCGGCTGGAATCGCCGTGGGCAGCGCCGGATGCAGCAAACTTGCCGTGAGCCGCGCTTCCGGCAAGCTGGCGAACCTGGAAGAGGCGCTGCGCGAGCATCCGCTCGAGGGGACTTTCGGCATCGGGCACACGCGCTGGGCCACGCACGGCCGGCCGACGGAAGAGAACGCGCATCCGCATCGCGACTGCACGGGCAGAATCGTCGTCGTCCACAACGGCATTGTCGAGAACTATCTCAAGCTGAAGCACGAGCTGGCCGCGCAGGGCCACAGGTTCGTGACCGAGACTGACACTGAAATCATTGCCCACCTGATCGAGCAAATTCAGAAGGACGCTGAAGCCGCGGGCAGGCCGGTGCTGCTGGAAGAGGCGGTGCGCCGCGCGGCCAAGCGCCTGACGGGCGCTTTCGCGCTGGGGGTTTTGTCGGCGGCGGAGCCGGACAAGATTGTAGCCGCACGCTCTGGACCTCCCGTCATCCTGGGCGAGGGCGAAGGCGAGTATTTCGTGGCCTCGGATGTTCCCGGAATCCTGCATCACACGCGCAATATCTATTTTCTGGCCGATGGCGACATGGCGGTTCTCACGCGAAGCGGCATCGCGTTCACCGATTTTGACGGCCAGCCGATTGAGCGCACGCTGACCCGCATTCAGTGGGATCCGATCCAGGCGGAAAAGGGCGGATACAAGCATTTCATGCTCAAGGAAATCTGGGAGCAGCCGCGGGCCGTGACGGATACCACGCTGGGCCGCGTCTCGCTGGACTCGGGCAAAGTCTTCCTGGGCGAGATGGAGATCGGCGACGAGGAGCTCGCCCGCGCCGAGAGCATCAATATCGCCGCCTGCGGAACGAGCTGGCACGCGGCGCTCACCGGCAAATACATGATCGAGCGGCTGGCTCGCCTGCCCGTGGATGTGGACTACGCCAGCGAATACCGCTATCGCGATCCCATCGCGGGACCGGGCGCGCTGGGCCTGCTCATTACGCAATCGGGCGAGACCGCGGACACGCTGGCCGCGCAGCGCGAGATGAAGGCGCTGGGCTCGAAGACCGTGGCCATCTGCAATGTAGTCGGCGCGATGGTGGCGCGCGAGGCCCATGGCGCGATCTATACCCATGCGGGACCGGAGATCGGCGTGGCCTCCACCAAGGCCTTCACCTCGCAGCTCACCGCAGTTTTTCTGCTCGCGCTCAAGCTCGGCCAGTTGCGCGGCCAGCTCGACAAGGCGCAATCGGTGGCCTTGATCGAAGAGCTGAGCCGGATTCCGGCCAAAATGGAGGAGATCCTGCGCGGCCGCTCGACGCAATGCGAGGAGCTGGCGAGAGACTTTGCCCACGCGCGTGACTTTCTCTATCTCGGCCGCGGCATTCACTTCCCCATTGCACTCGAAGGCGCGTTGAAGCTCAAAGAGATCTCCTACATTCACGCTGAAGGTTACCCAGCCGGCGAAATGAAGCACGGACCGAACGCGCTCATCGACGAGACGCTGCCGGTGGTGGTGCTGGCCACGCGAGACGAGTCCGATCCGGCTTCGAAACTGCGCTACGAGAAGACGCTCTCCAACGTCCAGGAAGTGACTGCGCGCTCGGGACGCGTGATCGCCGTGGCCACGGAAGGCGACGCGCTGATTGCCGGCCTGGTGGAACACGTGATCCAGATTCCGCCCGCGCCCGAGATGCTGGCGCCGTTGATCGAGATCGTGCCGCTGCAACTGCTCGCGTATTACATCGCCGTACGCCGCGGATGCGACGTGGACCAGCCGCGCAACCTCGCCAAATCGGTTACCGTCGAGTAGCGCGGCTGCTCCTCATTCAGAACCGCTTCAAGTAGGCGATGAGCGCACGCTTGTCCGCATCGCTCAGTCCCTGTCCGCCCGGCGCCATATTGGTGCCGAAGTAGTGGCCGCGATTGACGATCAGATCGGGGCACTTACTCAAGTTCAGCATCTGGTCCACGAGGCTCGAGAAGACCTGCGTGACTTGCGCGTCGGTCGCCGTCTTGGGCAGCTTCTCGAGGCGGGAATTGATTTCAAGCACGAGCTCGAGGAGCTGCTTGTCATGCTCCAGGCGCTCGGCCGGATCGGTGCTTTCGCTCAGCGGATTAATGTTCGAAAGCAGGCCGACGGGCGTGCCCGCGGGGATGGGGCCGATCTGGATCATCTTGTCCTTGTCGTCGATCAGCCAGGGGAAGAAGCGGGCAAACCCGCGCAGGCTCTGCAGGGCATCGGGCAGGTAGCCGAACGAGATGCGCAGATAGCTGTCCGTTGTGGTGCGGTCGATCTTGCCCGGAATTTTGTCGCCGAGCAGCTCATCCTTGTCGCGCTTCTCCGGCCAAAGCATCTGCTCGATGGAATTCTGGAACGAAGTGAGCCTTCCCTGCACCGAGGGGTCGGGATTGAATTGGCCCACGCTGTTGTTCAAAAGATAAGGCGCCGTAGACCAAAGGCTGACCAGCGAGGGCGGCCGCGTGTAGCCTCGGCCGCCGGCAGGCATCTGATACGTCTTCGGCTCGCCCGTGTAGGGCTCGTACCAGGTAATGGTTCCGACCGAAGGAAGGTCCTTGTACGACTGCGAGGAAAAGTTGTCCCAGATGTTGCCGGCGAGGGCGTTGGTGGCCAGCGGACTGCACGCATTGGTCTGCGTGAGCGTGACCGGAATGCGCAGCTCGCTGGACAGGAAATTATGATCGAGAAAGTCGGGCGCCTCCACCATTTTGGTCATCTTCTGCTTGAAGTCGTCGCTGTTGGTCCAGGCCCAGTATTTGTTCCAGCAATCGAGATAGTTCGCGCCGGCGCATCCGCCTCCCTGGTCGATGGCAATCGCGGGGACATCGGAAGGCGGCGTGGGCAGTTTGCTCGAGTGGCAGCGGGCGCACTGCTCCGCGAAGACCTGCTTGCCGCGCGGCACGAGTGAATCATCTTTCTTGAGCTCCGCTGCGCCGCCCGGTGCGTCCGCCAAATGGTGAGGAGAACTGGCGGCGATGAGGAACAGCGCCATGTCCGGCGTCTGCGCCTCCGTGGCCGCAAAGTACGCGGAGTTCTTGCGCGCAACCGCGACCGGAATGGGGCTCACCTTCTTGCCGCCCACCAGCGCGTTGAAGTGCAGCAGCCATTCCTCGCTGAAGGTGCCGATATTGATATAGACGCGGTTGAGGGCAGCGAGCACGCCGACGGAATCCGAGCCGTCCTTCAGGACACGCGGTGTCCACACCGTATCCGGAGGCTGGAAATACTTGGTCAACGGTCCGCTGCTCACATAGTCGTTGAGCTGCTTGTTGTCTTTTTGCGGCCCCACGAGGGTCTCCTTGCCCCAGCGCAGCGAGTGGTCGAGCCGCTCCTGGAGCAGATAGATCGCATTCATGCTGCGGGGATTGTTGATATTGTCCGTGGAGATGAACGACGTATCAAGCGAGCCGGGCCGCGAGGCGTGGAACAACTGCCAGACGAAATTGGTCTGGTCGGCCTCCCAGTAAAAGATGCGCTCGATCCAGAAATACTGCGCGCCCACCTCGGAGCTCAGATTCTCCCATTTGGGATTGTCGGGATCGGCAGGTGGCTTGGTAGGGTTCGGACCCACGTGGCAAAAGGCGCAGGACATGCCTACGCGGTAAGGACGGATGAGGTTCTTGTCGTTGTAATAGTTCGAGTCAGTGTAGTAGCGCACCGGATCCCAATGCCGCGCGGCCGCTTCGTCGAAGTCGGGGTTGGGAAAGAGGCGCAGGCCCACGATGCCGGTTTCATAGCCGTAGTAGGAGCCGACGGGAAAATCCTTGCCGCCGACTTTGGTGCCGCGCGAGCCGATCTTCACGCCGGGATATTTCTGCTCGTTTTCAAAGGGATCGGGCGCGCAGCCGGGCCGGCGCGTGTCCAGCCACAATCCCCAGCGATTGGGATCGGGCCCGGTTGCCTTCTGGAAACAGGGATCGTTGACCAGGCCGAGATATTCCCAGCGATGGTCGCGGCTGAAGTTGGGGTTGATCTTGAGGAGCGCGGGGTGATCGGAGAGGATTTTCAGGAAGTCGAGCGCACCGGCGCTTCGATTGATGAGCGTGTCCCAGAGGCGATCGTTACCGGCACTCCACACCAGCCAGGTGTTGCGCCCTCGGATAAGCGCAGTTTTGTCGGCGGCGGGCGCAAGGGCAGTGAGGTCGATGCCTCCGTCCATATCGTGGAAGTAATCCTCATCCGCAGCCGGAAAAGACGAGGCGTCTCTGCCGGCAGTCAGTGCCTCGTCTTTCACGTGGCCGGGCCGCGGCTGCTTGAGCCACCATGTGCCGAAGGCAGCGGCACAGGCGATGGCCAGGATGAGAATTGCCGTGAAGAAAGTCTTGAGAATCCCATGTCCCTTGTGAGTCATGGAAGATTACCTCCCGCTTGGATTGGCGCCCATCATGCGCCCTTTGCTTCCGCCAGATATTTGAGGGCCCGGATGCCGGGCAGAAAAAAATACGCGCCACCGCGCATGGTTGTGAACTGAGGCATCTCCAGAATGCGGCGGCGCAGTTTGCCTGCCTGCGGCATGGAGAAGCTGTTGGTGAAGGGGTCTCCCTCCACCGGCGCGCGATTGCCGAGCAGCGGGTCGCTTTCCTCGGTAAGGCCGTCGAACTTTGTGCCGGCGATCCATGCGTTCTGCGCGAACTCAAACTGGCGCTCGATGTTGGCGTTGAGGGCGATGAAATGCAGGCCGCGCTCGGGGTCGCCGGGCGGAGCCGGCTGCATGGCTTCGCCGGGCGAAAGGCCCGGACCGTACTCGCGGCCGCGGCGCAGAATGCGATGGAAGCGCACCGAGGCGGCCAGGTCTTCGTGGAGATTGGTTTCGCCGAAGCCGAGCTGGTGAATGAGCTCGGAAACGATGCCGGAGGGATTGCCCGGCAGATCGGCGGTACGGGGATTGCCGCGGCGGATGTGCGCTCCGAAGGGACAGTGCGTCCCGTCGGCATCGGCGGTGTAATCGAACTGGTTGAGCCGAACATCCTGCTCGCGCTTCGATGCGCTGCCCGACGCGCCTACGCCCGCAATCGAATGCGCGCACAGCGGCGCGAGCGGCGCGCCACCTTCGAGCTCGCGGCCCACCATGGCCTCGGCAACGACAAATCCGGTTTCATGCACGGCGCGCGTGGCCTCGTCGACGTACTGCCAGAAAGCGCGCACATCCTGACGGAGCTGGCGAATCACCGCGTAGCTTCCGTTTTTGCCCAGGTCCTTTTTCCCCGGCTCGTCCTCGGCGTCCGGCAGCTCTTCGCTCGCGGGATCGCTTGCATCCAGCAAGGGACGGTCGGTGTAGCGGTTGTACTCGTTGGGATAGCCAAGCAGAAATTCGCCCAGGCAGACGAGATTGCCGTACTGGAGCTGGCTGCCGTTCACGGTGACGGTCCGGGTGCGGTTCCAGTCGGGCAACGGCTGGCTGATGCCGTCGATGAATCCGAAGTGCTCGCGCCCGCCGAGGTTGGAAGTGTTCAGCCGGCCGATCTCGATGAAGCCCTGCTGGAACCAGGCACCGCGCACAGAACGCATCCATCCATCAAGCATGCCCGGCTCCGCGAAGAGCATCGCCACCAAGTGCGGCACTCTTCCCGGCGCGCCCCATTCCCACGCCGAGGGAGCGTTGGCGCCCACGTCGCCCAGGCGGCGCGATCGATTCGCGTCTCCGGCGATGCCGGAGAGAAACTCCGGAGAAAAGCCGGAAATCACGTGCGCAGGAACTTCGAGAGCCTCCAATCCCTGCCGGGTAAACGCAACTTGCAGCGCGGTGGAGGGCGCGGGGCTGCGCTCGAGCGCGGTGCTCACCGGCGCCTGAGCGAGCCAGGTGCGTGCGGCCTCGGCGTCGCGGACGTTGAGCAGGAGGTAGACGGCCTCGGTCATCTGCGCAAAGCCGTAGCGCAGAATTCCCTGCACGTCCGCGTAGTCCACGGGCGCGTGGTTCGGTGCCGACGGTAATGTCTGCTCCTTCAAAACAGCGCTACCCATTGCTTAAGCTCCGTTTCCGATAAGGACGACCGTTCGATTCCTTCGCGAATGAGCGTGTTTCTCTTGAGATCGAATGCCGTCAGTCCGGGGTACGCCTTGTACCAGACATTCGTGGGCAGCTCATGGCGGCGCAAAAAGTATTTGAACTTCTGCTCGTCCTTCGAGCCGTCGAGAATGAGCCAGCGCGTAGTGGGATAGCCGACGCCGTTGCTGAAGACCAGATTCAGTCCCCAGCCCACCTTGTTGATGAAGTCGTCCATGTAGGTTTCGAGGCTGCCGTCGTAGTTGCTTGCAAACAGCAGCCGGCGCTTGTGGTTGAGGAAGACCCAGCGCGCGAAGTGAATGGTGCCCACGCGGGCGAGCTGCCCGCGGACGTAAATGTGGCGCGTGGTCCAGTTGAGCAGCCAGAGCAGATAGGCGAGGGTGCAGCGGCGGAAGAGCCCCGGCTTGACGCTGCCCATGGCGGTGAACTGGTTGGTCACGTCGAAGTCCTCGATGCGCGCGAGCTCCGCCTCGTAGCAGGCTTCGACGCGGGGCGCGATCTCCGGATCGGATTTTTCCCGGCTGCGCAACTGAAAAAGGAAAAAGGGAAGATAAAGGATGAGCAGCGGGGTAAGAATGAGCAGGAGCAGGGGAACGAAAACGAAGTGCGCTGCATTGCGCAGCCACCATCCGAGGGGCGTGGGCGGCGGCGGTGTGAGCGTTAAGCGGCCCGCGCGCATCTCCGCCTGGGTGAAGGCGCGCAGTTCTGCGTGCACCTCAGCGGGGCGCTTCTCCCGCAAGGAATTCGCTTTTGCCTGCAGATGGCTCTGGAGCGCAAGGCGCAGTGTATTTTCCTCGTGAACCTGCAGCACGGTACGCCCGCGCCAGGTTCCGTACAGGGTCGCGGCGGGCGTTTCGCGGGCTTTCATCCAGGCGGCGATGTCCGCTGCGATGTGGGCGCCGGGCGCGAAGTCGCGGCAACAGGAGAAGATGCGCGCGAGCCCCGCGCCGGCGCGGCGGGCAAGATCGGCGCGAAAGGCGTCCGCGGTTCCGTCGAAATCGGCGATGAAGGCGAGGCTGAGCGGATAGTCGGGCGCGGCCACGCCATAAGCTTTTTTCAAATCGCCGACGGTGCGGTCGGCGAGAATCACGAAGCGCGCAAAGTGCAATTGCGGGAACGCGGCGAAGGGCACCAGCGCATTGCGCGGGTCGGCGGTCCCCGGCTCCCGATTCATGGAACCGAGCAACTGGCGCAGCTCCGCCTCGCGCTCCATGCGGAGCGGAGCGATGACCAGTACGTTGCTCTGCGGCATCATAGCGGCGCCATCGAGAGAGACTTCCGAGGGCGAAGTGCGGCCCGGGATACGCAGGGAGCGGGAAAAAGCGGGCAGTTGCTCAGTGGTTTTTCCGGTGTAACCGCGTGGGCCGCGTGCTGCAAAGTTCGTGCATCGCGGACGGCGGCGGTTTCCACGACGCGGGATCAGGACTGCGGGGAAGCGGCGGCTGCGCCGAATTGCAGACAGAAATGGATGAGCGGTTTCGCGCTCCAATACACGCGCCCGAGATAAAATCCGGGACCGATGAGGCGGATTTCATCGCGAATCCACTGCGCCACCTCAGAGGTCTTGGAGTAATCGAGGACGATGCAGGTCTTGTTGTCGAGCAGGCTGGGGGCCGTGTACACCTCGGCTACGATGGCGCTCAGCCCGAAAGGAAGAATGCGATTGCGCAATACGCCGTGAGCCGCGTCGAAGGTTTTGCCCTGCCAGACAAAGAGGCTGATGAACTCCGCGATGTCCGGACTGAACACCGTGCCCGATGCAATGATGGCGGTGCCTTTGGCCGGGCCGTTGGGAATGTCCCCGCAGGGGCTCGAAGAGAAGAGGGAGTCGAGGTCGGCGCCCGACATCTGCAGCAATCCCGGTACATCGTAAGCCATTTCGCGAGACTCCTTACCGAAATGATCCAGAGATGACTCGTTGTTTTTTGAGGAAGCCGGTGCGAAATTATGGAATTCCCGCGCGTGCCGTGTCAAATACTATTTTCCCCGCTCGATGGAGCCTCAGAACGGCCACGCCACAGCTCTTGAAGGAGAGAGGAATGGAGTAGAATCCTGGCATCTGATCCGGACCTCAATTGGAGTTCCGCCATGAACGGCAACGCGCCAAGCCCGCGCCGGAGCGCATCCCTGGTCCTGACTATGCTCCTTCTGATAGTGATTCCAGCGGGCATTACGTTGCACACGGTGCGCGTGCCGGCGACGATCACGATGGGGAGCGCGAACCCAACGCCGCACGGATACACCTGGAGCCTGCTCCTGTTCATCGTTCCGATCGCCGTGATCGGCGGATGGTTCCTGCCGCAGGAGCGGTTGCGGATTCCGCGGCGGGCCTTCTGGCTTACGCTGGCGCTTCTGGTTCCGGTCGGCTTCGGCCTCGATTTCTTTTTCGCCAACCGCTTCTTCGTGTATCTGAATCCCGGAGCCACGCTGGGAATTCATGCGCCGGCAATCGGCCGTGCGATTCCGGTGGAGGAATACGTCTTCTACTTCACCGGATTCCTGGCCGTGCTTCTGCTCTACGTGTGGACGGGCGAGTACTGGCTCGCCGCGTACAGCGTGCCCGATCCGCGCACGCAGAGCGTGAAGATTGGCCGGCTGCTCAGTTTTCATCCGGCGTCGCTCTTTGCGGGACTGGCGCTGGTTGCCGCGGCGATCGTTTACAAGAGATTCTTTTCGCCCGCTCCCACGGGATTGCCGGGCTACTTCATAGCGCTGGTGGCCGGCAGCACGGTGCCCTCGATGATGCTGTTTCCCGCGGTGCGCAATTTCATCCAGTGGCGCGCGCTCTCGCTTACGCTGTTCATGATCCTGCTCATCAGCCTGTTCTGGGAGGCGACGCTGGCCGTTCCCTATGGATGGTGGGGCTACCGGCCGGAGGAGATGATCGGAGTTTTCATCGTCGCGTGGGCCCGATTGCCGATTGAAGCGGTGCTGGTGTGGATTTCGGTCACCTATACCACGGCGATTGTCTACGAGGAGTTGAAGATCAAGCTGCATCGAAACGCAGCGCGGCAGGCATCGGCGGAATCCGCGGCTACTTCTCGAACAGCTTGAGGTCGATGGCGAAGCCCATGGCCTTGTAGCCGTCGTCGTTGGGATGCAGGTGGTCGCCTGAATCGTAAGCGGGATTGAAGCGCGTGGGATTGGCCGG
>JASHTS010000076.1 GCA_030040425.1 Acidobacteriaceae bacterium | reverse complement strand
ATGTCCATCTGCTCGGCGGCCATCGCCCGTGCGGCCGATCAGAGCGAGACCGCGCTCGAGGTCATCGGCGACGCCGAAGCCCGCCTGCTCGAAGTCAGCGAGAAAGGCATCACTCACGGCCTGCAGCCGCTCGAAGCGATCGTCCGGCACTCCTTCGGCTCCATCGACAATCTCTACAAACAGAGCCGCGAGATCACAGGTCTCGCCACCGACTTCACCGAGTTCGACCGCATGACCAGCGGCCTGCAGCGCGGCGAGCTCATCATCATCGCCGCGCGCCCTTCCATGGGCAAGACCGCGCTCGCCATCAACATCGCCCAGAACGCCGCCGTCAACCACGGCGCCATCGTGGGCATCTTCAGCCTGGAGATGAGCAAGGAGTCCCTGTTGCGCCGCATGCTGGCCTCGCAGGCCTGGGTCGACCAGCGCAATCTGCAGACCGGCTTCATTCGCAAGGAAGATCACGCCAAGCTCGAGCGCGGCCTGGAGCAACTGGTTGAGTCGCGCATCTTCATCGACGATTCGGCCGGCATCTCGCTTGCCGAGATGCGCGCCAAGGCGCGCCGCCTGCGCCAGACCGCCGGCGCCCTCGATCTCGTCGTCGTCGATTATCTGCAGCTCATGACCGCCACGCTGCCCGCGGCCGGCGGTCGCCGTGGCGGCTACGAGAACCGCACGCAGGAAGTTTCGGCCATCTCCCGCGGCCTCAAGGCGCTGGCCAAGGAGCTCAATATTCCCGTCGTCGCGCTCTCCCAGCTCTCCCGCGCCAGCGAGCGCCGCGGCGACGACAAGCGCCCCATGCTCAGCGACCTGCGCGAGTCCGGCTCCATTGAGCAGGACGCCGACGTGGTCGCCTTCATCCATCGCGAGTCCTACTACAACCGCGACGAAGAGTTGAGCGAGAGCGACCGCGCCAAATCGGAGATCATCCTCGCCAAGCAGCGCAACGGGCCCACCGGCCTGGTGCACCTGAACTTCATCTCCAAGTTCACGCGCTTCGACAATCCCGATATGACCCACGAGGTCTGATCGTCGGCGTTCGGCGATTGACCGCATCACAACCGCGCCGTCATCCTGAGCGACCGAGCCCCGAACGAAGAGAAGGGCGAGCGAGTCGAAGGATCTGCGGTTGCCTCTAAATCAAAAGCATGCCGGGCGCCCCGGGGCCTGCCCTGAGCGAAGTCGAAGGGTCTCGATTCTGAGACCTGGGAAAGCGAAGACTTCAACGCCTCGCTAGTGCCTCTTCTTCGGCACCTTCTTCCCTTCTTTCCGCGCCTTCGAGAGCCCGATCGCGATTGCCTGCTTGCGGCTGGTCACCTTCTTGCCGCTGCGTCCGCTCCTGAGCTTGCCCCGCTTCATCTCCCGCATCTCGGTTTCCACGTTCTTGCCGGCACTGGGTGAGTATTTGCGCCCCGGCTTCCCCGTCGACTTCTTTCTTCCCGTCGATTTTTTCTTTGTCGCCATCTGCATCTCCTCTGGAGTCAGATGGCGGGGAGATTTTCGCCGGTTGTCCGTCTTCGCGGAGCGGCTCAGCCGCCATGCACTCCGGGTCCCGGCCTCACAGTTCGTTCAGGATCAGCGCCACGCGGCCGACGATCAGGTCGGCAGCCGGCTCCCAGCCTCCGGCATCGATCAGCTCCAGCGGTATCGCCAGATTGTGGGGCCGCAGCACCAGCCGGTTCAAGGCAAAGTCCACGTAGCGTAGTTTGAGATGCGCCTCCTGCTGGATGGCGTAAACATTGGGCCGATCCGGCCTATATGCCAAAAGCGAGATGTAATGCCGGTCGAGCAACGCGATGGCCCGGGGCTGCACCAGCGGCTTCATGGCCACGGCGTCCGCCGCGCTCGCCCGCACCGCCACAAAGCGCTGCCACGCGCGCCGCGCGCTGGGAGCCCTGGGCCGCATGGAGGCCAGCAACTCGGCCGGGAAATGCAGCGTCAACTGTACTCCCGAGGTCACGATGGTTCGCTCGAACCGTGCCGCGGCATGGGTCACCAGCGGCACCGCGCCCGATTCCTCTCCCGGCGCGCTCTCGCTCAAAGCCAGTACCGGCAGCAGATCGGCGGCCGTTAGCCGCTGCGCTGCCAGAATCCGGTCCATGCTTCCGAGCGAAAGCCGTCTTCGCCCGCGAAGAAAGTTGGAGAGATGCGGCTGGCCAAAGCCCGTTTGCCGCGCCAGTAGTGACACGCTCAGCGTGCCGCGCTCAATGCGGCGCAGCATCTCCGCTCGCAGGCGCTCATGAAGCTGGGAGAAATTCATCTGTGGAAAATTTGCCGGCCGCAATGAGAGCGGGCGGCTTTGGTTTTCTTCTGGAAAAGCAATGAGGGAAGATTGGCCCGGAATCTTGGAGGGGGACCGTTACTTGAACGAAGCTCGCGCGTAAAAGTCGTGGGGATTATTGACGAAATTCGATACCGTTTCTAGATTATGTTTACTTAATCGCGCATCGACCTGTGGGAAACCATCCCGAAACCTCGATCTCCGCTCGACTGAGCGCAAGGGAAGGTTTGCCGCGGCGCGGAAAATAAACTATGACCCATTTATCTGTTTCCATCCTTTGCTCCACTCTCCATCCACGGTCGCAGGCTGGCCCCGTGCCGGCTTCAGGCTCAACCGGCCGCGATCTGCCCCATGATTTGTTTTGTTCTGAGGCCACGAGTCACAACCCATGGGAGCAACGACGCGAGCCATTTCCCCCGCCGGGCCCTTGGCCCGTTTGGTCCTGCCGCACGCTTCTCAACGCCCGGCGCGAGAATCCGCGCAGGGTCGCAGCATTACGGAGAATCGGGCATGGAATTGCGGGTGCAGTTGAAAATTTGCGAGGGGTGCGGAAGTCTGTTTTACCGCGCCGAGGCCGGTGGAGCGATCTATTGCCACGGATGTGAAGAGAAGCTGCGAGATTTTCCGGCGCCGGAGAGCCGCAAGAAGCGCGGCCGTCCCGGACGCAAGACCATTCCCAAGATCTGGGCCGTAGCCGCAGTTGCAGGAGGTGCGCGATGAGCGCAGCCCTGCAGTTGACCGCAGCACCCGCTCCCGATGTGTCTCCGCAACTGACAGCGGAGTGGGCCGGTATCGCCGCCGCGGCCGAGCGCCGCCCCCGGCGTCCTGTTGCGCAGCAGTCGCCGGCGGACGAGCCGCCGGTAAGCCTTGCCTTTTACCGCAGGCACACCGAAAGCATCTTGCGCCGCTACCTGCACGCCTCCATGCAGGTGGGCCGCGCGCCCTCCATCCTCTCCGATCCCGTGGGCCGCGGCTGGGCGTCCAGCCGTCCCATTCGCACCTTTGAAGACGCCGTCATCTTCGTCCTCGACGTGGAACGATGTCTCGACCGGCTCGACGAGCTCGACCGGCAGTTGCTCAGCCGCATCGTGCTCCAGGAGTACACCCAGGCCGAGGCCTCCGTGATGCTGGGCATCAGCGCGCGCGCCATCTCTTACAAATTTCCCCAGGCCCTCGACCGGCTCACCGCACATCTGCTCGCCTGCGGGCTGCTGGTGCTGCCGTGCTGAGCCTCCAGACGAGCGCGGACAGAAGGCGCGGGTGCAAGTGGTTTCTCTATCGTCCGCGCAGCCTGCCTCAGCGACCGAACACGTTTGCAAAGCCATTCCTCATCGGCAGAGCGCGGTAATTCCTCGCAGTAACTCGCGAGGCAAACCACCGGCACGCGCGTTCCGGCACAGCGGGGTTGACGGGTTCCCGTAGAGAGACGCATGATGGAGAACACATCCCCTCTCATCAACTGCATCACTCGCTACCTCTCCCCAGGGAGTTGAAGCGTTGCGCTCGAACGCGTCCACGCCCCCATCCGCGCCCCGGTTCCGTGCCCCGGCTCGCGGCGCTGGTCCGCTGCCGCGCCGCGCGTTCAGTCCGCTCACGCCCGCGCAGCGATCCATCAAGCGCGCAGTCGATCTGGTGGGCGCCCTCTGCCTGCTCGCGCTCACCGCGCCGCTTGTGCTGCTCGCGGCCCTCCTCATCCGGCTCACCTCGCCGGGGCCGGCGTTCTATACGCAAACGCGCGTGGGCAAAGATGGCCGCTGTTTCAAGCTCGTGAAACTGCGCACCATGATCGCGGACGCGGAGGCGCGCACCGGGCCGGTGCTGGCCGCCTCCGCCGACCCGCGCATCACCGCGTTCGGCCGCGCCCTGCGCGCCGCGCATATCGACGAGCTGCCGCAGTTGTTCAATGTGCTCCGCGGTCAGATGAGCTTGATCGGCCCGCGCCCCGAGCGCCCGCATTTCGTCGAAATCTATCGCCGGCGTCTTCCCGGTTACGGTCTCCGGTTTGCGGTCAGGCCGGGCATCACCGGCCTGGCGCAGACTTGCTGCCGTTATTCCACCGCGCCCGCTCGCAAGCTCCACTTCGATCTTCATTACATCGGGAATTACTCCCTTGCGCTCGATGCAAAAATCGTCTTCCGCACCCTGCGCACTATTCTTGAGCCCTTCCGGACCGAGGGTGCAACGGTCGGCGGCGCCGCTCAGGAACTCGAAGACGCGGAATAGCGCCCTGCTCGTTGACGCCTGCTCCGCGCACGTGATTTTCTGTTAGCGAGGTTCATGTCGATGCGCTCTCAAGCACCGTCGCCAATGCCGCGCGCTCTTGGAATCCGCGCAGAGGGACCTCGGCGCTGATGGAAGCCATCATTCTCGCCGGCGGCCTGGGAACGCGCCTCGCCGCGCGGCTCCACAACATCCCCAAGTCCATGGCGCCCGTCGCCGGCCGGCCCTTTCTCGAGATTCTCCTGAGCCAGCTGCGGCGCGCCGGATGCACGCGCGCGATCCTGTCGGTCGGCCATCTCCACGAAACGATCGAAGATCATTTTGGCACTGAATTTCGCGGCATGGGCGTGGACTACGCGGTCGAGAGCGTCCCGCTCGGCACCGGAGGCGCCATCCGCGCGGCGCTCGCGCAGGCGCGCGAAAATTCCGTCCTGGTGCTCAATGGCGACACCTTCCTCGACGCCGACTATGCCGCCATGCTGCGCCTCCACGAGCAGGAAGGAACGCCGCTGACCATCGCCGTCACGCATTGCGTGGACGTGGCCCGCTACGGCGGCGTGGTCATCCATGGTGACAGCGAAGGGCTGCGTGTATCCGGATTTCAGGAGAAGGGCCGCACCGGCCCAGGCTGGATCAACGCCGGCGCTTACGCCCTGTGCAAAGATTTTCGTTGGCCCGAGCGTCTGCCCGACAAGTTTTCCTTTGAGACGGATTTCCTGACGCCCAACATCGACTCGCTCGCGCCGGCAGCCCTTCCCGTCACCGGCTTCTTTCTCGATATCGGCGTTCCCGAAGATCTCGACCGCGCGCAGACAGAGCTCGCCCGCTTCCTCTGATCCCTGACTCCTGACCCCTGTTCCCCCGCCTCTACACCACGGCATTCTGCGCGATCGCCTGCCGGTACCACTCCGCGCTCAGCTTGGGTGTGCGCTTCTCCGTGGCGAAGTCCACGTAATGAATGCCGAATCGCTTGCTGTAACCGTCGGCCCACTCGAAGTTGTCGAGCAGGCTCCACAGGAAGTAAGCCTTCACCGGATAGCCTTCGGTTGTGGCGCGATGGAGATGGGTCAGGTAGTTGCGCAGAAACATCACCCGATCCGTATCCTCGATGCGGCCTTCCGCGTTGATCACATCGTCGGCGGAACAGCCGTTCTCCGTAATGTAAATGCCCTTCGGATGCCACAGGTCGCACACGTTGCGCACGCCCCAGTAAATGCCTTCGGGGCCGATATTGAGCCACGGCGAGGCCATGTGCGGATACGAGCTCTGCATTTTTTCTACGGTAAACCCCAGCGGCGCATCGCTGGCGCGCACGTAGTTGGGGTTGTAGATGTTCAGTCCCACAAAATCGAGCGGGCTGCCGATCGCCTGCATGTCGCCCGGCTCAACCTTGGGCGCATTGGCGCCTTCGTGCTCCAGATATTCGTGGGGATACTTACCCTCCATCACCGTGGTCAGAAAGGGAGCGTTGCCCATGCGCGTGGCGCGCCGCGCGGCTTCGATGTTGGCGTCGTCCTCGATCACCGGCACAAACACGCTCGCGTTTTCCGCCAGGCCCACCTGCACCGCTCCCTGCGCCTGCGCGCGGATCGCCTGCACGCCCAGCCCATGCGCGAGAATGCCGTAGTGGCGCACCTGGTTCGCCGGCCCGTCGGGCAGGCGCAGCCCGGGCGCAAAGGTGCCGTCGCGATAGCCGATGTCGGTAAAGCAGACGAACTCGTTGGTCGTCATGAAGTGCTTCACGCGGTCGGAGAGATGCCGCGCCATGAAGCCTGCGTAGTCGGCATACGCGTAGGACGTGTCCCGCGATTGCCAGCCGCCGGGCAGCGCCTGGGGAAGATCCCAATGAAACAGCGTGACGTACGGCGTGATGTTGCTGGCCAGCAATTCTTCGATGACGCGGTCGTAATAATCCAGTCCGGCGGAGTTCGGCTCGCCTTTGCCCTCGGGAAAAATGCGCGCCCAGGCGATGGACATGCGGTAACCGCGCACCCCCAGGTTCTTGAGCAGTTGCACGTCTTCCTTGTAGAGGTGATAGGAATCGTCGGCCACGTCTCCCGTGTCGCCGTTGTGCGTCTTGCCCGGCGTGTGCGAGAAGACGTCCCAGTCCGTCTGTCCGCGCCCGCCCTCGTGCACCCCGCCTTCGATCTGGTATGCCGCCGTGGCGCAGCCCCATACAAAGCCTTCGGGAAACCTGCGATCGCTCGCCTGATCGCCCGCTCCGTCTTGTGCAAAGGAGAATCGCGGCAACCCCGTTCCCGCGAGCGCCGTGGCCGCGGCCACAGTCTTCCCGAATTGGCGCCGAGTTATTCGATGCATGGACTATTTTCCTCTCGCAAACAATCGCCGATTATAAATGACGGAAACCGCAGCGGATTGGCATCGGGCGAGGGCTGCACAATTGTTTCGAGATCGGACGCAGGAAGGCCGCAGTCATTTTGTGACCGCGGCCCGGTGAAGCGGCGGAAGGTATGCGGCGAATCGCCCCAGAGCGGCTTACTCGGAAACCACGACCATCGAATAAGGCGCGCCGATCGACCAGGAACTGTCTTCGGTCACCGAGGTCGAAGTCACGGTGAACACGTACAGCTTGTTGTCTTTCGCAGAAATGGCATACATGTGGTTGCTCGAGTCCCACACCACCTGGTTGATGGGTGTGCCCTCCAGAAGCGTCGTGTAGAGCGTCAGCGGCGCCGCGCCTTTGAAGTTGTAAATCTCAATTCCGCCCTCGGCATTGGCGTTGGTTCCCCCAGAAGTGCCATAAGCCACGAGGAACTTGCCGGAAGGCGAGAACGTCGTGGAAAACTCGCTAAGCTTCGTACTCGGCATGTTCGACGAAGTGTTCGTGGTGGTGAGATTTCCGTTGGCGCCCACCGTAAAGCTGCCCAGTTGCGCCGGAGAGGCCTGGTCTATGACGGAAAGTGGAAGCACCACGTAATTGCCGGCCGGAGATGCATCGGGCGGACCACTCTGGTAGCCGTCAGCCACCGTCGGCGCGGTCCAACTGAAGTCCGGCAGGTATTCCAGCGTCCCCGAGCTTTCCCGTCTGAATGCGTCGAGCAGGGGCCCGAAACTGTCCGAGTAGTAGGAATACGCGAAGGTCTCATTCCCCAGGATCGAGGGAACCCCGTAACCGCCGTAGCCCATACCCCCCGATAACTCCGTGTCCCCATCGAACGAGAAAGCTCCGTCGCTCTGAATAATGTAGCTTTGGTACGCGGTGCATTCCGCGTCCGGGTTGAAGAGCATCACGTAGATGTACTTGCCGGTATGGTCCAGCACCGCGCCATCCTCGCCGCTCGTTCCTCCGCCGCAGTCGCTGCCCTGATAGTCGAAAACAGGCTCCTGCGATAACTGCGACCCCAGAGCGCCGTCGGCTGCGACCGGGTACGAATGGATCAGCGTCTGGCCCAGGGTGAAGAATTTGGTTGACGTGCCGCCGATCATCGCTCCGGCGGGTTTGAACGGCGAGCCCGAGATCGTGCTTACCTTCCCCGCGGAAGAAGCCGTAAATCCATAGACGGCGCCCGCCGGCCCCTGTATCTGGATGTAAACGTACGCTGCGGTTGAAGACGCCGCTCTCGCCCTTGGAACTACGGCAATGGTGGAAAGAAACACAAGGGTAGCGGCGAGGCCGTAACCCCGAACTCGATGCATCATTGGTATTCTCCCGCGTGGAATGTATTGGCCGCTTTTCAATCTTTTTAGGACCCCGGAATAGCAGCCAGCTCAGCCGGCCGTCGAGCG
>JASHTS010000075.1 GCA_030040425.1 Acidobacteriaceae bacterium | reverse complement strand
TCAAGATGGCGAGACGATACGACATGAAATGCCCGGTGGCGCGGGCGCTGGACGTGATTGGCGACCGATGGGCGATTCTGATTCTGCGGGACTTGTTTCAGCATCCGACGCAGCGATTCCAGGACTTTTCCGAGAGCCTTCCGGGGCTGACGCCCAGCGTGTTGTCGGCCCGGTTGAAGGCGCTCGAGGCGGATGGGGTGATTGCGAGCCGTCTCTATGAAGAACATCCACCGCGGATGGAGTATTTCCTGACCGCGAAGGGCCGGGAGCTGGGTCCGATCCTGATGGCGCTCAAGAAGTGGGGCGAAAAGCACGGGTGAGCCGGCGCAGACGCGCGCGACGCGCAGAGCTTGACGCCGGAAGTTGAGGGTGCGGCGCCGCCGGGCCGGCGCGCAAGCACGCGCGGAACCATTTGCACACTCCCTCCGTATAAGCCCCGTATGCAGTGCGTGGGTACATTAAGCTGGAGCATGGCCCCATTTGGGGTGGCGCGGCGCGCGCGTGCAGCGCAGGCGCCGGCGGTGCGGGAGGCCGCTCCCCGGAGCGGGTGGGGAAAACAGCGGGAGCGCGACGCGCGGGATGGCGGCCAGACAGGGCCGGAGGGCCGGCAGGCGGAGAGGCCGGGGGCTGCGCCGGGGGCGAATGCAGCGCGCCGGGCAACACGCGTGGAGGTAAGCAAGCTGGAGACCGAAGGGTCCCAAGTCGTCCGCCGTTGCCTGAACGGGGAGTCGGCCGCGTGGGCGGAGATGGTGCGCATGCACCATAAGCGGGTATACGGGCTGTGCTACCGGTTCACCGGAAACGCCTCCGACGCTGAGGACCTGACGCAGGACGTTTTCCTGAAAATCTACTCGAACCTGGGCAGCTTCGATGCCGGGCGCGGAAGTTTGCCGGTTTGGATTACAACCATGACGCGGAATCTGCTGGTGGACAACTTCCGGCGGACCCGGAACCAGCGGGCCACATCTTCTCTGGATGAGGGGTGGGACGAATCGGAAGAGCTGCGGCCGGTGGACCGCCTGGTGGCCGCAGGCCCCTCGCAGCACGAGCTGGCGGCCAAGAAGGAACTGGCGCGGATGGTGCAGGAGGCGCTGGCCAAAGTTTCGGTGGAGCTGCGGGAGGCTGTGATTTTACGAGATTTACAGGACATGGATTACAAGGAGATCGCCCAGGTGCTGGGCATACCCGAAGGGACGGTCAAGTCCCGCATCAGCAGAGGACGCGCGGAACTTGCGCGGTTGCTGGAACGTAATAAACGGGAGGTGATGTAACCATGGCAGAGCGCAAAAATAATCCGAGTCCCCACATTCCGGGATCCAATATTCCCGGGTCTGCGGCCTGCGGGCAGTGGGAGACGCTGTTACCGGATGCGCTGGACGGGCAGCTGGGGCCCGCCGAGGAAGTCATCTTCCGCGAGCACTTGGCCGTCTGCCCGGCCTGCACGGCGCTGTTTGAGGAATCGAAGCGGGGCCGGGAGTGGCTGGAGTTTCTCGCCCCCGAGCCGGAGGTTCCGGCTGGACTGGTGGAGCGGATTCTGGCGCACACGGGACCGGGGCATGAGACGGCGTTGCCGCTGGGCTCGCCCGTGCCCATGCCGGCGGGCGGGATTCCGGTAGAGCTGTTGACGCCGAAGTGGCAGAAGCCGGGATTCATGGGGTTCGTGCGGCGATTTGCCGAGCCGCGGCTGATGATGACGGGCGCGACGGCGTTCTTTTCGATTGCGCTGACGCTGAACATGCTGGGCGTGCGGGTGACAAGTCTGCGGCTGAGCGACCTGCGGCCGACGGCCATGCGCGCCTTCATGGAGCGGCAACTGACCATGGCTTCGGTGCCGATCATCCGCTATTACGATCACCTGCGGTTTGTCTACGAGGTCGAGGCGCGGATGCGCGAACTGCGCGGGCCGGCGCCGGAGGGCCAGGACCAGAACAACGGCAGCGGAACGCAGAAGAATGCGCAGCCCGCGGGCGGCCAGTCGCCCAGAAACGGTGGAAGCGGAGGGTCGCGCGTGGACCCTCCGAAAGGGTCGGGGCTGCCCATGAACGGACCAGCCGTTGAAGCGGCACTCGACCGGTCAAAAGCTGTTCAAGAAGACTTTGTGCAAGCGGAAGTGAGTTGGAAGGAAGAGGGTTTGACCGATTCCGGCAGCTCCAATCCCGGCGGGTCGAGCCGGGAGACGCACGAAAGGAGCAAGCCATGGATTGCGTAAACCATAGCGGCGTAACGGCCACGGCGTATTGCCAGAACTGCGGCAAGGCGCTGTGCGCAAGCTGCGTCCGCACAGCTGCAGGTGGGCAGATTCTGTGCGAGCCGTGCTGGACGGCGTGGCAGAGCGCACAGACGCCATTTGCGGGAGTGTATACGCCGCAGGGGCAGCCGAATCCGGCCGCAGCGGCGGCGCTGGGCGTGATTCCCGGCGTGGGCGCGATGTACAACGGACAGTTCATCAAGGGACTGATCCACATCTTCATCTTTGCCGTGCTGGTGAGCTCGGCAGATCACTTCCCCATCTTCGGCCTGTTTATTGCGGGCTGGATCGTTTACCAGGTGTTCGAGGCCTATCACGTGGCCAAGGCGCGCCGCGACGGTCAACCGGTGCCCGATCCGCTGGGACTGAACGAGATCGGGAACTGGCTGAACATCGGGCAGCGGGGACCGCATGGGCCAGGACAGGCCAGTGCGGGAGGGATGAATCCCGGCGCAGGCTTTGGGGCGGGACAGCCGGCGAATCCGGCTGGGGCCAATCCGGCAGGGTCGGGTGCGGCGCCAGGCGGACAGGCGCAGGGATGGCAGACGCCGTACCAGGGTTCGTCACAAAGCCCGTATACCGGACCGTACGGAGCAGCCGGAACCGGAGCCGGGTACACGGGTCCGGGAGTCCCGCCGATTCCGCCGATTCCTCCCATCCCTCCGGTGCCGCCGCTCTACTGGCGGCGCAAGGAACCCATTGGCGCCGTGGTTCTGATCGCGCTGGGATTGCTTTTCCTGATGGGGCAATTCGACGTGTTTTCAGGGCGCGCGTTTGAGTTCGCGTGGCCGCTGATCCTGATCGGGCTGGGCGTGTGGATGATCGTGCGCCGCATGCAGGACTCGCAGGGAGGTCCACGATGAGCGGATTTGGAATGAACCGGTATATTCTCATCCGCCGGTTGCGCGGGCCGGCAATTCTGCTCCTGCTGGGGGTTCTGGCGCTGCTGGATGAGGCGGGCGTGATCGACCACTTCTGGGGACTGTTCTGGCCGCTGCTGCTCATCATGATCGGGGTTATGCTGCTGGCCGAACGGGCAGCGCTGGCTATCGATGGGTATGAGCCGTATACCTGCCCGCCCTACGCGAGCGGCGTGGATGCGAATGCGGCACAGCCGCCGGCCGATCCGGGAACGGCGATTGTTCCCTCGCCCTCTCAGGACTTGACGCAGCGGTTCGGTAACGGCGGGGACGGAGGACAACAATGAGCACGCCTCCCAATACACCTCCCAACGCACCTCCGGGCGGGTTTCCGCCTTACGATCCGAAGACGCAGTGGCGCATGTACCGCGAGCAGCAGCGCGCGGCATGGCGTGCGCAGCGCGACGCATGGCGTGCGCAGCGGCATGCGTGGAAGGCCGGGTATGTGGGCTCCTACGGCCCGCGGGTGCCCTCAATGGTGGGGCCGCTGATCCTGATCGGCATCGGGATTGTGGCGCTGCTGGTGCTCTCCGGCCACATCAGCGCCGGCTCGTTCTGGGAGTGGTACGCACGCTGGTGGCCGCTGCTGCTGATCGGAGCGGGGCTGGCGCTGCTGGGCGAGTGGGCCCTGGACATGAGGCGCAAGACGCCGGTGCGTCGCACGGGAAGCTTTGTGGGCCTGCTGATCCTGCTGGCGTTTTTGGGACTGGGTGCGTCGGGCTGGCACCACATGAGCCCCTGGGTGTGGCAGTGGAATGACGACAACGGCGGCCTCTTCAACTTCGGTTTGCCGGAGCACGATAACGACATCCAGGCGATCAATGCGGCGATTCCCGCCGATGCGACGGTGGATATCGAGAATCCGCACGGGAATGTCAATGTGACCGCGGGCGACGGGCCGGATATCGTAGTGCAGGCGCATGAGGAGGCATTCGCCGACTCCGACAACGATGCCAGGAACATCTGGAATGCGGTGGCGCCGCACCTTACGGTGAACGGAGCGTCGGTGCTGGTGAAGTCAGACGGGAACGACAAGGGAAGGGTCAACCTGACGATCACCGTTCCGAAGACCGCCAAGGTGACGGTAAACTCCGGCTGGGACGACGTGGTGGCGGCGGGGCTGGGCGCAGGGATTGACGTGACGGCGCGCGGGAATATTCAGCTCAACTCGATCACCGGACCGGTGACGGCGCACTTCACGAACGGAAGACATGACGAGTTTTCCGCACACGACGTGCAGGGCGATGTGACCATGCAGGGAGACGTGAACGACATCACGTTGTCTGAGATTCACGGCACGGTGACGCAGACAGGTGAGATTCCGGGCGACGTGCACATGGAGACCATCAGCGGGCCGGTGCATCTGCATACGCCGGTGACGACGCTGGACCTGGCGTCGCTGCCCGGCGACCTGACGCTGGACTCGGACGATTTGCGCGTGACGCAGGCGACAGGTTCGGTGCACGTGACCACGCATGCCAAGGACGTGGACCTGAGCCAGATCTACGGCGACACTTACGTGGAGAACCGCGACGGCCGCATCAGCGTGGAGCCGGCGGGCTCGTACAACATCGAAGCCAGGAACGACAAGGGCGACGTGGAGATCACGCTGCCGCCGAACGCCAACGCCACCGTGGATGGCCACACCCGCAATGGCGACATTGTGGACGATTACGGGCTCACGGTGAGCGGCGACGAAGCGAAGACGGTGAGCGGGAAGATTGGAGCGGGAGGTCCGACCATCCAGTTGAGCTCCGATAATGGGGACCTGGGACTCAAGAAGGGGCCGGCATTTCCGCCCGCGCCGCCGGCTGTCCCCGCGCCTCCCGTGGCTGAAAGGGCGCCTGCGCTGGGCCACGCGCCGCATTTGAAATCGTCGAAGGCGCTGCCGGCAGAGCCGGATAGCCAGTAGCGAGCCGGCGAATCCGCCGGTCAATCAGCCAGCGGGATCGACTACGGGCGCGCTGTGAACGGCGCCCAGGCGAAGGCTACAATGAAGTAGCCGCTCGACCACGAATCCTATGGCCACGCGCCGGCCCTCCTCGAAGAACAACGGCTCGATCGGGCAGGAAACTGTGCGCGCCCTTCTTGCCCGAAAGCCGGCCCTCCGCCGGGCAGTGGAATTCCTTCTTGCCAGGACAGAACAGAACCTGTCTTTCCAGGATCTACGCATTCAACCTCTCATTGGAGGACACTGCAACCTTATCCGCGAAGAGCCGTTTTTTCTGCCCAAGGAGCGGCTCGGGGGCTCCCAAGACGTGGCCATGGTTCCCCTGCTCCGCACGGTTGTGGATGAAACCTTGCGCGCCTTCGCGGCCACGAGCCCGCATCTTCTGCAATACGTGGGAAAAACGCCGATTTCTCCGTACGGAAGCCTGGCCTTGAGCGTCAGCCGCTGGGGATATGTGGATTGGGATTACATACGCGACCTGGATTGGCGAATCTTTCTGCCTCCGGAGATCGGCCATGTCTCCGGCTTCAAATCGGAACTGGAACGGACCCTGACCAGAGAGCTGCGCAAGTTCCAGCTCCATGCGGTGCTGGGAGGCAAGGATGAACAAGGAGTCGCCCAGGTGCAACTGCGCGACCAGCGGACGGAGGAGGTGCACGGTTTTCATTTCTTCCTGATCGCCATGAAGCCGGGGTTTGTCCGCGGCAATATTCATCACGATGGAGGCTACTCTCCGCATTTCGCATATTTTCCCCAAGGGTCTTTCGATGAATACCTGGCATCGTCCGATCTGCAGTGGTCCGACATGATCGCGCAGCAGCGCGAAGACTACATCGCGATGTTCAGCCAGCTCAGCTTCAACATCTTCGGCGAGAGCTCAGGCGAAGACCGCCTTTATAAGACGCGCGGCTGGTATCTGAACAAGGCCTTCAAGTGGTACGCAACCCTTGCGCGGGTGCGCGGCCTCTCGTCGCTTGAAGAAGACCTGATGTACCAATACGAAAACTTTCGCGGATCGGCGGAAGAGCTTTCCTACCTGGCAAGATATCGATACTACGGGCGCATGTCCCCGAGCCCGCAACATCTGGATGACGTCGATCGCGATCTTGCGCGCGCGTTGAGCATTGCTTATGCGCGGGGAAGAGATTCCGAGGACTCCCTTGTCGGGAAACAGGTGAGCCTGGACGGCGCCGAGATCATCCTTCTCGAAAGGGTCCCGGAGAGGTTTCACGCGGCGGGCTCAAAGCTTTTCAAGCGGGCTGGATCCTCATTGCCCGATGAAGGGAAAGGGTTTGCCGGGCAGCTCCGCTTCGCAGACAACCTGGCTGCGCCGTCCAGCGTGCAACTCGACAAACATGGACAGGGACAAGCTGCCTTGCTCCCAGCCGAGTGGTCGATGGTCTTTTGCGATGCTTATGTCCGCCGCGTGGCGGAAAAGGCCAGGGAAGAGAGCCGGCCAATCGCGGAGGACGAGATCCGCCAGGCCCTCGCCGTGATGCTCGCCTCTCTTCTCTGCCCAGGTTCGCAAGTTTCCGATGGCCGCGCAGATGCCATCGGCAGCGAATAGGCGCCTACTCCGATCGGAGGGCCTGCATGGGGTCGAGGCGCGCGGCGCGCCAGGCGGGCGTGAAGCAGGCGAGCGCGGCCACCAGGAGCAGGACGGCGGCGACGGCGGCAAAGATGGCCGGATCCAGGGGCTGGGTTTCATAGAGCATGGAGCGGATGAGCCGCACGGCAGCGGCTCCGGCCGCCAGGCCGAGAACGAGGCCGAAGAGCGCGGGGCGCAGACCGTCAAAAAGCATGAGGCGCAGCACCTGCCGGCGCTGGGCGCCGAGCGCGATGCGCACGCCAATCTCGACGGTGCGCTGCGCGGCCAGATAGGAAAGCACGCCGTAAAGGCCGACCGAGGCGAGAATAAGCGAGAGCACGGCGAAGGCGAGAACCAGCGTGGCGCTCAGGTCGGCGCTGCCGAGAGACTGGCCAATCACCTGATCCAGAGTGAGGACGTTGGAGACGGGCAGCTCGGGATCGAGGGCGGCAAACTGTTTCTGGACGGGGATGGAGATGGCCAGCGGATCGGTAGCGGTGCGCACGGCCAGCGCAAAGCCGGGGCCGTTGTGCGCATCGACGAAGGCGGGCGTGTACATCGTGGCCATATCCGGCTGGCCCACTTGATAAAGAGTGTCGCCCACTTCGCCCACGATTTCATAAACAGCCTGGGCGCCTTTGGGATCGTCCCAGGCGGGAACGTGCAGGTGCTTGCCGATGGGATCTTCGCCGGGGAAATACTTTTCCGCGAGCAGGCGGCTGATGATCATCTTCTGGCCCTGCGCGCCGCGATCGTCTGCGGTGAAGAAGCGGCCGTGCAGGAGGGGAATGCCGAGGGCCTGGAAGTAGCCGGGATCGGCGATGCGGTTCATGGCGTCTGGCAGGAGCGCGCCGGGCCGAATGGGGGGGTGCTCGACGACCAGGATGATGTCATCGCCGCCGTAACCCCCGCCGGGAAGAACCGAGCCGAGGGCGACGGCGCGAACGCCGGGCAGAGCACGCACGCGCGCCAGGAGCTCTTCATTGAAGGCGTTCATCTTTTCCTGGGTCGAATACTTTTCGGCGGGCAGGCTGTAATCGAGGGTGAGGACGTTGGAAGTGACGGCGCCCACGTCGGTGGTGCGCAAGCGAACGAAGCTCTTGAGCAATAGGCCCGCCGCGATCAAAAGAACGACGGTGACGGAGATTTCGATGGTAAGCAGGGCTTTGCGCAGAGTGGTGCGGCCGAGACCGGCGCTGGTGGTGCGCGCGGTGCTTTGCATGGCGGAAAATGCCGATTTGGCCGTAGAGGAGATGGCCGGAAGCAGACCGGACAGGAGAGCTGCAGCCAGAACCAGCGCGCAGGCAAAGGCAAGCACCGTGCCATCCACGTGAATGGATTGGGCGGTGGGAAGATTCTTCCAGGCGTGCGCGAGCCATTTTGTGGCTGAGAGCGAAAGCGCAACGCCGAGCGCGCCCCCGGCCACCGAGATGAGAAGGCTTTCGATCAATTGCCCGCGCACCAGCGTCCAGCGGCGCGCGCCGAGAGCGCCGCGGATGGCCACCTCCTTTTGCCGCGCGGCGGCGCGGGCGATAAGCAGGTTGGCGACGTTGAGGCAGCCGATGAGAAGCATGCAGCCCACCGCGCCCATGAGCAGGAGCAGCGGCTTGCGCACATCTTTGGAAAGGTCTTCCGTGATGCCGCGACTGACGGCGTCTTCCGCGACCGGCGCGCTGAGGTTCTGCAAGTGCATTTGATATTGCAGGGCGTCGACCTGGGCGATGGCACTGGCCAGGCTGACGCCGGGCTTGAGACGCGCGACGACGCGGCTGAAATGAAAGTCGTGATGGCGCAGGACATCGGGTGGAACTCCGGTCGCGTACGGCACCCAGATCTGCACGTCTGAATCGGGGTAGGTAAAGTCTTTGGGCAGAATGCCCACGACGGTGAAAGGCTTGCCGTCAAGATGAATGGCCTGGCCGACGATGGCGGGGTCGCCCGAAAAGCGGCGCTCGAAGAGGCTCCAGGTGAGAATGGCGACATTCTTGCCGAGCCGGTCTTCATCCTCTGTGAAGCTACGGCCGTAGACGGGCTGCACGCCGAGGAGCGGGAACAGGTTGTACGTTCCTCCCCGCGCCATGATGACTTCAGGCAGCTCGTTGCGCACGCCGGTGAGATTGAACTGCGCGTAACGCCAGGCCGCCATATCTTCGAAGCCGTGAGTTCGCGCGCGCCAGTCGAAGTAATCGGCGGGAGCAACGGGATTCCAGTCGTAGTTCGGCTGGTTGAGCTCCGGCGCGCGGAAGTGTTCGTAAATCATGACCAGATGCGCAGGGTCGCGGAAGGGGAGCGGACGCAGAAGCACGGAGCGCACCACGGTAAAGAGCGAGGTGCTGGCGCCGATGCATAAGGCGATTACGGCGATGGAGACCAGCGTGAAGCCGGGGGTACGGCTGAGCGTGCGGAAGCTCAGACGGAGATCGCGGAGGAGCGATTCGAGCGAGTTCCAGCTCCAGGAAGCGCGGGTCTGATCGCGCAACAGGGCAGGATTGCCGAAGGCCCGCAGGGCGGCCAGGCGGGCTTCCTCGGGGCTCATGCCGGCGGCGCGGTTCTCTTCCACCTGCCGCTCGAGATGGAAGCGGAGCTCGTCATCAAGCTGCGAGCCGGCGCGGCTGCGCGCGAAGAGCGTGCGGAGTTTGGCGGCGAGTTGGTGGGGCCAGCGCATTTTTTTCCGTGGTCAGTGATCAGTGATCAGTCGCCGGAACACTCAAAGGGTTTCTGTTCCCTATTCCCTCGTTCCTCATGCTTCACTCACGATGAGGTTGATGGCCGCGGAGAGGCGGCTCCAGTTGGCGGTTTCGGCCTCGAGCTGTTTGCGGCCGGCGATGGTGAGCGAGTAAAACCTTGCCTGGCGCCCGGTTTCGCTCTCGGCCCAGCGAGCCTTGATCCAGCCCTGCTGCTCGAGGCGATGGAGCGCGGGATAGAGCGAGCCCTGCTGCACCTGGAGCACGTCTCCCGAAACCTGCTGGATGCGCTTGGCGATGGCCCAGCCGTGCATGGGGTCGAGGGTGAGAGTCTTAAGAATCAGCAGATCCAGAGTGCCCTGAACGAGATCGATTGGCTTACCCATGCCTAGATTATCTACACGAAGTTGTGTAGATCGTCAAGGTATAGTTTTTCCTTCCTGGAAAGAGATTTGCGGCCGGCCGTAAGCGGGGACACTTTCGTTTGGGGCCAATCCGTTGTATGCTCCTTTTCGCGGGGTGATTGGCCACCATGGTGCATGCGCCCACCACAGTGATCACGGTTGAGCGGGAGTACGGCTCGCGCGGCGGGGAGTTTGCGCACGAGTTGGCCAAGCGGCTGGGATGGCGGCTGCTGGATACGGAACTGGTAGCGGGTGCGGCGCGCATGGCCGGCGTAGACCCGAAGATGGCGGCCAGATTCGACGAGCGGCTGGATCCCTGGTACTACCGTTACGGGAAGATCTTCTGGCAGGATTCGTCCATGTCGACCACCGGCAACTCGTCGGAGGAGCAGATATTCGACTCTGACCGGATGCTTTCGCTCATCCACGAGGAGATTCTGGCAGCGGCCGAGGAAGGCCACTGCGTGCTGGTGGGCCGGGGCGCGGCCTGCGCGCTGGCCGGCAGGCCGGGATGCTTCCATATCTTTGTCTACGCGACAGGAAGCGCCAAGAAGGATTGGTTCGCGCACCAGTTTCCGCGCCAGGCAGAGAATGCCGAGCACGAGCTGGCCGCCTACGACAAGCGGCGGGCGGCAGTGATTCGCAAGTTCTATCAGCAGGAGTGGTGCTCGCGCGGGCTCTATCACATGCTGCTGAACTCGTGCATGGGATTTGAGGCGATGATCTCGGCGGTAGAGTGCGCGGCGGGCTTGTGCCCAACGCCGGCGCGGTGACGGCAGGACCCGTTTCTCCCGAATCCAGATTGATGAGGGCAGGTTGAGCTTGGTGCTTTCCCAGGTCCCCGTAACAGGACCTGGGGCAACCGGAGTTTGTGCCGAATTCAAAGACATCGTCGAGACAACGCGGGGCTATGCGGCAACGCGCGGCACGCGGGCGGCGATGCGGGTGAAGACTTCCCAGGGGATGGTGCCGGCGGCGCGGGCGTGATCGAAGGCGGTGATGGTTTCGCCGCCCTGACTGCCGATGAGGACGACCTCGTCGCCCGGTGCGACGGCGGCGATGTCGGTGACGTCGAGGACAGTCTGGTCCATGGAGATGCGGCCCACGATGGGCGCGTGTTCGCCGCGGACGAGAAGGCTGAAGCGATTGCTGAGGCTGCGGTCGAGGCCGTCGCCATAGCCGGCGGCGACAAGAGCGAGACGCATGGGCTCGGTGGCGACAAAGGTTCCGTTGTAGCCCACCTGCGTGCCGACAGGAACGCTCCGGACGGAGACGACCTGGGATTTCCAACTGAGAACGGGCCGGAGCGCGGTGTGCGCGCGTGCGAGAGATGCCGGCTCCGCGGAGGCGACGGGCGGCGTGAAGTCCGGGCTGAACTCCGGGGTGAGGCCGTAGAGCGCGAGGCCGGGACGGAGCATGGCCTTCATGCCGTGGCGCGCGGCGAGTTCGGCAATCGCGGGCGCCTGGCCGGCGAGGAGCGCAGCCGAGTTGCCCACGTTGAGCCACTCGGCAAAATGCCCGGCCGCGGAGATGCGGCCGAGGGTCTGATCGAGGAGTGCGAGCTGCGACTGGGTGATCTCGCCGCCGGCCTCGTCGGCAGCGAAGAGATGCGTCATCACGGCCTCGAGGCGCAGCGGAGAGCCGGGGTCGAAACGGCCGAGAAGAGGCGCGAGCGCGTGGGGGTCGGCACCCTGGCGGCTCATCCCGGTATCGATCTCCAGGTGAATGGGCACGGAGCCCGGTGCGGCGTTGGCGGCGCGAGCGGCGGTGAAAAGCTCGTCGAAGTGCCATGGCTCCCAGGCCACGGGCGTGAGGCGATGGGCGAGCGCGGCAGCACCCTGGCCGGGAAAGATGCCGCCGATGACCAGAATTTGTGTGGGCGCGGCGGTTTCCGTGCTGAGCGCGAGGGCGCGGGCGGCGATGCCCTCCTCCACACTGGTGACGCCGAGCCAGCGAGCGCCGGCGGCGATAACAGCGGGCGCGCAGAGGGCGAGGGAGTGGCCGTAGGCATCGGCCTTGACGATGGCGAGCAGCTCCGCGTGGGGCGCAGCGAGCGCGGCGAGAAAACGGAAGTTCTCTTCGAGGGCGCGGGTGGAGATTTCCGCCCGGCAGGGACGCGTTGGCATGGGGGGTTGCACGGTTCAGTTTACGGCATGGACAGCGCGCAGCCGAGCAGCGCAAAGGCGACGATAGTTTCTTGCTGAGAGCCGAGTTGGTCGAGAATTTCCGATTCGAGGTCGTGCGGAACGGCCATCTCGCAAGCGGCGACTTCCTCCGGCGTGGCGGCGGTAAAGCAGAGCTCGCAGTGGCCGAGGGCTTCTGAGCCGTTTTCCGTCTCGGTGCGTAAGGGCGGGCCGAAGACGCGGCAGGTCATAGGCCGCCAGGCGTAGACCGAACAGAGGCCGGTGGCAAGATCGAGCGCGGGACAAGGCGCGTCGTTGGCGAAGTTCTCGAATTTTTCTTGGTCTTCTTTTCTCGTGCCCAGGATGCCGGTCTGCCTGTCGCCGGGAAAATTGGCGCTGTGCTCGGCGAGCCAGGCGCGGGCGCGGGTTTCGATGGTCTGCGCCTGGGAGGGGTCCGCCGCACGAAGCGCCTCGAGGCCGGCGCGGAGACGCGCTGCATCCAGGGCGTTGATGCGGAATGCACCGTAGCAGCACTGCGTGCAGCCAGGGCGGCAGACCAGGTGCGGACCGGCGCGGCGGGCCGCGTCCGCAAAGGAGGCATCGACGATCTGCACGAGCTCGGTATCGCGCGCGGGTGACGGCATGCCAGCAGAATAACGTGCTATAACGGGCACGAGGTGAGGCGTGCTGTATCTCGAGCGCAGGCCCGCGGCGCCGCTGGACCGGTATGTGCGCATGCTCTGGCTGACGCGCGCGCCAGGGATACAGCAGCGGCGGGAGCGCATTCTGCCCAACGGTTGCGTGCAGGTGATCCTGAACCTGGAACAGGATTATCTGCGCGAGTGTCCGGAGGGCGCGCCGGACGCGCCCATGGCCCCGGCGCTGGTGGTGGGCGGGCGCAGCGTCTACGAGATCATCTCCAGCGCGGACATGGCGGACCTGATGGGCGTGGTCTTCGAGCCGGACGGGTTCGCGCTGTTTGCCGGCGATGCAGTGGACCGGTTCAGCAACCGGAGCCTCGCTCTGGAAGATGCGTGGGGCGCGGGAACGCGGACGCTCCGGGACCGGCTGCGCGAAACGCCCCTGGACGCGCGATTTGCCTGCCTGGAGGCGTTTCTACTCGAGAGATGGAGGACGAACGCGGGAAAACGGCGCGCAACGCCGGCGGGAGCTGTGCGCTATGCACTGGAGCGCTTTGGGCGTGTGCCGGCGCTGACCACGGTGCGCGCCATGGCGCAGAGCACAGGATGGAGCGAGCGGAGGTTCTCGCAGGTGTTTCGCGAGGAGGTGGGCCACACGCCGAAAGTTTGGTGCCGGATCCAGCGTTTCCAGCAGGCGGTGCGGCTGCTGCACGCGGGCGCGGACGTGCGCTGGGCGGAGATGGCGCTCGATTGTGGCTTCTACGACCAATCGCACTTTGCCAATGAGTTCCGCGCCTTCTCCGGCGTGGACGCGACCACTTACTCCGCGCTCAAGACACAATGGGCAAATCATATTCGCGTGGAGTGAGCGGAATTTCCGATTTTTCCAAGATCGGCGGGAGCAAAACCGGCGAAGGTCAAGAGTGTGCGCATTGCGCGGAGTTCTCCGCGCAATGGAGGTCCCATGGCGGACGAGGCGAAGACAATGCGGTCCAGCGTGATTCCAACGCTCAGGTATCGCGATGCGAAGACGGCGATCGATTGGCTGGAGAAGGTGTTCGGATTCGCGCGGCATGCGGTTTATGAAGGACCGGGCGGAACGATCGGGCATGCGGAGCTAACCCTGGGAAGCGGGATGATCATGCTCGGCTCGACGAAGGATGACGAATACGGGCGGCACTTCAAATTGCCCGGAGAGCTGGATGGCGTGGAGACGCGCAGCTCCTACATCGTGGTTGGGGATGCGGATGCAGTCTATGCGCGGGCGCTCAAGGCCGGAGCGACGGTGCTGCGGTCGATCCAGAACATGGACTACGGGAGCCGCGAGTTTACGGTGAGGGATCCGGAGGGGCACTCGTGGAGCGTGGGAACGTACGATCCGTGGAAAGCGCACGGATGAGCGCTGAAGAGGGTTGACCGGTCGTCTTGCTGGGCCGCGCGGACAGATGTCTTCTGGTTGCTTGAGCCCGCTCAGCGCACCGGGACAGAGACGGCGCGCGGCTGGCCGGCGCCCATCAGGACGAGCGAGCGCTGGGCGAAGGGCGAGTAGACGAGAAGCGCCATGCAGGCGAGGGCGAGCCCGAAGTTTATGTGGTGCAGAAGCAGATAGGGCGAAAGAGACCAGAGGACGTCGAGGGGGAGTAGAAACGGCCAGAGGCGCAGAAACTTTTCCCGTATCGAGGGCGCGCGAAAAAGAATCGCGCAGAAGGCGAAGGCGCGCACGGGAATGAGAATGGCGGCGGTGACAATGAGGATCATCACGACCAGCGTGGCACGGCGCAGAGGCGAGAGCAGGTCTTCAACTTCGGCCAGATTGGTGAGCGCACCCAGATAGAAGCCGAGATACATCAGCTGAAGAAGAAGAAAGAGCGTTTGGACCACGGCGTGCGGGGTTCTGGGGAGATCCTCGGGCGTAGCGAGGATGCGCGTGCGCGATTTTCCGGCGGTCCCGCTCGCCGGCTGCGCCGGGTCGAGTTCGGCCGAAGATGCGGTCTCATTCGAAGATGCCGACTCTGGCTGCCCGGCGGAAATGGAAGGCTCGCCGGCGGCCATGCGCTCAACCGGAGCGAGGAAGCGATAGCCGCGGCGGGCGAGGGTTTCGAGGAAGCGGGGATTGGCGGCGGAGTCGGAAAGGGCCTCGCGGATGCGGTTGACGGCGGAGTTGACGCCGTGCTCGTAATCGACGAAGGTGCCGTCGGGCCAGAGCTCGCGGGAGATCTCTTCGCGGGTGAGCAGCTCGCCGGGGCGCTCGAGGAGCATGACCAGCACCTGGAAGGGCTGGGCGTTGAGCTTGATGCGAACCCCTTTGCGGCGCAGCTCGCCGGTGCGGGTGTCGGCTTCAAAGACGCCGAAGCGGTAGCGGCGCGGCGGGCCGGGGGTCGTCCCTGGCTTGCCTGCGGTCTCTGATTGGTTCCCTGACATGTTCCTTGCAGGCCAGTTTAGCTGAATCGGGCCTCGCCTTGAGAGCCGGGGCGCGGGTGAGAAGTTGCGCGAAATGACAGAAGGTGAAGAGATTGCGCGGTGAGGAACATTCGCTCCGAGGGTGAGGCGGCTGGCATTGCGCCCGGAACGTCTTTCCGGGCATGGTACGCAGCATGAGGCGGGAACGCATGGCCAGGGTGAGGCGGCTGCTGGCGATGGCGATGTTTGTGTCTGTGGCGGCGGGCGCGGCGGGCGAGCAGCCGACGGCGGCCGCGCAGGCAGGATTCGATGCATACGTGCGGCAGGCGGAGTCCCGGCTCGAGGCCGAGCACCGGAGTCCGCAAACGTATCTCGCGCCGGCGGATTGGCAGCGCGTGCGCGCCGGCGAGCCTGTGATCGAAGAATTGACGCCGAAGAAAGAAGCTGATCTGCCGGGAGCGCTGATCCATGACTGGCGCGGGACGGCGTTTGCGCCGGGTGCCACGGCAAAAGATTTCGAGCGCGTGCTGCGCGATTTCGCGGATTATCCCCGTTACTTCGCGCCGCAGGTCATGGCGGCGCGGGTGCTCGCGCAGGATGAGGACCATGCAAGCGTGACCATGCGGGTGAAGCAGCAGCATGTGCTTACGGTGGTGCTGGACACGACGTATGCCATCACCTACGCGCGGAGCGACCCCCAGCACGGCACGATTGCATCGCGGAGCACGCGGGTGGAAGAGATCGGTGCGAAGGGACGGCCCTTTAGTACGAGCCAGGACCGCGGCTTCCTGTGGCGGATGAATACGTATTGGAACTACGAGGAGCGGGACGGCGGCGTGACCATGCAGATCGAATCCGTCTCGCTGACGCGGTCGATTCCCACGGGATTGGGATGGGTGCTTGGACCGTTTGTCGAGAGCGTGCCGCGCGAGTCGATCGACTTTACGCTGCGCGCGGTGATGAAGGCGCTGAAGAAATAGCAAGCCAGCAAGTTGGCGAGTCAGCAAGTCAGCGGACTTCGTGGAGCTGTGAAACCGGGAAGGAGACAGCGATGAGCGTGGGAGCGACGGTGACAGAAACGGGCGCGGGATTCAAGATGGCGCGGCGCAAGCAGCAGGCGCTGACAGCGGCGGTAGAAAAGCGTGCGCTCTGCTGGATGGCAGAGCGGGCGCCGCGATGGGTTACTTCGGACGGGCTCACGCTGCTTGGATTCGCGGCGCAGATCGGGGTGGGCGCGTGCTACGCGCTTGCGCGCTACGACCGCCGCGCGCTGCTCCTGGGAATCTTCTTTCTGGCGCTGAACTGGCTGGGCGACAGCCTTGACGGCACGCTGGCGCGGGTGCGCCATCAGGAACGGCCGCGGTACGGATTTTACGTGGATCACCTGGTGGACATCTTTGGCGCGACCGCGCTGCTGGGCGGGCTGGCGTGGTCAGGGCTTGTGCACGAGGCGACGGCGGCAGCGATGCTGGTGGCCTTTCTGCTGCTCTCGGCGGAAAGCTATCTGGCCACGTATACGCTGGGGTGCTTTGAGCTTTCGCAGGGATGGTTCGGGCCGACGGAGATGCGCATTTTGCTGGCGGCGGGCAACTTGGCGCTGCTCAGGAGTCCGTATGCGACGATCTCCGGGCATCGCTTCTTGCTTTTCGATGTGGCCGGGGGGATTGCCGCCGGCTCGATGTTGGCGATGGCCGTGGGCGTGGGCGTACGGCACACGGCGGAGCTTTACCGCCGAGAACCGTTGCGATGAGCGATTCCAGCCCGCCGGGTTTAGTTCGCGTGTGCGCGCAGGATTTATTGCGGCTGATCGGGGCGCTGAGGTGAAGTGGTTTTGAGGCGGTTGAAATCGACGGAGAAGTGCGGACTCTCGCGGGTGCCGTCGATGTGGATGGGGATCACCGTGCCGGCGCCGTCCTTCTTGAAGAAGCGGTCGACGGGCTTGGCGAGCAGGCCCTTCCAGCCTCCGAGCATTTTGGAGATAGTGGCCTGCATTTTGGCGGTGCCGGTGAAGTCGAGCCGGCCGCCTTCGACGCCGTAAGCGCCGACCATGGAAATGTCGGCGCCGGGCATGGAGTAGGTGAGATCGGGAAGGGTGATGACGCCGCGGTCCATGGTGAAGGTGCCGGCCATGGAGGCGCGGATGCTCGATGCATCGGCGGTCTGCTTGGCTGCTTTGGGATCGCCCTGACCGCGAAAGCTCAGGTCGGCAATGCGATCCTGGATTTTTGCACTTGTGAACTGAGCATCCGTGAGCGAAAAACGGCCTTTGAGCCGAATGCGCTCGTGCACAGGATCTTTTCCGGGAGGGATCTCGAGCGTGGTTTTCATGGTGAGCTCGCCGGTCATCAGCGGGACGCCGTTTTTGCTCACAAGGCGGAGAAAATCTTCCATGCGGCCGTGGGGAATATCGACCAGGAGAGAGATGTCGTGGCCGCCCGGGCTTTGCGCGCCGGAGCCGGCATCGGCGGGCAATGCGCCGGCGGGCAGGCCGACCACTTCGCCTTGCGCCGTGAAGTGCGAATCGCCGAGCGTGGCCTCAACCGGCTCGAGCCAGGTGTCGCCATTGGTGGCGTCCACCAGCGCGTGAAACTGCGTTTGCAGATGCATGGGCGTGCCGAACGAGGCGAGGTGGAAATCGGGCGTGTCGGTGACGCCGTCGACGATGAGATTGCGGAGCTGCCCGTCATACTCCCCGGTTGAATCGAGAGTTCCGGCGATGCCTTTGAAGTCTGCGAGATTGGCATGATCGAAGGTGTATTTGCCGGCGATGGCGCTCTCGCCGGGATCCTCGACGGTCCAGGGCCCGAAGGTGCCGGAGGTATGAATGATGCCGACGGGACGGGCATTGGTGAGGTCGGCTTTGAAGTTCATCCTGCCGCCCGCTCGGATCTCAGTGAGTTGCAGGCTGGCGATCGAAAATTCAAGCGGCTGCTTGCCCGGCTTGCCGGGTTCGAGGATCAGGTGAACATCCGTGCAGTTGAGGCTGCTGACGACGAAGTGAACCAGCGCTTTGGTCACTTTGACATCCATGCTGGAGTCCGACTTGGAGCTCGGGGCAGAGCTGGATGATTGCGGAGGTGAAGTATTGGGACCAGAGCCATTAGAGCTGATGGCGCGGGTGAAGCGGGATTTCGGAGGTACGTCAACCGTGAGGCCGTGAAGCTGGATGACCGAGATGCGCACGGGCTGGCCCGGCTTGTAATGCAGCGGCGCACGAAAGCGGAAATCGTCGAGAGAGATGAGGGGCTTTTCGTCGTTCGCCGCAGGGATGGTCACGCCGTGAACCTCAGCCGGGGGCCAGATGCGCAGGCCGCGGCCTTCCGCGCGCAGACCGCCAAGCAGCGAAACGTGAAAGGAGTCGAGCTCGACGCGCGCATGAAAATGCTCTTCGAGCTCCGCAACAATACGCTCGCGCAGCAGAGGCTCGGCGCGATGGGCAAGCACCGCCACGGCCGCGACGAGCACGAGGAAGAGAGCGAGCAGGGACAGGGCAGTCCACTTCAACACCGGGTGCCTGCGGCCGAAGGATTTCGGCTTGCTGCTCGCGTTTGCTGGCTGTTCCTGATCCATCGCTCTAAATCCAGGGGCTTAAGAGCCCGCACCCATCTTGCCGCGCTTACCGGGCGAATGAACGTGCGCCCTGACACGAAGCTCCGTCCCTGAGGCTCTCAATCCATTCGACGCGGAAAGCGGGCCGGAGGGTCTCATTTCTGTATAGATGCCAAATGCCGTAGACTTCTTATGACGGATGCAAACCCTGATTGAAAACCTGGTGAAGTTGCAGGCAGTGGAATTGGAGCGAAATCGCCTCGCGCAGGAAGCGCGCGCGCTGCCCGCCGAGGTCTCTGCGGCAGAGGCGGCGCTGGCCGGGGCGGAACGGCAGTCGGCTGCGGTCTCGTCGGCGCTGAGCCGGGAGGAGCAAGGGCGGACCCGGCTGGAGCGCGAGATCGACGGGCACCGGCAAAAGGCCGCGCGCTTCCGGGCGCAGCAGGACACGGTAAAAACGCCCGAGCAGGCGGCGGCCATCGAACATGAGATTGCGTTTGCGGCCAGGGAGATCGCGCGGCTTGAGGATGAAGAGCTGGCCAGTCTGGAGCGCACGGAAGAGCAGGAAGGCGCGCTGAAGCGGACGCGCGCGCAGGTGGAGGAGTTCGCCGGCGCACTCGAAAAGACGCGCGAACGGACCAGCCTGCGGCGGAAGGAGCAGGAAGAGCAACTGGCGGCCCTGAACGCAGAGCGCGAGCAGGTGAGGCAGCAGATCGAACCCGATTGGCTGGCGCGGTTTGACCGCCTGGCCGCGGCGCGGGGCATCGGGATTGCGCTCGCGCAGAACCAGCAGTGCACCGGTTGCCGCATGGGTTTGCGCCCGCAGATCTGGAACCAGTTGCGCGAAGGGCAACTGTTGAGCTGCGATAGTTGCAGCCGGCTGCTCTACTGGGATCCCGCGATTGCGCCGGCACCCAAGCAGCCGCAGCCGGAGGTGATTCCCGGCGCAGGGCGGGCGCCGCGCAAGCCGCGCGAGGCGGGCGCGTAGAGCGCACGCAAGTGCTCCCCGCAAAGCGGAAACACAGAAATTTGCCGACGAATCGTCAGGAACCGGGGGACTTGTGCCCGTAGCCGGTCTTGGCATTTTGGTACGCGAATATAGCGTGTGTAATCGCAAGGCAGACGGGGACGGCTCTCTCCACCCAATGATGGCCGGTGCGGTGCAGGCCGTACATGCCGGCGATCTCGGCTGCGGTTTCAAGACCCTCCAAGCTGATCTGGCCGCCCCAGCCAAATTTCACCAGCGGGCGCGCGATAGGGTCGGCTTCTCCCCGGCCGCGCGCAAGACCGCGCTGCGTGGTGATGGCGTCCGCGGTCATTCCGAGTTCGCTCGCGGTAAGAAGAACGATATTCGTGGCGTCAAAGAACGGGTGCGCGGCTTCGGGGTAGTAGACGGCAGGTTCCCACTCGAGGGGTTTTCCCAGACCCACGTAAACGCCGGCCTCGGGCTGAAGATTGTTGAGCCAGCGGCTGCTTGAGTAGCCCATCACGAGATCGGCAAATTCACCGCGAAGATGAATGCGCGGGGTGGGCGAATACTCCACGCCTCCTCCTACATCCGTGACGAAGCGGGTGCGGCCTCCGTAAACATCGGTGAACGTGTCAGGTGCGCTGTAGACGACGTTGGTGATGACCTTGTTCCAGCGGAGGAAACCGGGTTGAGCTTTGAGGTAGTAGCCGTAGTGGCGCGCGCGAATTTCGCCACGGACGCCGGCAAGAAATTCTTCCGTACGGCCGCCGGCGATGTTGGATTCTCCGTTTCCGGAGCCGGTGGTGACGTAGAGATTGGTATCGAACGCAAGACGCTGGTTCCAGTTGAGGGTTGCACCTGCGCCCAGGCTGAAAGCGGGCAGATAGCAGTACTCCTGTCCGACGCAGAAAGTGCGAATGTCGGCGGTGCTGAAGCCGAGCTCGAAGCGAGGAAGATCGGCGTAGGAGCCGGTCGCCGGCAACGCAGGTGCAGGTGTGTAAGGCTGGCGCTGGGCCCGCAATGGCCGGAGCAAGGAAACAGCGCAGAAGAGGAACAGAAGGACCGACAAATTGCGCACGCAGCCTGCCTTGAGAGGAGCATCTGTCGCCGGGACTGCACCGTAAACGCGTCCAGGTCCGCGCGCGGCGGCCTGCCGCGGCTGCTACCATTTGCTTGGACGCGCATTTCATTCTTTGAGCAGCCCGGGAGCGGCGGTGCGGCGCATCTGCGTGGACATGGATGAGGTGATGGCGGACACGCTGGCCGAGCACCTGCGCCGCTACAATCAGGCATTCGACGAAGACCTGACGCTCGAGGACCTGGCGGGCAAGGGACTGTGGGCGATTGCCCCCATGGACCGGCAGGAGGAGCTGCGCGCCTTTCTCGACGCCGAGGACTTTTTCGAGGACCTGCCCGTGATGCCCGGCGCGCAGCCGGTGCTCAAAGGGCTTTCCGCCCGGTTCGAGATTTTCATTGCCACGCAAGCCATGGCGGTGCCGAACTCGCTGGGACCGAAGTATCGCTGGTTACAGCGCCATTTTTCCTTTGTTCCGCCAACGCACTACGTTTTCTGCGGCGACAAGAGCATTTTGCGCGCCGATTACCTCATCGACGACCAGCCGCGCAATCTGGAGAAATTCGCCGGACAGGGGTTGCTGTATTCCGCTCCGCACAACCTGGCGGTGACCGGATTTGTGCGCGTGGAGAACTGGCTCGGGGTGGGGGAGTATTTCCGCAATGTGCGCGGGAGCTGACGTGGAAGGCACGGAGACGCGTTGACAAGGCCGCCTGCCGACCTTATAGTTTGCTCGCTATCTCTGCGCTCATTGCGGAGGCTTTGAATGCCTGCACGGCTTGCCTGTTCTCTCTGCGTGCTTTCTCTGGCCGCGCTTCTGCTCCACGCCAACACGCCGCGTGCGCAATCCATAGGAATCTTTGAGGGTCAGTCGGACGTGGGCAGCGTCACGCCGCCGGGCACAGCGCACTACGACCTGAACACCGGCGTGTACACGATCACCGCGGCCGGCGCAAATCTGTGGGCCGCGACCGACGGGTTTCATTTTGTGTGGAAGAAGGCGCAGGGAGACCTGGCGCTGACCGCGGACATTGACTTCCCGGAGAAGACGGGCGAGCACAATCCGCACCGCAAGGCGGTGCTGATGTTCCGGCAGACGCTCGACGCGGACGGCGCTTATGCGGACGTGGCGCAGCACGGCTCGGGGCTCACGGCGCTCCAGTTCCGGCAAGCAAAGGGAGACGCGACCGGAAGCATTGAGCTGAACATCGATCCGCCGGAACGGGTGCGCCTGGAAAAGCGCGGCGACGTGTTCACGCTGTACCTAAGCCTGCACGGGGAGCCGCTGCACGCTTCGGGCGCGTCGGTGAAGCTGCACCTGGACGAGCCGTTCTATGCCGGCATCGGTCTCTCCGCGCACGACCCCAACGCACAGGAGACGGCCACCTTCACCCATCTCGAATTCGAGCAACTGGCTCCGGCCGCGGCCACGGCGCCGACGACGCTTTTGAGCTCGGTGCAGGTGATCGAGGTTGATTCCGGGCGGGCGACGATTGCTTACGCCGCGCGCGGAAACGCGCAGGCGCCCAGCTGGTCGCGCGATGGAAGCACGCTGGTTTTCAACCAGGATGGCAAGATGTACAGCGTCCCGGCGGACGGCAAGGGAACGCCGCAGGCGATCGACACCGGCTCGGCGACAGGCTGCAACGGCAGTCATGGGTTTTCGCCGGATGGAAAGTGGCTGGCGATCACCTGCACCGCGCCCGGCAATCCGGGCAATCGCGTGTACGTGATTCCGGCAGCGGGCGGAACGCCGCGGATGGTGACCGCGAATCCGGATTCGTACTTTCACAGCTGGTCGCCGGATGGAAAGACGATCCTGTTTTCGCGGCCTAACAAGGGCGCGCTCAATATTTATTCGATTCCCGCGGAGGGCGGCGCGGAGACGGCGCTGACCAACGGAACAGGCATCAGCGACGATCCCGATTTCAGCCCGGACGGCGCGTTCATTTACTTCAACACCGACCGCTGGGGCGGGATGCAGATTGCGCGCATGAGCGCCGACGGCAGCCACGTGGAGCAACTGACTTTCGACCAGTTCAGAAACTGGACGCCGCACCCTGCGCCCGACGGCAAGTCAGTGGTGTTTCTTTCCTACAGTCCCGAAGTGACGACGCACGCCTCGAACAAGGAGATCGCCCTGCGCATTCTTACCATGGAAGACGGCAAGACGCGCGTTCTCGAAAATCTGATTGGCGGAAATGGATCGATGAACGTGAGCAACTGGTCACCGGACTCGAAGCGCGTTGCCGTAGTGAGCTACGAACTGCTGCCGGCAGGGGGTGCCGCGGAAAAATAGCCTGCGCAGACGGAGCTGCTCTTCGCTTATCCACCATCCGAGACCCGGCGCAACCGGATTACAAAACCCCTTCACCACGTTCTTCGCCGCCATTGGTGCGAGGCACCCCGCCGGGTATGGGACGCGGCACGGGCGCAGGGGCGCGGAAGGGCAGCGGCGGAGACACTGCCGGCTGGTGCATGGTCACGATGATGGCGCCCGCAGGCCGGCGTCCGGCGCACTGATAGGAATGCGGCGTGCCTGCATCGAAGTAGACCGCATCGCCGGTTTCGAGTGTCGTCTGGTGCTCCCCGTGGCGCAGCGCGAGCTCGCCATTGAGAACATAGAGAAACTCGAAGCCCTGATGCATGTGTGCCCTTGGCTCCACGGGACCTTCGACCGGAAGGAACTCGGCAAAGTAGGGATCCATGTGCCGGTCAGGCACCATGTAGCCCAGGCTCTCGAAGGTATACGTTGGCGGATCGGCGCCGGTCTGCGGCAGGCGCACGCGATCCTTCTGCCGGTGGACACGGAACATGGCCGTGGGCTCATTCTCAAAGAAGTAGGAAAGATCTTTGGAAAAGACCATGGCGATGCGCGCAAGATTTCTCAGCGTCGGCACAACTCTGCCCGTCTCAAGCTGTGAGAGAAAGCTAGCGGAGAGACCGGTGTGCCTTCCCAGTTCGACCAGGCCCATGGATTTTTTTAGACGCAGCCTGCGGATTCTTTCCCCGATCCGTTTTTCAGCAATAAACCGCTCCGCAGTTTCCGGATCGGCTTGAGTTTTCTGCATCTCCTCGTTTCTGACCTCAGCGCGTTCACCCATCGCTGCCAAAACTGCCTCCTTGCTACATATAGGATGCAACCTCAAGCGATATTGTCCAAATCAAAACCGTTTCCAATTCCATCAAATAACCCCGGCAAGCTCGGCATTGGGCAACCGCCGGGAGGGGCGCGTTATTCTAGAAATTCCGCCCCTACCGCCGCGCGAGCCGCGGGCCCCTGTCGATGCCGCACCTTGGGGGTGCAACGGCGAGAAAGACGCGATTCAACCATGCCCGACCAAGCCTCACCGCTTACCACCATCGCCGCCATCGGCCAACACGAAGGCCAGTCCGTAACCCTGCGCGGGTGGCTCTATAATCTGCGCGAATCGGGGAAGCTTCTCTTCCCCATTTTTCGCGACGGGACGGGAACCATCCAGGGCGTGGCGCACGTGAAGAGCGTCCCGTCACATGTCTTTGATGCCCTGAAAGGGCTAACGCAAGAGTCGAGCGTGATAGTTCGCGGAAAAGTGCGGGCGGACAAGCGCGCGCCGGGAGGTCACGAGCTGGATTTAGAAGACCTGGAGGTGGTGCAGAGGGTTCCGGAGTCGGACCCCTACCCCATTACGCTGAAGGAGCACGGGGTCGATTTCCTCATGGAGCACCGGCATTTGTGGGTGCGCACGCCGCGGCAATCGGCGATCCTGCGCATCCGCGCCGAGATCATGCGGGCGGCGGCCGAGTACTTCGACTCCAATGGCTACATTCGCACCGATCCGCCGATCCTCACGCCGGCTGCCTGCGAGGGAACCTCGACGCTGTTCCCGGTGGATTACTTCGGCGACCCGGCCTTCCTGACGCAGAGCGGGCAGCTTTACGTGGAGTCGACGGCGCTGGCGCTGGGCAAGGTGTACAGCTTCGGGCCGACGTTCCGGGCAGAGAAGTCGAAGACGCGGAGGCACCTGACCGAGTTCTGGATGATCGAGCCGGAAGTGGCGTTCATGGACCTCGACGGGCTGATGGAACTGGCGGAGAATTTTCTCGCGCACATTGTCGCGAGCGTGCTCAAGAACCGCGCGGCAGAGTTGGAGACGATCGGGCGCGACGCGGAGAAATTGAAGACCATCGTCCCGCCGTTTCCGCGGTTGCGCTACGACGAAGCCGTCGAGATGCTGAACCAGGCGCATAGAGATGGGTATCTGGAAGCGCCCTTCGAGTATGGGAACGACTTCGGCTCGCCGGACGAGACGTGGTTGAGCGCGCGCTATGACCGGCCGGTGATGGTGCACCGGTACCCGGCGCACGTGAAAGCGTTCTACATGGAGCCGGACCCCAAGGATCCGCGCTACGCGCTCTGCGTGGATGTGCTGGCGCCGGAGGGGTACGGGGAGATTATCGGCGGTTCGCAGCGCGCGGCCAGCCTGGAGCTTCTGAAGAGCCGCATCGAGGAACACAAATTGCCGATGGAAGCCTTCGAGTGGTATCTCGATCTGCGGCGGTATGGAAGCGTTCCGCATTCCGGATTCGGGATGGGCATTGAGCGCGCGGTGGCGTGGATCTGCGGCCTCGATCACGTGCGCGAGACGATCCCCTTTGCCCGCACGCTGCACCGCATGTATCCCTAGCCTCTCTCCGGATTTTGCCTTCTTCCCGCGCGATGCGCCGCTAGCCCGGTGGCCAGGTGAGCGAACGGCCGCCGAGCAGATGCAGATGCAGGTGATCCACAGTCTGGCCTCCGTCGGGACCGGAGTTGATGACCACGCGGTACCCTTTGCCCAGACCCTTCGCGCGCGCGATTTCCGCCGCGGTCCACAGCAGATGGCCGAGAAGATCGCCCTGGTGCGCTCCGGCTTCGCTCAAGGAGCCGATGTGCTCGCGCGGCACGATGAGGATGTGGACCGGCGCCTTGGGACTGATGTCGGCAAAGGCGTAGGTGCGCGCGTCCTGAAAGACGGCGGTGGAGGGTATCTCGCCCGCGGCGATTTTGCAAAAAATGCAGCTCATGCCGGAACCAGTGTACAGGAGGCGAGAAGACGTTTTGCGCGAAAGAGAAGGCGCAGGAATTTTGCGCGGATTGAAGGCATGTTCGTTCGGGCAAAAAGGTGCGAAATGCATAGTGAGTTCGAAGGGCGCCGACCGATGAGGGCGCAACCTCGCTGATACAGGCCGCATCCGTGAAAGTGGAGGTACGGAACTCGCAGGTCGAATGCCCGCATCGGCCCTCCCCCGAAGTCGATGAGCAACCGCGGCAGTTTGTATTCGTTTCCCGGCAGCGAAAAACCCGTTCCAGCCAAGGGCCCTCAAATCCAAGGTTGCGGCGAGTTGGCCGAACTTGTCCGCACCCACGACTGGTCGCGAACGCCGCTGGGTCCGGTTGAGCACTGGCCGGAGCCGCTGCTCCTCTCTGTCAATATGGTTCTCGAGAGCCGGATTCCCATGGCCGTGTACTGGGGGCCGGCGATGATCCAGATTTACAACGATGCCTGCCTGCCGCTGATTGGCGAAAGGCACCCGCAGGCGCTGGGCGCTCCGGCCGCGGAGGCGTGGAAGCCGGTGTGGGGTGCGGTCGGGCCGCAGTTTGAAGCGGCGCTCAAGCGCGGCGAGGCGGCGGCCCAGAAGCATGTGCCCGTTCCGACCGTGCGCGAGGGCGTGCGTGAAGACGTGTACTGGACCTGTTCGACGATTCCGGTCCGGGGAGCGCAGGGAGAGATTGCGGGGCTCCTGACAGTGTGGCTCGATGCAACCGGCGAGCGGCTGGCGCGGCGAGACCGGCGGCTGATCGCGGAGCAACTGGATCAGGTGCTCGACGCGACCACTGACGGGGTTGTGAGCCTGGACGACGCGTACCGGTTTACGTATCTGAACCGACGCGCGCGGGAGATCCTTGCGCCCAGCGGGAAGGTGCTGGGGCGCAGCATCTGGGATTGCTTCCCGCAGATGGGCGATAAGAATTCGCCTTATGTGAAGAATTACCGGCGCGCGATGGAAGAGAAAAAGCCGGGAGCGTTCGAGGCCCATTATCCGGAACCGCTGAACGTCTCCCTGCAGGTGAACGTGCAGCCGGCCAAGGATGGGATTGTGATCTTCTTCCGCGACGTGACCGCCCAGCGGCAGACGGAGACCGACGCCCGGGAGAGCGCGGCGCGGTTGGATGCGATTTACAACACGTCCCTCGAATATATCGGGCTGCTGACCACCGAGGGAAAAGTGCTGGACTGCAACCGTGCCTCGCTGGAGTTTGCGAACAACACGCGCGAAGAGCTGCTGGGGCGCAACTTCTGGGAGTGTCCGCTCTGGATTTACACGCCGGGAGCGCCGGAGATGCTGCGGCGGGCCATCGCGCGGGCCGGCCGCGGCGAGCCGGTGCGCTACGAGGTGCAACTGACGCGGCCGAAGGGCGAGCCGATCACGTTCGACTTTTCCCTGATGCCGGTGCGCAACAGGGACGGCGAAGTGGTATTCCTGGTTCCCGAAGGACGCGACATTACCTGGGTCAAGCGCGCGGAGACGGCGCTCAAGGAAACGGAAAAGCTGGCCGCGGTGGGAAGGCTGGCGGCCTCGATTGCGCATGAGATCAACAACCCGCTGGAGGCAGTAAGCAATCTGCTTTACCTGGCGGCGCAATCGGGGAACATGGAAGAGCTGCATGGCTATCTGCACATGGCCGAGCGCGAGTTGCGCCGGGCTTCGAGCATCAGCAGCGAGACGCTCAGGTTCAACCGGCAGTCGACCAAGCCGCGCGCAGTCGAATGCAGCGAGCTGTTCGAAAGCGCGCTGTTCATCCATCATGGACGCATCGCGCATGCCGGCATCCAGGTGGAGAAGCGCCTGGCGGCGCATACCCCGCTCAACTGTTTCGACAGCGAGATCAGGCAAGTGCTGAACAACCTGATCGCCAATGCCATCGACGCCATGCACGAAGGCGGGCGGTTGCTGGTGCGCAGCCGCGAAGCCACGCACTGGTCCACGGGCCACAAAGGACTGATGCTGACGGTTGCCGACACGGGCTCGGGAATCCGGCCCGAGCACCGGCGCAAGATCTTCGAGCCGTTCTTCACTACCAAGGGCGCGAGCGGCACGGGGCTCGGATTGTGGGTGAGCCAGGAGATTGCGCAGCGGCACGGGGGCGAACTGCGCGTGCGCAGCTCGCAGAGAAACAGAAAGAATGGAACCCGGGCGAGCGGGACGGTCTTCACGCTGTTTCTACCTTTTGAAGCGGCGCAGCAGCGTTCCGCGGCGTAGGCGCGACCCACAGCGGTTTCTGCGCGTAACGGGCTTCCGCACGGGAACAAAATTCCAAGCGCCAAGAGGGCGCGGCTTCAAACGGACTGCGCGATTCCGGCTTACAATAGCGCCATGGCAGGGCCATTCCGCATTGTGCACACCGTCTGCTCGCACGATTGTCCCGATTCGTGCGCGGTGCTGGTGACGGTCAACGACGAGGGACGCGCGGTGAAGGTGGAAGGCGACCCGAGCCAGCCGGTTACGCAGGGATTTCTCTGCGCCAAGGTGGCCAAATATCTTGACCGCGTGTACTCGCCGGAGCGGATTCTGTATCCGCTGCGACGGAGGGCGGGCGTGGCGAAGGGGCCGCTCGAGCGCGGACGCGAGCACGAGGTCTTTGAGCGCGTAAGCTGGGACGACGCGCTCCGTTCGATCGCGGCGCGCCTGCAGGCAATCAGTGACGCGTATGGGCCGGAATCGATTCTGCCTTATAGCTACGCGGGCACCATGGGCGTGCTCGGCTACGGGTCGATGGACCGCCGGTTTTTTGCGCGGCTGGGCGCGAGCCGGCTCGATCGCACGATTTGTTCTGAGGCGGGCGGGCTGGCGTGGAACCTGGTCTACGGAAAAAAATTCGGCACGCCGACGGAGGATTTCCGGCTGGCGAAGCTGATTGTGGCGTGGGCCGCGAACATTCACGGAAACAACGTCCATCTCTGGCCCATGATCGAGCAGGCGCGGCGCAACGGTGCGCGGCTGATCGTGATCGATCCCTACCGCACGCGCACGGCTGCGCTGGCCGACTGGCATATTGCCATCAGGCCGGGGACAGACGCAGCGCTCGCCTTGGGCATGATGCACGTAATCTTTCGCGAGGGGCTGCAGGACCGGGATTTTATTCGCGAGAGGACGCACGGCGCGCAGCGGCTCGCGGAGCGGGTGCGCGAGTACACGCCGGAGCGCGTGGCTGCGTGGACGGGATTGACGGCAGGCGAGATCGAAAAGCTGGCGCGCGACTACGCTACCACGCAGCCGGCCGCGCTGCGCATGAACTACGGCGTGCAGCGCAACGAGAACGGCGGCGCGGCGGCGCGGGCGATTGCCATGCTGCCGGCGGTGATCGGCGCCTGGCGGCATCGTGGTGGCGGAGGGCAGCTTTCCACTTCCGGCGCGTTTGTGTGGAACAAGCAGGCAGTGGAGCGGCCGGATCTCGCGCTGGCTTCGCCGCTCAAGCGCGAGGCGCGCCTGGTGAACATGTGCCGGCTGGGACAGGCGCTCACGGAACTGGGACAAGCCAGGGATCAGGGGTCAGGGATCAGGGATGAGGACGGCCGCGAGCGGAATAACGATGGACCTCCCGTGTATGCGCTCTTTGTGTACAACTCCAATCCGGGCGCGGTGGCGCCGAACCAGAACGCCGTGCGCCGGGGTCTTGCGCGCAGTGACCTGTTCACGGTGGTGCACGATCTGTTCTTCACCGACACCACCGATTATGCCGATTTCATTCTGCCGGCGACCACGTTTCTCGAGCACCGGGAGGTGCAGGGCGCGTACGGGCACTACTTTGTGCAACTGAGCCAGCAGGCCATCGAGCCGCCGGGCGAAGCGCGCTCCAACGTGTGGCTCTTCGGGGAGCTGGCGCAGCGGATGGGATTCGAGGAGCCGTGCTTCCGAGATAGTCGGGACGAGATCATTCGCCAGGCGCTGGCGATCGGCGCGGACGGGCATTCGATGAATGCGGGGATGGAACATATCACGATAGAAGAGCTCGAAAAGCGGGGACATGTGCCGCTCGCGTTTCACCGCGATCCTGAGGCCAATCCGTTTCTACCCTACACGGAAGGAACGCTGGAGACGCCGACGGGCAAGATCGAGTTTTACTCGGAGACTCTGGCCGCTGCCGGCGAGGATCCTCTGCCCAATTTTGTGCCGCCCACTGAATCGCGCTGGGGCGAGGGCGCGAAGCGCTATCCGCTGGAGCTGTTGGGTCGCAAGAACGACAATTACCTGAACTCGACCTTTGCGAACCTGGATGGGCACCGGAAGATGGAGGCGCGCACCCGGCAGCGCCTGGAGATGCATCCGGCGGATGCCGAGGCGCGGGCGATTGCCGAGGGCGATGCGGTGCGCGTCTTCAACGATCGCGGCTCGCTCGAATTGATTGCGATGCTGAACGCGAGCCTGCCCGCGGGCGTGGTGGCGGCGCGTCTCGACTGGGCGAAGCTACAGCCCGGCGGCGCAAACGTCAATGTTCTGACCAGCGAGCGGCTGACGGACATCGGCGCGGGCGCGACGTTTTACTCCACGCTGGTGGAAGTGAAAAGGACGTGAGCGGCGCGCCACGCGCGGGGATTCAACCCTACGGAATCGCCTCCGAGACAACCGAGATTTCTTCGCGGTGCGTGCTCCCCGGAATATCGAGCGAACCGATCACGAGCGGCTTGCCAGGCACGAGCGTGGCCGCACCATCAAGCACAGTCTGGCGAATCGAAGGATCGGCGGCGCTGCCGGCGGCTCGCTCGTCGGAGACGCTCGATTGAGCGATCTTTGTGCGCAACCACAAAGAATCCGGCGATCCGTCGACGGCGGCTTCGATGTTCAGGCCCACGTCTTCATACTGCACCTCGGTGTTGGTAGAGCCGCCTTCGCTTGAGCTCCCGGTAACGATGGGTACTTTGCTGCCCTGCTTGAAGACGGTCTTCTCTCCGGAGTCGGGCGCGATGAGCGAGAATTTCTGCGTGCCGAGGGTCTTGTCTCCGTCCATCTCCGCGATCGAATAGGTAAGCCGATAGGATCTGCGCGGATGCTCGATATCGGAAAGGATCTTGCGCGCGGACTGAATATCGGCCTCCGAGCCCTCGATGGACAAGGCGCGCTGCGACACGACGTAGTAAATCCGGGCGCGGGGCAGCATGTTCCGCAGGTCGGTCTGGATGTCGTTGGCGTCGTGCGGCGAGGCGATATCGGTGAGGTAAAAGGTCTGGTAGCTTCCGAAGTCGAGTTTCGGCTGTGTGGGAGTCGGGGCGGCATCGGCGGGTGCAGTTGCGGGCTGCTCCTGCGCGGCGGCGCGCTGAAACGGGGCAGGCAGCGCGAGCGTAAGAACAATCATGGACAAGGCAGACAGCATCGCTCGTCTGCCCGTGCGGACAGGAATCGGTTTCATCTCTCGCCTCCAGTTGAATTGTGGGAAGAGAACGGAGCGGCCCCGCGGATATTCCTCTCGGCTTCTTCTGATGACAAGGACGCCGTATTCAGGAATTCGCTCGAAAAAAATCGTGAGAGAACTTAGACGGTCGCGGAAGCGCGGAGTCAACGAGCAGGCGTGTTCGGAGTTGAATCCGGATCTATCTCGATGTAATCGAGCGCGGCTGGATCCTGGCCGTCGGGCGTGCCCTCGACACGGAGGACGTCGCCGGGTTTGAGCGCCACGCCGTGGGCCGTGAAGCGCGTGGAGTTGTCGCCGTCGGGACGGCGCGAGGGCAGCATTGCGTCTGCAGCCCAGAGCGCGATGGGGCTGCCGTTGACGCTGAGGGCGAAGTGCGCGACGCCGCCCTGAAGATCAAAGTACTGGACTGCGATATCGAATGTTCCCGCCGAGCCGGTGTAGGTCCATTCGGCGGAGCAGGATTTTTCCGCGCAGGTAGCGCCCTTGCCGCGCGAGGCGTCTTCCCACGGGCGCACGTCGAAGACGGTGTAGCCGGTAAGGCGCGCATCTTCGGCTTCCAGCCGGCCGGGGAAATGGCCGGCGCGGCCCAGCGCGTCGGGAATGCCGGTCTCCTTCAAAAAATATTGCACGATGGCATCGCGCCAGACGATGGCGTGGCCGGCTTGGTAGGCCAGGCGGGCGCTTTCATCCGCGAACAGATCCGGATCGATCCTGTCTTCGAGCGTGTCCCACTGTTTGCCGAGCTCGGCAGCTTCTTGAGCTCCCTTGTAGTGGCTGTCATAGACGTACTGGATGACGGTCTTGCCGTCGTGCAGCTTATGCGTCCAGGGGACGTGATGGAAGAAGAGCAGAAGACTGTCGGGACAAGTGGCGAGCGACTCGTACAGGTGCGCGACTTGCGGCGGGTATTGGCCGATGAAGCCGGTGCCGCTGGAGACGGTGCGATCCATGCCGATGCCCTGCGCGTCGTCGCGGTGCCACTGGCCCCAGCCGTTGCGCTCGCTGGATTCGATATTGGGACCGTAGTGACTGCCGGTAATGTCGGTAAGTGTCTGCGTGCCCAGGAAGCCGGTGTAGTCGACATAGGCAGGCCAGGATTGCATGAGCATTTTATCCACGGTGGAAACAACCAGCCCATCGTTGCTGATGCTTTGTCTGGTCCACTCCTCGGCGATCTGCTCAGCGGACAAATCGGGGTTCCAGGCGAGGCGGCCGAAGGCGTAAAGGTTTGCCAAGGCGAGCGGCGCGCCCAGCCAGCCGTTGCGGCCCACGCAAGACACGCCGATCATGCCGCCCAGAGGCCGATGAAAGCTGCGGCCTTCGATGATCTGCTTGACCGGCGTGGAACGATTTTCTGCGTGGAGATCGAAGTCCAGCTTTTCTTTCCAGAGCGGCGCAAGGTAGACGAGATGGCGCTGCTGGCCGGTGTACTCCTGCGTGATCTGCACCTCCATGGCGGCGCTGGTCTGGCGCAGGCCGGCGAAGAGCGGCGAGACCGGCTCCTCAGCCTGAAAGTCGATGGGGCCGTACTTGATCTGCACCACGACGTTGGGCAGGAATTTGCCGTCGAGGGGATGGAAGATGTCGTAGGCGGCGCGGGCGCGGTCGGCCTTGAGGTCGTTGTAATCGAGGTGATTGTTGTAAACGAAGGCGCGATAGAGCACCACGCCGCCGTGAGGGGCCAGAGCGGCGGCGAGGGTGTTGGCGGCATCGGCGGGACTGCGCCCGTAGCTGGCTGGACCGGCCTGCCCTTCGGAGTCGGCCTTGACGGTGAAGCCGGCGAAGTCAGGGATGGCGGCATAGATGGCATCGACTTTTTGCGCCCACCATGTTTTCACGGCGGGATCGAGCGGATCGAAGGTGGCGAGTCCGCCGATTTTTTGCGGGCTGGCGATGTCGACGCTCATGGCGACGCGCACGCCCCAGGGACGCATCGCATCGGCGATGCGGGCCACGCCCTGGATCATCTCCGGCTTAAGGAAGCTTGCCGCGCCGTTGACGTTGTTCACATTGCAGGCGTTCACGCCGATGGAGGCGAGCAGGCGCGCGTAGTCGGCGGCGAGCGTGAGGTCGTCGCGGACTTTGCCGCCTTCAAAGAAAATCGACCGGCCGGCATAGCCTCGCTCCACCGAGCCGCTGGCATTGTCCCACTCATCCACCCAGCGGATGGGCATGGCGGGCTGCTGGCGCAGGTTGAGCTGAGCCAGATCGGCGCCTGTGGCGATCAGACGCAGCAGCGCGAAGGCGCCGTAAAGAGCGCCCCGCTCGTCGCCGCCGGTGACGATGACCAGGGGATGGCCATGCCAGAGAGTGCGGCGGAGCCCGAAGCCCTCTTTGCCGATGGATTGCGGCACAGTCAGCGACGGGAATTCTTTGCGGACTTCTTCGGCAGTTCCGACAACGGTTTCGCCCGCGCTCTGGTTGGGCAGCTCGCCGGTCATCCGGGCAATGCCGAGCGAAAGCTCCTGCGCAGCGGATTCTTCGAGAGTTCCCTCGCCAAGGGCGCGCACATGCCCAGGAATAGATGTACGCAGATGAACCGGTGCGTAGCGAAGCCAGGCGGGATCGGAGGGTAAGGTCTGCGCGAATGAAGCGGCTGAACCGATCAGAACTCCGGCCCAGAGAAGTACCTGTCGAACCCTTCCGCGGGAGACCGACGCCAGGGAGACGAATGCCACGCGGATCATCGCTTCCTCCCTACACCGTTCTACCATTTTGCGGCGCTCTTCGCTTCTCCCCTCGCCGCGATTGATAGACTTGGTTGTCTGCGATTATGCGGTCGGGGCCGGAGATGCGGATAACCGGTCGCTGGGAGGGTTGGAGAGGAGATGCCGAACACCATGCAAGCCGTGGTGAAGGCCCAGCCGTCGCCGGGCATCGAGCTGCGTGAGGTTCCCGTGCCCACGCCCGCGGCCGGCGAGGTGCTGGTACGCGTGCAGGCCGTGAGTATATGCGGAACGGATCTGCATATCTACAACTGGGATCCATGGGCGCAGTGGCGCATTCACCCGCCGCTGATCGTCGGCCACGAGTTTTCCGGCACAGTTGCCGGCTGCGGGCCGGGCGTGAGCACGGTGCGCGAGGGCGACCGCGTGAGCGCGGAGATGCACGTGGTCTGCGGAAAATGCTTCCATTGCCGGACCGGACAGGCGCACATCTGCCAGACCGTTCGCATTCTGGGAGTGGACGCAGATGGGGCCTTTGCGAGCTATGTGATTATCCCCGAAAGCAACATCTGGAAGCTGCCGCCCTCGATTCCCGCCGAACATGGATCGCTTCTGGATCCGCTGGGAAACGCCGTGCATTCTGTGTTGGCGGGCCCCATTGCGGCGCAAACCGTGGTGGTAACCGGATGCGGAGCGATCGGGCTGTTCTCGATCGCACTGGCCAAGGCATGTGGCGCGGCAACCGTGTTTGCCATCGAGGTGAATGCCCGCAGGCGGAGCGTAGCCGCAGAGATGGGCGCGGATTTCGTGCTCGATCCCGCAGACGAAAAGACGGAAGAGCAAATCATGGAGGCCACCAGCGGAACGGGCGTCGACGTGTTGCTGGAGATGTCGGGCCATCCCGCAGCTACAGAGCTCGGTTTCACGCTGTTGAGAAAGGGAGGCCGCGCTTCCCTGCTGGGGATTCCCTCGAAGCCGTTCGAGATGAACATTGCGCGGGACATCATCTTCAAGGGCGCAGTGGTGCACGGCATCAACGGCCGCAAGATGTACGAGACCTGGTACCAGATGGAGGCGCTGCTCGAGACGGGCAAGCTGAACCTGGAACCGGTGATTACACATCGTCTGAAGCTGAGCGAGTTCGTGAAGGCGATGGAGCTTCTCGAATCGGGCGAGGCGATCAAGGTTGTGATGCGGCCAGAGTAAGGCGTGGAGCAAGGGAACAAGGGACCGAGGAAATTTGCACTTGGTCTCCGCGGTCGGTGAGCTGTTCTTAGACATCGGTTTACGATCGCCAATCGAGGGTTGCGCGGCGCAGGCCGCGCACGGCGTTGCAGATGTAGACTGCGCCGGCACGGTGGAGATCGTCTTCCGTGAGGGCGCGCTCTTCGAGCTTGGGATGCGTTTCCTGGGCGGGCGCTCCGAGGAGATGACGGCGGAAGACGCCGGCGAGCAGGCCGCAGGCAACGGGCGGCGTAAACCAGCGGCCATCGATTTCGAGAATGACGTTGCTGATGGCTGCTTCCGTGAGCTCGCCGCGCAGATTGAAAAAAAGCACATCGTCGAAACCGGCCTGAGCGGCCGATTCAAACTCCTGCGCATAAAGCGGGCGATGCGTGGTTTTGTGGAAGAGAAATCGGTCGGCGGGATCGGTGCGCTCCGAAGAGATGCGCAAGCGCGCGGGCTGCGCGGCATCGGACGCAGACGGAAGGCCCTGCGCGGTGAGAGCGAAGGCGCCATCACTCGAGAGAAGAAGACGGACCTTGCGCGGCGTGGGATCGGCCCACAGGCGCGCGCAGGTGCCGAGCGCAGAGCGGATCGCCTCTAGGTCGCACGGAAAATCAAAGTAATCCGCCGAGCCGGCGAGGCGTTCGAGGTGCAATTCGAGCAAGGGAAAGCCGGGCTTCCAGAGGATGGTCTCGACGAGCGAGAACTCCACAGGCGCGCGAGTGAGGAATTCGGCTTTGAGCAGGCACTCGCGATACTCCTGCGCCGGATCGGAATCGATGATGATGCCGCTGCCGACGCCCATGGACCCGCGCACAGTAAGTGGTTCGCTTGCCGGGACGCTTTCGTTGCCGGTGGCAGGGGTTGGTTCAACGTTCGATTCGAGCTCGAGAGTGCGGATGGCGACGTTGAAGATGGTTTGCGCGGGCGAAAAGAAGCCGATGGCGCCGGTGTAGACGCCGCGCGGTGCATTTTCGATCTGGGCGATCAACTGCATGGCGCGGACTTTGGGCGCGCCGGTGACGGAGCCCGAAGGGAAAAGGGCGCGGAAGATCTCTTCCAAGCCGACGTTGTCGCGCAGCTCCGCGGAGATAGTCGAGGTCATCTGCCAGAGCGTGGGATGGCGCTCGACGGAAAAGAGATCGTCGACGCGCACCGTGCCAAAACGGGCAATGCGGCCAAGATCGTTGCGCAGCAGATCGACGATCATGAGATTTTCGCTGCGATTTTTGGGATCGGCGCGCAGCCATGCGGCTTGATCGCGATCCTCGAGGATCGTTCGGCCGCGGGGTGCGGTGCCTTTCATGGGACGAGTGAGGATGCGGCGCGCGGCGCCGTCGTTCTCGATGCGGAAGAACAGCTCCGGCGAGAAGGAAAGAATGCGGCAGCCGGGCTGCGGGTGAAGGAAGGCGCCGTAGTTGACGGGCTGGCGGGCGCGAAGCTGTGCGTAAAGGGCGGCGGCGCTGGTTTCGGCGCTGAGGCGGAGCGGCGCGGTGAAGTTGAGCTGATAGACGTCGCCGGCGCGGATCCACTCGTGAATTTGCGCGATGCGAAGGGTATATTCGGATTCGTTCAGAGGAAAATTGGACGCGACGGAGAACGAATCTTTCTGCCCGGAGTGCCGGCTGGGTTCCGCGAGGCCTGGAGGGTCGCCGCCGGGAAACATGCCGGTGGCGTGGTCGTAGACGTAGGCGTGGTCGTAGATGCCGAACCAGGCCAGCGGATGGCCGGAGTTCGCACGCATCTGCGCTTTGGGTTCGAAGGCCTCTCCGCATTCATAGGAGAAGAAACCGGCGGCCGACTGGCCGGCGGCGATGGCGGATTCGATGGCCTCAAACAAAGCGGGGATCTCCGCGGGCTGTTGCGCGACGCAGATGCCCGAAGGCGAGAGGAAAAGGCGAGTCCAGCCTGCGCAACCGAAGCCGGCGGAGTTGTGCGCGCCCGCGGACTCGAGGAGAACGGCGGCCGGCGTTCGATCCACCAGCGCGTAGACCTCCGGAGGAAGAGAATGCCGGCGATTCATGCTGGCTCGCGCCGATCTGTTTCTACTGGACGGTGAGCACGATGGTGGTGGAATTGCTGATGGCCGTGACGCCGTTGCTCGATTGCGCGGTGACGGTCACGTTGTAGGTGCCGGTGGGCGTAGCCGGCGGGTAGCCTGGGCCGTGCTGGTAGTAGCGGTAGAGCGGGCTGCATCCGGCGACACCAAGCGTGCTGATGCATCCCAGCATCACAAGCAGCGAAAGGCGGCTGAGCCAGCGGCGGCGGCGGGTTCCCCAGGCAAGGCCACCGAGACCGAGGACGCCGGGAAAAAGAATGGCCCACATCCGGCCGTTGGTGTGGGTGGGAATGCTTGCGGTTGGACTTTGGCCGCTGATGCCTGCCTGGGTTTGCAGCAGCATGGAGCTGATGGGCGGGCAGCTCGATGCGGGCGAGCCGCTGGCGCAGGACGTGGGTGTGTCGGAGAGGATCTCCACGTTCTCCGGAGTGAATGTGCAGGAGGCCTCATTTGGAAGTCCCGAGCAGGAAAGGGTGACAAACATGGGCGAAGTGAGGGCGGCGTTATTGACCGGAGTGATGGTCACCTCGGCCGTTCCTGACTGGCCCTGCGTGAGAACCATGGGAAACGAGGCGGGCGTGACGGGAGCGACGGTCACCTGAAAGCCGGGCGTAGAGCTCGACATGCCTTGCGCTTCCACCACCGGCGAATTGGAGCCGAGATGGCTGGCGTCGCCGGTATAAACGGCGGTGAGTGCGTGGCTGCCGCCGGGCAGTGAGAAGCGAGCCGTAGCCTGCCCGGCGCTGTTGAGAGCCACCGAGGCCAGGATGCGGTCGCCTTCCTGAATGTTGACGGCGCCTGCGGCGGGCAGTCCGTATTCGTCGGTCACGGCAACCGCGGCGGAGGCCAGAGTATGGCCGGCGCGACCCGAGGTGCTCACGTTCAGCGATGTTTCCGTGGCCGTGTTCTGAGCCATGGCCGGAGATGCCCAAAGGACACCTGCCAGCGCCAGGCTTGCCGCGCAAATCCAGTCAAGCCGCACACGGCGGCGGTTCTTCTTCACCTGCACTTATTCCAAACCCTCAAAGAATGGGTATCGTCGTACCACTTTGCGTAGAGCTTCATTGTATCCGGCGAGGGCGCATCGCGACCAGGTTGCGGCCCCTTTTGGCCCTGAATTTTTACTTTCACCCCGGTATCTGTTGGACGTGCGCGACGGGAAAGGGAGAGTGAGCGAGGGCCTGCGTTCGGGCCTCCTCAGGTCGCCGAGTCGCATCCCACGCCCGATGCAGCGCCACGCCCGCGAATTGTTGTGCCGCGTCCGGTTCCATATCCGATCCGTGGAGAGCCCGCGCCCTCCCGTTGTCAATCCTCCGGCCGTGCCACCGGTCTCGCCGCCGCGGCCGAATCCGACGCCGGGCCCGGAGACACAGCCGCCGCTGCCGGAGCCGGTTCCGGTGTGAACAATGAACAGTGATCAGTGATCAGTGGTCAGTGGTCGGCGGTCGGTGGTCGGTGGTCGGTGGTCGGTGGTCAGGGAGCAAGGGAGCGGGTGTGCGCGGGCGATCTGTCTTCGGGTTTTGCAGGTTTTCTACAGGTTTCTACGAGTTTTGCAGGGCCGGGAGTGCGGATAGTTGATGTTAAGTATTTTTGATTGTTCAACTTATGTAAAGGTTACCGAGTCGTTAAGGGGGGAGGGGGAGGGGGGGTCTGTGGTACGGACCGGGGACAGGTCTGACATTTCGGACCCGGGAGATTCCTGACACTGCGGCGAGGCTGTGAGGACGTAGAACGGTACGGACCGGTACGAACCGGGGACATGGTTGACATTTTGAACCGGGGAATTCTCCGAGATTGCGGTAGTGAGGGACAACGGGACTGCGGGACTGAGCGACTCAGCGATCTGGTCCCTGGCCGGAAACAGCTTTGTGTGCTCCTTCAGTTTGCGCCTTTGAGGTCTAATTCTGCGCAAGCGGGGCCTGCCGTCCGTGCGGAGCCGATGGCCGCAACTTTGCGAAAAGAAAAAACGAAGACCGCGTTACACTGGAGGCTGGCAGGAGGGCCGGGCGGTCGCTGCCGGGGGCGCGCAAGCGCGTTGGCCGGGAGAGGAAAGTCCGAACTCCAGAGGGCAGTGTGCCGGATAACGTCCGGGACGTGAGCTTCAAGGCTCACGGACGGCAAGTGCCACAGAAAACATACCGCCGGGGCTGAATTTTCCCCCGGTCCCCAAATGCAAGGGACCGGGGGCACCCAGGGTTCGATACTCTGTATCGACCTCCGCCCGAAGGGCATACCGGCCCATGCAACAAAAATCGTTGCACGGGGATCCCGGTTTGCCTGGATGGACGAGTCCCGGTAAGGGTGAAAAGGTGCGGTAAGAGCGCACCGCGCCGGCAGTAATGACGGCGGCAGGGTAAACCCCACACGGAGCAAGACCAAATAGGGAGGGATGCCGGGGCCAAGGAACCAGGCACCGGCCACGCATCGGCCCGATGCGTCAAGACGGTTCCGGAAGACGTTGAAACCTCCGGGTAGGTCGCTGACGAGCGCAAGCGGTAACGCTGCGCCTAGAGGAATGACCGCAGCAGGGTTTCGGCCCTGAACAGAATTCGGCTTACAGGTTCTCTTGCTGATGACGACAGCCCCGGTTGGGTGAAAGCCCGGCCGGGGCTGGCCATTTTTAGCGAATCAGCGAGTCAGCGAGTCGGCGTCCGCTTCCACCCCAGCGACGAAGACCTGTCGCCGGGGACGTTGGGGCGCGGACGTTCGCGAGTTGGCGCAGAGGGTCGGCGCGGTTTCCATCCGCTACGATAGGTTCATGTTAAGAGTGAAGAAATTGGAGGCGGGCGCGCGGGTGCCGGTGGTGGCGCATCCGGGCGAGGACCTGGGCTATGACCTGTTTGCGCTCGAGGGAGTGCGGCTGGGGGCGCGGGAGACGGTGAAGGTGCGGACGGGGATTGCGGTGGAGGCGCGCAATCCGCGGACGGGCGCGGGGCTGGGACTGCTGGTGCGGGACCGGTCGTCGATGGCGGCGCGGGGGGTGACGACGACGGGCGGAGTGATCGACGCCGGGTACCGGGGCGAGATTCTGGTGCTGATGACGAACCTGGGCGATGGGGTGGTGGAGATTGGGGCCGGAGAAAAGATTGCGCAGATGGTGCCTGTCGCGGTGCTCACAGGTCCGGTCCAAGAGGTAGAGACACTGGAAGAGTCGGCGCGGGCGGGGAAGGGGTTTGGGAGCACGGGAAGGTAGCGAGGGAGCGGGTTGGCAAGTCAGCAAGTCAGCAAGTTAACGCATGCTCCCACCCTTTCCGCACAAAGCGCGGAAAGGATGGGCAACGGGTGAGTCAATGGGGCTAGTTTTTGCCCAAATCGTCGTGCTGGTGGTAATTGGGGTAGGGCGGGATGGGGATGGTGGGGACGGGGTGGTCTTTGAGCTCGTCGAGCACCAGTTGCACGCCGGTTTCGAGCTGGCGGTCGCGGCCGGCGGCAAAGTCCTTGGGCAGCTCCTCGACGGGCACATCGGGAGCGATGCCGTGGTTCTCGACTTCCCATTTCCCTTCGAGCCCGTAAATGGCGTAGCGCGGTGCGGTGACGTAGCCGTTATCGAGCAGGGAGGGATAGCCGCCGATGCCGACCAGCCCGCCCCAGGTGCGGGTGCCCACGAGCTTGCCAACGCCGGCCTTGCGGAAGTACCAGGGCATGGCATCGCCGCCGGAACCTGAATTCTGGTTGATGAGCATCACTTTGGGGCCGAAGATGGCGCCGGCAGGATCGCGCAGCGGCTTACCGTCCCGCTCGATGGCGCCGGAGAGCGGCGCACGCTTGAGCACATCCACGATGTAATCGGCAATAAAGCCGCCCTCGTTCCAGCGCTCGTCGAAGACGAGGCCCTGCTTATCGAGCTGGGAGTAGAAATAGCGGTTGAAATTGGTATAGCCTGCGCCGGCGGTGTTGGGCATATAGACGTAGGCAATTTTGCCGCCGGAAAGCTGATCGACCTTGCGGCGGTTGGATTCGACCCAGTCCAGATTGCGCAGGCCGTCCTCGCTGGGGATGGGAATGACGGTGACGTCGCGCGCACCGGCGCCATCGGGGGTGGGGCCGACGTGGAGGAGGGTTTGTTTGCCTGCGGTGCCGTCAAAGAACTGGTAGAGATTGTCGCTGGAGTGGAGATCGCGGCCGTTGACGGCGAGCAGATATTCGCCTTCTTTGACGTAGACGCCGGGAAGCGTGAGCGGCGAGGCCAGGCCGGGGGTCCAGTTTTGCCCACCAAGTATCTTGGCGATGCGGTAGCGGCCGTTCTCGATCTTGTAGTCGGCTCCGAGCAGGCCGGTCTGGGGCTCATCGTCGTGCTCACCGGGACCACCCGCAAATATGTGGCCGATGGTGATCTCGCTGAGCATCTCCTCGGAGAGATAGGTGAATTCGGAGCGCGAGGCCAGGGCGTCGAGGTAGGGGGAGTATCTGGCCTCGATCTTGGGAATGCTGAGGCCGTGGGTGTTGGGATCGTAGAGGAAGTCGCGCTCGATGCGCCAGGTTTCGTAGAACATCTGTTTCCACTCGGCGCGGGGATCGATGGTGGTTTGCATGCCGCCCATGTTGAGGGGCTTGCCGGGGTTGTTGTCTCCCGGCTTGAGATCGTCGGCGGAAGCGATAGTCCAGGCGGTCTTGCGGGAATAAAGCACCTTGCTGCCGTCTTGCGAGACGGTGAAGGCGTCGACGCCGTCCAGGATGGACTCGGGCGTGCGCTTTTCCAGGGTGAAGCGCCAGACGGCGCGGATGCTGGAGGAGCCGTGGTTGCTGGACGGTCGGCCGAGGGGTGAGCCTTCGAGCAGATAAAGGACGCCGGCCTTGCCGGTAAGGATATTGGCGTAGTTGCGCGGCGGGATGGGAAGAGATAGGATGCGGTCGCCGATTCCGTCGAGATCCACGGTGACTTTGACCGGCTCCTCGGGTTTTTTCTCGTCCGGAGCGGCGGCTTTGTCCTTGTCCGGGGTCTTCTGGCCGGCGGCATCCTTCTTGTCGTCCGCTGCCTTGGGCTCGGTCTTCTTCTCTTCTTCCTTCACTTTTTCGTCGTCGCTCTCCGGAGGAATGGGCGAAGCGCCATCTTTGGCCAGGACTACGACATACGGGGCGGTGGTCTGGGCGCGGTCCAGCGTGGAGAGATCGATACCGGCGCGCGAGGGGCCGTCGTCAGTGGAGGCGATGAAGTAAAGATACTTGCCATTGGGGTCGAAGGCGGGATTGGTGGCGTCGCTCATGCCGTCGGTGATCTGCGTGGACTTGCGGGTGTCCATGGAATAGAGAAAGATGCCGCGGAGCTGATTGTCGAGATCGCGCTGATAGGCGATCCATTTCGAGTCAGGAGACCAGACGGCGCCAAAATCGGAGCCAAAGATGCCGTAGATGCCGTGATCGACCAGCACCGGCTTGCCGGAAGGCACGTCGACGACCCAGAGGCGCAGGTGCTTGTCAGAGTAAGCAATGTGTTTGGAGTCGGGCGACCAGGTGGGACTGTAGAAGAAGCTGGGATCGGGACCGAGATCGATGACCGTGGGCGGCTTGAAGCCGGTCTGATCGTGGAGCTCGAGCTGATATTCCCCGGATCGATCGGAAAAATAGGCGATGGTTTTGCCGTCGGGGCTCCAGGAAGGGTCGCGCTCGGCTGCGCCGGAGGTGTTGGTGAGATTGCGCGTATCGCCTTTTTCCGCGGGGACGGTGAAGATTTCTCCGTGAGCCTCAAAGACGGCGCGTGCACCGGTGGGCGAGAGCGCGGCATTCTGAATTTCGTCGGGAGAAACCGTAGCGAGATGAGGGGTGAGATCCGCGAGCTCGCCATGAACCTGGATGGAGACGGTTTTGTCTGAGCCGGTGGCGGTGTCAACCAGATGGATGGAGCCGAATTGCTCGTAGACCAGCGCGCCGGGACCGGCCTGGAAGGATTTCAGGTCAAAGCTGTGGTTGGGAACGACGGGGCTCACCTGACGGGAGGCGAGGTCGTAGCGGAAGAGGGAGACGGGGCCGGAACGATCGGAGAGAAAGTAGACCTGCGAGCCGACCCAGACGGGGTTGGAGTCGTTGGAGTTGTCGCGCGGCACCTTCACCAGGTCGAGAGTCTTGAGATCGACGATCCAGACAGGGGTGGTCTGGCCGCCGACGTAGCGCTTCCATGCAGGCTGCCACTTGGTGATGGGGTTATAGGCGAGCGACTGGCCGTCGGGCGAGAAGGAGCCGCTGGAACCGGCGGGCAAGGGCAGGGGCTCGGGGATTCCCGAGCCATCGGCGTGGACGCGAAACAGGCGCAGATAGTGACGATAACTGGCCTGGCCGCTGGCGATGAGCACATCCTTGCCGTCAGGCGACCAGCCGACGACCAGGCTGCCCGCAGGGTGCCAGGTGATGCGGCGGGGAATGCCGCCCGAGGCTGGGACGATATAGACGTCCACGTTGCCGCGCAGATGGGCGGAATAGGCGATGGAAGAGCCGTCGGGCGAGAAGACGGGGCCTGCGACCACCTGGCCGTCGGAGGTGAGGCGCTCGGCCGCTCCGCCGTCGCGGCTTACGGTCCAGATGTCGTCAGCGTAGCGGAAGGCGATCTGGTGCTGGCTGAGGGACGGACAGCGCAGCAGCAGGGGCGGCTGGGCCGGCTGGGCGGGGCTGTGCGGAGAAAGAAGCGTGACTGCGAAGAGGGCGGGAAGGAACCGGCTCATGCGAGGCATGGGACCTCCGATCAAAGGCTTGCTTAGATGTGGCCCGGGGACGGCTCTCAAGAAATAGGGTTTCTTCATGCTACGACGGCGGAATGGTTTGTGCTGAGGGAAAAACGAGGGGAGGTTGGTCCGGGGGATGGGTCCGGGCGGAGGGAACCTTTGCCCTCGCGACTGCGTAGCGGACAGGAAGAGCCGGACGGCCGCGGCCCAATGTCCTTCGCGCTCGTGGAAGTTTCAGTAAACTGGGAAAGCGAGCCGGGAAGGGCACGGCTTTCTGAGTGCCCGCGATGCGCGTGCGGGAAGCGGTGCGCCTGGCCCAGGGATGGAACGGCGCAAACGGGATTAGGACGATGCAATTCGGCGAGGCAATCAAACTGGCGCTCGATGCGCTATGGGCGAACAAGATGCGCAGCATCCTCACGCTGCTGGGGGTGGTGATCGCGATTTCGTCGGTGATCACGGTGGTGACGCTGACCAACGGCGCCAAGCAGTTCGTCACTTCGAAGATCGACTCCTACGGCGCGGCGGTGGTGACCATCAGCAAGATGCCGCAGACGTTCATGACCATCGAGGAGTATCTCGAGTTCCAGAAGCGGAAGAACATCACAGTGGACGATTACAAGGCAATCGAGGAGGGATGCGGGGCGTGCGTTTCCGTGGGCGCGGAGCGCTCGACGACGGGCAAGGTGGTGTACGGGGCGCAATCGACCACAGACACGACGGTTCGCGGCTGGACGTGGACGATGCCGCCGATCTCGAACCAGAACATCGAGCTGGGGCGGTCGTTCACCGAGGCCGAGGACGAGCACGCGGCGCACGTGGCGCTGGTGGGCGCCGATATTGTGAACAACATGCTGGGCGTGGGCGATCCGCTGGGCAAGGAGATTCGCGTAGACGGCGAGCCGTACACCGTGATCGGCGTGGGCGAGGCGCAGGGGAAGATGTTCGGCAACAGCATGGATAACTGGGTGGCGATTCCGCTGACGGCGTTTCTGCATCAGTACGGCGCCTACGACCAGGATGCGAGCCTGCAGATTTACGTGGACACGGGCGGAGGCGGCGAGGTGATGGACTCGGTGGAGGACGAGCTGCGGACGATCATGCGCGTGCGGCGGCACCTGAAGCCGGGCGACGCGGACACGTTCACCATCGATTCGAGCTCGACGTTCAAAGACCTGCTGGGCAAGATTTTGAACAGCTTTGGCGCCGTGGTGGCGTCGATTGCGGCCATATCCCTGGTGATCGGCGGCATTGTGATCATGAACATCATGCTGGTGAGCGTGACCGAGCGGACGCGGGAGATTGGGGTGCGCAAAGCGCTGGGCGCGCGGCGGAAGGACATACTGCTGCAATTTGTGATCGAATCGGCGACCGTTGCACTGGTGGGAGGGGTGATCGGGGTGGTGCTGGGGATCTCCGCGGCCAAGCTGATTACCGCGGCGGTTGCCTTCCCCTCGGCGGTGCCGCTGTGGGCGGTGCCGGTGGCGCTGGTGGTGGCGGCGGGGGTGGGGCTGTTCTTCGGGATCTATCCGGCGCACAAGGCCTCAGCGCTCGATCCGATAGCGGCGCTGCGGGCGGAATTGTAGAAGCCATGAAGCTGGTACATGCCAAAGAAGCGGTGAAGCTGGCGCTGGACACGCTGCGCAAGAACAAGCTGCGCTCCGGGCTGACGATCCTGGGCATCACCATCGGCATCTCGACGGTGATCCTGATCTCTTCGGCGATCAACGGGCTGAACTCGAATATTGCCAACTTCGTGAGCACGCTGGGCACCAACGATTTGTGGATCTTCCAGTTCGAGCCGTTCGGCAAGCGGCCGACGACAGAAGAGCTGAACCGCAAGAAGCTGACCTACGACGACGCGATCGCCATGCGCTCGCTGCCGCACGTGGTGGCGGTCGATCCGGAGCTGACCTACCAGAACTTCCAGACCGGGCTGGGCAGCGTGAGCATGAAGGCGGGCACGCACAAGATCGAGAACACGATTCTGAACGGCGCCACTTCCGAGGTGAACCAGACGGCGGACGTGCAGTTGCAGGAGGGCCGTCTGTGGACCGACGCCGAAGAGGCGCGCAGCGCGAAGGTGGTGGTGCTGGGACACGATGCGGCCGAAGACCTGTTTCCCAACCAGGACCCGCTGGGCAAGGATGTGGATTGCGAGGGAGTGATCTACACGGTGATCGGGGTGCTGGCGCCGCGGCCGCAGCCCTTTGGCAACGGACGCAACACGCAGGACAACTCCGCGTTTTTTCCCCTTGAGACGTTTCGCCATCTGCACCCGGAGATTCTGGATTTCTGGGTTGTGGTGAAGTACGACAACCCCGTGAACCGCGACCTGGTGCTCGAAGAGGTGCGCGAGCTGCTGCGCGTGCGGCGCAAGCTGCGCAACGACCAGGACGACAACTTTGCCATTTTCAGTCCGGACTCGCTGACGCGGTTGTGGAACCAGCTTACGGGCGGACTGTTTCTTTTCATGGTGGCGGTGTCGAGCGTGGGTCTGATGGTGGGCGGCGTGGGGGTGATGAACATCATGCTGGTGAGCGTGACCGAGCGGACGCGGGAGATCGGGGTGCGCAAGGCGATTGGGGCTACGCGGAGCGACATTCTGCTGCAGTTCACCATGGAGGCGGTGACGCTGTGCATGGTGGGCGGACTGCTGGGCGTGTGTGCCGGCGCGCTGTTCACGCTGATTCTGCACTTCGCCGTGTCGTTTCTGCACGCAGCGCTCTCGGCCGTCTGGGTGGTGGTCGCGTTCGTGGTCTCGTGCGTGATCGGGCTGGTGTTCGGGATCTACCCGGCGTGGAAGGCGTCGAATCTGGATCCGATTGAGGCGCTCAGGTACGAGTGAGGCAGCGAACGGAGCGCGCAAGGGAACAGGGACTAGGAAACAGGGAACAGAAAAAGGACGGCGCTCTTAGTTTCTGAGCTTCTTCATCATGGCCACCAACATGCGGCTTACCTCTTCCGAAAAGTCGTTCGCGGTTTGTCGGAGATGACTTGTTCCGTAGCCCAGGCCTTCTGAAATGACGAGCTGCGTTTGATTTTCGAAGATGGAGCCCCGCGCGTGACCGAGAAAAAGCACATACTCTCCGGTTGTCGACCGGCCATAGCCCTCGACGATATTGCTGGCGACCGAGACGGCGGCTCGCCGGAGTTGATGGACGAGGCCAAAACGCTCTGACGCCGGGAAAGAGCTGGCTAGCTTATAAATCGCCAAACTCAGCTCAATAGACCGCTGTCAAACCACGAGATCTTTGAAGGATGCGTTCATCTCTTCCTTCTAGAGTTGGTTGCATCAATGGTCCGAAGACCAGATGGAAACATCCCTCAGGGGCTAAAGCCCCCATGTTTGTGCGGTTTCTTGCGGCCCGGCTCAAGTCACCCCGACAAGCCGTGGCCTTTTATAATGCCATTTATTCAACCAGTTCTAGCAGTTCTAGGTGAGTTGTCGTTGTTCTTAGCTGAAGTTACTACGGCGATCTGTTCCCTGTTCCCTAATCCTTGTTCCCTCCTGTTCTCCTCTCGTCATCTACACTGCTAGCTGTGACGCCGCATGCGATGGCGCTGGCTGTGGAGGCGAC
>JASHTS010000074.1 GCA_030040425.1 Acidobacteriaceae bacterium | reverse complement strand
GGAAGTCGATGAGCTCATAAATCTCTTCGTTCGTGAGCCTGATGCGCCGCCCAGCCGGCCGGATAAGCGGACGATCGAGGTTGAGCCGCCGCTTCGGGCGGGCAGCTTTGCTCTCTTCAACGGCACGTTCAATGCCCACAAGAATCAGCTTGCGCGCGGAGCAACCCTTGCGCGCAGCCGCCTCATGCAATCGGCGGTGCAGATCGCGCGGAAGATCGATGGAGGTGCGGATTGCCGAGCCCTTCATGGCTCGATTATCGGCTCGTGACTTAAATAAGTCAATCGATAGATCGGGCCTGATCCCTGATCTCAAATCCCTGAAAACGCTACTCCAGCTTCTCCGGATGCAGCCCGATCTCGGTCTCGCCCGCGGCCTTGCGCTCCTGGTAGGCCTTCACCCAGTCTTCCCAGTGCTTGCCCGCGGCGCGGTCCTTGCCGAATTCGAGCCGCGCAATCTCCGCGTAGCTCAGCTTGCGCTTGTCCGCCGCGTCCGGCGCAAAGTACTGCACCCAGCTCTCGGCCAGTGTGGCGCCCGTCTGCCGGTTGAAGATGTACGCCTCAATCTTCTCGCCCGATTTCGTGGTGATGGTCACGTCGCCGCGATAGTCGAAGGCTTTTTCCAGAGCGTCTTTGAGAACATCCTCGCTGGCCAGCTCCGGAACCCAACCTTCCAGTTCCTCATGCGCCATCCCCGGCGCCAGCTCGAGCGTCTCAATCTGCTCGCGCGTGTACTTCAGAACTTCCGCGCTCATGCGCGCGTCTCCTCAAGCGCTTCCGCCGGCCGCGCAATCTGCACCAGCGCTGCCCCGTGCGGCATGGGCTCGTTGAGCAGGTTCAGCGCATGTTGGTCGCGATACTGCGAAAAGCTCCCGCGCACCATCGCCCAGAACCCCTTGAGCGACCCGAACCCGTCGATTACCGCGCTCGGCTCATAACCGCAGCTCACCATGCAATTGGCGCACTTCGGATTCCCGCTTCCGACGCCGTACTCTTCCCACTTCGTGGTCTCCAGCAGCTCCTTGAAAGATTCCGCGTACCCATCCTGCAGCAGGTAGCACGGCCGCTGCCAGCCGAAGATGTTGTATGCAGGCGACCCCCACGGCGTGCAATCGTACTTGCGGTCGCCCATCAGGAACTCGAGAAACAAGGGCGACATGTTGAACTTCCAGCTCTTCTTCCGGTTTGAGAGCGCGGCGCGGAAAAGCCTGCGCACGCGCGCGCGGCCCAGGAAGCGATGCTGGTCCGGCGCCTTCTCATAGCTGTAGCCGGGCGAGAGCACAATACCCTCCACGCCCATGGCCATCACTTCGTCGAAGAAGGCGCGCACGCCGTTGGGATCGGTCCCGTCGAAGAAGGTCGCATTCGTGGTTACGCGGAAGCCGCGCTTCACCGCTTCCCTGATGCCTTCCACGGCAATGTCGTAACCGCCTTCGCGGCACACGGAAAAATCGTGGTGCTCGCGCTGCCCGTCGAGATGGACTGAGAACGTGAGATACTTCGACGGCGTGAACTCCGGCAACCGCCGCTTCAGCTCCAGCGCATTGGTGCACAGGTAAATGTATTTCTTGCGTGCGATCAGGCCGTTGACGATCTCCACGATCTGCCTGTGCAGCAGCGGCTCGCCTCCGGGAATCGAGACCATTGGCGCGCCGCACTCTTCGACAGCGGCAAAGCACTCTTCCGGGGTGAGCTGTTTTTTCAAAATGTGCGGAGGGTACTGCACCTTGCCGCAACCGGCGCACGCCAGGTTGCAGCGGAAAAGCGGCTCCAGCATCAGCACCAGCGGATAACGCTTCTCACCCTTGAGCCGCTTTTTGAGCACATAGGTCGCCACCGTCCACATCTGGCTGATGGGTACTGCCATCGTTAAAACATCCTCCGTTGGCTCACAGCTTCCAGCTGCTCGCCACTAGCAAATGCCCGAGAATCCGGAATTACCTGGACGACGAAAGCTGGTGGCTAAGAGCCAGAGGCTAGAAGCTGCCTCTCCATTGCCCGCTTATAGCCGGTCAGCGCCAGCAGCGGGAAATAATCCCGATAAATGGTATAAGCCAGATAAAACACGCGGGGAAAACCAGTTCCAGTGTACAGCGCCTGGCGCGCGCCTCCGGCGCCAATCGATTCGTCCCAGCTGCCATCAGGCCTCTGCCTCGTCAATAGCCAGCGTACGCCCTTGGCAATCGAGTCGGAGCGGTCGTCGCCCGCCGCCAGCAAACCCAGCATCGCCCACGCGGTCTGCGACGGCGTGCTCGCACCCACGCCGCGCGTGTTCGCATCGTCGTAGCTGCCGCAGGTCTCGCCCCACCCGCCATCCGCGTTCTGTACCATGCGAATCCACTCCGCCGCCTGCTGAATCTGCGGCTCGTGCCGGTCCACGCCGATCGCGTCCAGCCCGCGCAATACCAGGAACGTTCCGTAAAGATAATTCACGCCCCAGCGGCCGAACCAGCTTCCGTCCGGCTCCTGTTCGCAAAGGATGAACCGGATCGCCTTCTGGATTCGCTTATCGTCGCGCGTGTAGCCGTACGTGGCCAGCATCTCCAGGATTCTTCCTGTAATGTCCACCGTGGGCGGATCGAGCATGGCGTTGTGGTCAGCAAACGGGATGTACTGGAAGATCATCTTGTGGTTGTCTTTGTCGAAGCTGCCCCACCCGCCGCTCTTGCACTGCATGGCGAAGATCCAGTCGATGGCCCGCTGCGCAACCTGGTGCTGATAACGCTCGCGCGGGTTATCCACGCGGCTCAGCGCCAGGAGCACCTGGCCCGTATCGTCCGTGTCGGGATAGAACTCGTTGTTGAACTCGAAGTACCAGCCTCCGGGATCGGTCTTGGGCACCTTGACGGCCCAATCGCCCTTGTGCCGCACTTCTTTGGAAAGGATCCAGTCCGCGGCCTTGACCATGCGCGCATCGTTGCGCGGCACGCCGGCCTCGCCCAGAACGAAGAGCGCCTGCGCCGTGTCCCACACCGGGCTCATGCACGGCTGCATGCGGAAGGTCGGCTCCGGCATCTCCGCGGTCGGCCCCTGCTCTATACCCAGCTTCTCGAACTCGTCGCGCGCGCGGATCACCTGCGGATCGTCCTCGGAATAGCCCAGGCAGCGCAGCGCCAGAATCGCGTTCAGCATGGCCGGATAGATCGCGCCCAGCCCGTCGCTCATCTCCAGCCGCTCAAGCATCCATTTCTCCGCGTGTTTCAGCGCCAGCCTGCGCAGCGGGCGGATGTGCACCGCCTCCGCCCAGTGCATGAGCCGGTCGAGAAACAGGAAAAAATTCCGCCACGACAGCCACGCTTTGCGATCCCACCGCAGGCGCAAAACCGAGTTGGCGCGCCCGCCCACGAACAGCTCGTCGATTCCCTGCTCCGGCGGAATCTTCTTGAACGGCTTCTTTGCGTAAATGATGGAAAGCGGCACCAGAATGGACCGCGACCACGCCGAGATTTCGTTGATATTGAAGTAAAACCAGTTGGGAAAAAGAACGATCTCCGGCGGAATCGCCGGCACGGCGTCGTAGTCGTACTGCCCCAGCGCGCAGAGATACATTTTGGTAAAGGTGTTGCACTCCACCACGCCGCCGTGCTTGAGCACCCACTCGCGGCAGACCTTCAGCCGCGGATCCTCAGGGCTCACGCCCATCAGCTTGGCTGCAAAATAGCACTTCACACTGAGCGAGACGTTCCCCGGACCGCCGGGATAGATGCTCCAGCTTCCGTCCGCGTTCTGGTAGCGCATCATCTCCGTGCACGCGCGCTTCAGCCGTCCCGGATCGCCTGATTCGAGCAGCGTGTGCAGAAAGATGTAATCGGCCTCCAGCATCGAATCGGCTTCGAGCTCGCCGCACCAGTAGCCATCCGGATGCTGCCGGGCGAGAAGGTAATCGCGCGCCCGGTCCATCGACGCTTCTACGTCGGCCAGGTTTGCATCCATGCGGCCAAACCGGGGACGGTCGTACGCTGCCGCCGCGGATTGCGTTTTCGCTTCTTTCAAGCTCATGCGGTTTCGAAACGCCTCAGTTTCCAATCCGGATCGTCGCTCAACTGCCCGATTCCGGTCCTCAGCGCGCTCATCTTGCCCGCGCGCCCCTGCTGCTTTCCGCTCTTATTCGGCAACCGCGGCGCCGCTGCCGGCGCTTCCGATGGCCTGCACAATCTCAGCCGGCAGGCCGAAGCGCACATTTTCCGGCATCACTTCCACTTCTTCGACGCTCGAAAATCCTGTTTGGCGCAGGTAATTCACCACGTCTTCCACCAGCACTTCCGGAGCCGAGGCGCCGGCCGTAACTGCCACCGTGGTCACGCCTTCCAGCCATTTGGGATCGATGGCGCCGGAGTTGTCGATCAGGTATCCAATCGTGCCCAGGTTGCGCGAAACCTCCACCAGGCGATTGGAATTGGAACTGTTCGTGGAACCCACAACCAGTACCAACCCCGCATTGTGCGCCACGTTGCGCACCGCCACCTGGCGATTCTCCGTCGCGTAACAGATATCCTGCGAGTGCGGACCCACGATGTTCGGAAACTTGAGCTTGAGCGCATGGATGATATCCCGCGCCTCGTCAAGCGAAAGGGTCGTCTGGGTCAGATAGGCCACGCGGTTCGGGTCCGGGACCTCGAGCTTTTCCACCTCGGCCACATTCGAAACCACCTGCGTTACCTCCGGCGCCTCGCCTAGCGTGCCTTCGATCTCGTCATGATCGCGATGCCCGATCAGCACCAGCGAAAACCCCTGCTTGGCAAACTTCACTGCCTCGATGTGCACCTTGGTCACCAGCGGGCAGGTCGCGTCAATCACCTTTAGATGACGCTGCTTGCTCATCTCGCGCACCGCCGGCGAAACCCCATGGGCCGAGTAAATTACCCGTTGGCCGTCGGGCACTTCTTCGATCTCATGAACAAAAATGGCGCCTTTTTCCGCAAGCTCATTCACCACATACCGGTTATGCACAATCTCGCGGCGGACGTAAATGGGCGCGCCGAAGGTCTCCAGCGCAATTTTCACCACGTCGATCGCACGCACCACCCCCGCGCAGAAACCGCGCGGTTTCAGTAATAAGACTCGCTTCTGGGTGGGGGAATCTCCCGTGGCGCTGCCGTGTGCGATGGATTCGAGGACGGTAGTGGTCACAGCTCCAGTATACCAGTCGGTAACCTTCGGCAACAGGAAAGTGAGCCCAAGCAATGTTGCCCCGGGAAACACCTAGGTGCTTGCAATGCCAAGGCTTCCAACTCAGCTCTGCGCTCGTTGCAGCCAACTTTTCAGGTACACGGCGTCGGCCGGATTGGCGGCGGCGATCGCCTCGTAGTGCGCGACGCGCGCCTGGATGAAAGCCGAAACCAGAGCCGCGGGGCTTGCACCGTTCGCGCCCGCCAGGGTCAGCGGACCCCACCCTCCATCCACCGTCAGATTGCCGCCCGATGCATTCACCGCCTGCTGCAGCGCCTTCACCGCCGTGCCCGGTCCGGCATTTACGCTGAAGTCGAACACCCGCTTGGCCACGTCGTCAGACGCCAGTTGCGCGAACCAAGTGTTCCAGAACTGCGCCTGGTAAAAGGCCTCCACCGCGGAGGCGCGCTGATTCTGCGGCAGTGCGGCGATGGAGGCAAACTGCGACGGGAAGGCGCCGGAGTTGATGCCGCTGATGGCAAAGCAGGGGCCTGCGACACCGGCCGGCGTCGCATCGGGAATCTGCTGGCAGCTCATCGATGCATCTTCAAATTGCATGGTCCATTGAAATGCCACGTCAAAGTCGGCCATAGCAGGCACCCCTTTCCATCCGCCTTAAGGTTTGTTTGGGCTGGTGAAATCCATCTTAGCGCCGGACTGCGAAATCATGCGCAAAGCAGCGGCGCGGGCGCAGGGCGCAGCCCTGCACGTGTCCATCAAAGCGTTCCGTTACCGGATAAACACCCCTCCGTCGCGGTCACCATCCTTTTCGCCTGAAGGCGGCATCGTACACGCCATGCCCGCGTTGGGCCAGGAAAAATCCAGCGGACGGAAGGGAGAAACAATGACTCAACCGAAGAAATGCGCGAACCCCGCGTGTTCCTGTGTTCCAGCCGAGGGATCGAAATGCTGCAGCGCCCACTGTGAAGGCATCGCAGGCAGAACCGAGGTGGTCTGCACCTGTGGACATCCCGGATGCCGCGGAGACGCAGTGAATGCATAAAGTTCGAATTAGAAAAAATTAGAAAAATTAAAGACTAGATCGAATACTTATGTAAAGGCAGCGCCCTTCAGACTTCCTTCCGCACGCATGCGAGGCCGGGAGTCTGAAGGGACGCACATCGAAGCCGATGCCGCTTGGGCGCGCCGGATATGCGAACTCACCCAAGAGACAACCATGCCAACGCGCGGAAGCGGGCCATCGCCTGCCTTTCTGGGCACAGAAATTCCCTGCTCATCCGGCCGGGACTCTTTCCAGAGCCCGCGCCGAATCCGGGACCCAGGTACACGCCGCCTGTTTGCTTGCGCGCCTGGGCAGGTCAACTTTTCCAGGTAAGAGAAATCAGCGGTGGTTGGCTGCCGCCGCCGCCATTCTCACCTCGCGGCTTGCCTGGTCCAGCAGGTCCTTGGCGCGCGCGGCATGGCCGTCCATGTCCCACTCGTTGGCCTGCTGCGCGGCCGAAATCCTGTCAAAAGCCTGCGAAATTAACCGCTGCGCTGCCTCCAGGTTGGGATGCCTTGGGCCTTGCGCAACCGTGAACCCGGCCGCGAACATGGCCAGGCCGAACATGGAGCCGAATGCGATCTTGCGTACGTTCATCGGAAAACCCTCCGGGAGAAAAATACAGATGCGGGTGAGCCTGCGCAACAGAAAAATAGGCCCGGTTATACACAAAAGAAACGGGTCGGGCAGCTTTTTAAGCTGTTTTAATACGCCCGCCGGACCTGTTGCTCACTGCGGCGAGCCCGGAACGTATGTCTCTTCTTCTTCCGTCGCTTCCGGCACAAAGACGTCATCGGACTTGTGCCATTGCCCCTGCTGTTGATAGCCGCCGCTCTCCAGGCCGATCTTGTAAGCCGAGGTCTGCCCGTCGCCGGCCGCGCGCGCCAGGATCACGCCTTCGTAGCTGAGGCCCTTCTCCGTGATCACCACCACTTTTTGACCGATGTTGAGCATGGCTCGACCTCCTGCATTGGGTCTACTGCAATCGATCCTTGTTTGGGAATCTTGCCCACAAGATTACTCCTATCGCACAAAACCTTTCGAATGCATCTGCCCACCCGCCCCTGAGGGCTCGGCCCTTTCGCAGTTTTGTACCGCGATTTCCACGCGTTCCGGGAATTTGCGGGGCGAAACTCCGAATCGCGCACGAGACTAAAATTGATCCAGGGCCATGGCCGAATTCACCCATCTCCACCTGCACACCGAGTACTCGCTGCTCGATGGCGCCTGCGACGTGACCAAGCTCGTCGATCGCGTTGCCGCGCTCGGCCAGAAGTCCGTGGCCATGACCGATCACGGCAACATCTATGGCGCCGTGCACTTCTTCGACGCGGCCAAGCACAAAGGTGTCAAGCCCATCCTCGGCTGCGAGCTTTACATCTGCCAGGCCGAGGATCATCGCGCCGAAACGCCGAAAGATGAGTACAACCACCTGCTCGTTCTCGCCGAAAACGAGGAAGGCTATCGCAGCCTCATCCGCCTCACCTCCGAGGCTTCGCTCCACGGGTTCTATCGCAAGCCGCGCGTGAGCAAAAAGTTTCTGGCTGAAAACGCGAAGGGCCTGATCGGCTTCTCCGGCTGCCTGAGCGGCGAGCTCTGCGAAGCCCTGTTGTCCGACAACTCCGACCGGCTCGCAAAAGCCGCGGCCGTCGCCGGCCAATACCAGGACATCTTCGGCAAGGGCAACTTCTTCCTTGAAATCCAGGACCAGGGGCTGGAGCCGGAAAAGAAGATTCACGCCGATCTCTTCCGCCTCGAGCGCGAGCTCGGCATCCCTCTCGTCGCCACCAACGACTCGCACTACCTCTGCGGCGAAGATTCCCACGCCCACGACGTGATGCTCTGCGTGCAGACCGGCGCCAAGGTGCACGACAAAGAGCGTTTCCGCTTCGACAGCGACCAGTTCTTCGTCAAAGGCGGCGACGAGATGGCGCGCCTCTTTCCCGATGCGCCCAATGTGATCACGCGCACCATGGAGATTGCCGAGCGCTGCAATCTCAAGCTCAGCAAGGTCGACAATCCCTTCCCCGAGTTCGCCGTCCCGGATGGCCACACCATCGACAGTTACTTCGAACAGGTGTGCCGCGAGGGCCTGAAAAAACGCCTCGACACGTCAGTCCGCCAGCTCGAGCTGCGCGGTGTTCGCCGGTCGACGCCCGATGAGTACCAGTCCCGTCTCGAATACGAAATCTCCATCATCAAGCAGATGAAGTACTCCGGCTACTTCCTCATCGTCTGGGACTTCATCAAATTCGCGCGCGACCACGGCATCTCCGTTGGCCCGGGGCGCGGCTCGGCTACCGGCTCGCTGGTCGCCTACGCCATGGAGATCACCAACATCGATCCCATGCAGAACGTCCTGCTCTTCGAGCGCTTCCTCAACCCCGAGCGCGTCACCATGCCCGACGTGGACGTGGACTTCTGCATGAACCGCCGCGGCGAGGTCATCGATTACGTCACCCGCAAATATGGCCGCGACCAGGTTGCGCAGATCATCACCTTCAACACCATGGCCGCCAAAGCCTCCATCAAGGACTGCGGCCGCGCCCTCGACATGCCCTACGGCGACGTGGACCGCATCGCCAAGCTCGTCCCCGCCACCGTGGGCATGACCCTCGAACGCGCTCTCGAGGAATCACCCGAGCTGCGCAAGGCCTACGACAGCGACACAACGGTCCGCGAGCTCATCGATACGGCGCGCAAGCTCGAAGGCCTGGTCCGCGGATCCGGCGTGCACGCCTCCGCCGTCGTCATCGCGCCGCGCCCGCTCATGGAGCTGGTTCCCCTCAACCGCACCAAGAACGACGAAATCGTCACCGCCTATGATATGAAGTCGGTGGAGAAGATGGGCCTGCTCAAGATGGATTTCCTGGGCCTGGCCACGCTCACCGTCATCGACGATTGCATCGCTCTCATCGAACAAACGCGCGGAGAAAAACTCGACATCGAAGCCCTCCCGCTCGACGATCCCGAAACCTTCCGCAAGGTCTTCCACACCGCGCTCACCTCCGGCGTCTTCCAGTTTGAGTCGCCGGGCATGCGCGACGTGCTGCGCCGCTACAAGCCCGACACCGTGGAAGAGCTCACCCAGTTGAACGCGCTCTACCGGCCCGGTCCCATGGACATGATCGACGACTTCATCGAGCGCAAGTGGGGGCGCCGCAAGGTGGAGTATCTGCTCCCCGCCCTCGAAGGCATCCTCAAGGACTCGCTCGGCGTAATCGTCTACCAGGAACAGGTGATGCGCATTGCCAACGTGCTCGCCAGTTACTCGCTAGGCGAGGCCGATCTGCTGCGCCGCGCCATGGGAAAGAAAGACCCCAAGGCCATGGCCGAGCAGCGGGAGCGATTCCTCTCCGGCGCCGCGGCCAACGGCCATCCCCGCGCTGCCGTCGAAGAGATCTTCGAGCAGATGGCCAAGTTCTCAGGCTACGGTTTCAACAAGTCGCATTCCGCCGCCTACGCGCAGGTGGCCTACCACACCGCCTATCTCAAAACCCATTACCCGGTCGAGTTCATGGCTGCGCTGCTCACGTCAGAAACCTCGAAGCCCGACTCCGTGGTCAAGTACATCGGCGAGTGCCGCGAGATGGGCATTCGCGTCGAGCCGCCGGACGTGCAGATCTCCGGCGCGCAGTTCACGCCGCACATCACGCTGGAAGGCGAATCCATCCGCTTCGGCCTGGCCGCGGTCAAGAACGTCGGCGGCAACGCCATCGAGTCCATCAAGAAAGCGCGCGAAGAAGCCGGCGGCTGCTTCAAGAGCTTCTGGGAGTTTTGCGAGAAGGTCGATCTGCGGTTGATGAACTCGCGCGTCATCCAGTCGCTCATCAAGGCCGGCGCGCTGGACTCGCTGGGCACGCGCGGCCGCCTCTTTGCCGCTGTCGACAAGGCCATGGAGCGCGCGCAGAAGGCGCAGAAAGACGCGGCGCAGGGACAGACCGGCCTCTTCGGCCTCTTTGACGAGACGCCCGCACACGGCCGCAACGGTGCTCACTCCGACGATCTGCCCAATGCGCCCGACTGGGAAGAGAGCGAGCGCCTCGCCAATGAAAAAGAGGTCCTCGGCTTCTTCGTCTCCGGTCATCCTCTCGACAAGTACGCCGAAAAACTGCGCAATCTCACCGGCGTGATCACCGTCGCCGAGGCCCTCGAACGCAAGGCGCCGGAGCGCCGCTGGGGCCGCGACTCCGACCCCGCCGACGAAATCCTCGTCGCCGGCATGTTGCATGGCACAGCGTCTCCGAAAAAGAGCAAACGCGGGGAGCTTTACGCACAGGGTTTCCTCGAAGATGCGACCGGCAAAATGGAAGTGATCTGCTTTAACCGCGACTACGAGCGCCTCTGCGAGCAGCTGAAGATCGAATCGCCGGTTCTCGTCCGCGGCGTGCTCATGGGCGACGAGGAAGCATCGAAGATCACCTTGAGCTCCGTCACCGCGCTCGAACAGGTGCAGGTCAAGCTGCCCTCCGGCATTCGCATCCGCATCAATCTCGAGCGCGCCACGGAGCAGATGCTCGCCGAGCTCAAATCTGCCGCAGACGCCGCTCCCGGTCCCGGCAAAGTCATGCTGCAGCTCGAGCGCAAGGGCGAGTTCGCCGTCATCCTCGAGCCCGAAGGCATGAGCGTCTCTGCCGATCGCGGCTGGGTGGAGCGCGTCGAAGAACTCGTGGGCAAAGGCACCGTGCAGGCCGTGGGCTAGCCCGACCGAATTCTCCCTTCATTCGCGAATCCAAAGCCGCCGGTTAGCATAGAAGTGCACCGCAGCCATGTCGAGGAAAAAGCCCAGACTCCAGGTGGTCGCCGGCAAGCGAGCAACCCCTCCCCCCGCCGGAAAATCGGCCGTTCGCGGAGCCCGCGATGCAGCTTCCGCAGAATCCACGAGCGCCCGGCGGCTCCAGGTCTCCGGGCGATGGCTCTTTCTCGCTCTCGCCGCATCTCTCGCCGCCGCGGCCCTCTGCGTCTGGCTTGCGCTCTGTTTGCTTTACTGGCAGGGAAACTGGCAGTTGCTCTATCACCCCTCGTCCGCCATCACGCGCACGCCGGCAAGCGCGGGCCTGGTCTTCGACGCGATCGGCTTTGCCACCACGCCGTCCGGGATCACGCGGCTCCGCGGCTGGTGGATTCCCGCCTCGCCCGGCACGCCGGAAAGCCGCTACACCGTTTTCTACTTGCACGATCAAGACGGCAATCTTTCCAGCGCCGTTGACCACCTCGCTCAGCTCCACGCGGCCGGCGTAAGCGTCTTCGCCTTCGATTATCGCGGTTACGGTCAGAGCCAGTTCGCCCATCCCAGTGAAAAGCGCTGGCTCGAGGATTCGGGGTGGGCTTACGAATACCTCACCGGCACGCGCCATATCGATCCGCGCACTCTGGTCGTCGATGGCCGGGGACTAGGCGCCGATCTCGCTCTCGAATTCGCCGCTGCGCATCGCGAGCTGGCAGGCGTGGTCGCTGATTCTCCTCTCGAAGATGCCTCCGGCATCCTCTTCAACGATGCGCGCGCGCATCTGGTTCCTGCGCATCTGCTGGCGCATGACCGCTGGGACCTGGCCGCCGCCGCCGATGCGCTCTACATTCCTTCGCTCTGGTTTCTGCCCTTCCCGGAGCAGCCGAAGAATGGCGCGCCGGCGGAGAACCCTCCGTTCTTCGGGAAGGTCAAGGCGGCCAAGATGTTCGTCTGGCTGCCACCCGGCCAGGCAAGCACGGTCAGCTTCCCCGCGGAGTTTGCGCGCTGGCTGGATACGCTGAAAGTCGACTCGCTCGCGCCTGCGAACCCCGGTGCAGCCCCGCCGCCGCCCGCAGCGCCGCCAAAGCCCAAATCCTCCCGCCGCGCCGCACATCGCCGCCACGCAGCCGCGCACCGTTAATTGTTCGCGGGTTTTTCCGTTCGTCATCCTGGGCGAAGCGCACTGCAGGGAGTAGACGGATCTGCGGTTGCTTTTCTGTTCCCTGTTCCATCCCCTCGGCGCTTGCCGTCCCGCTGCCCGTCCACTCGCTGACTTGCTAACTCGCGAACGTCCGCGTAGCGGACACTAACTCGCCGCTCTACTCACCCCTTCACCATATCCCGGTGCAGCGCCTTCACCTGGTAGCCGGCCTTTTTGAGCCGCTTGCCCACCTCTTCGGCCAGCATCACGCTGCGGTGTTGACCGCCGGTGCAGCCAAAGGCCACGGTCAGATAGCTTTTGCCTTCCTTGACGTAATGCGGCAGCAGGTAAAGCATGAGCCCGGTCACTTTGCCCAGAAACTCCTCCGTCTGCGGAAAGCCGCGCACATACGCCGCCACCTTCGGATCAAGCCCGGTCTTTTTCCGGAACTCCGGCACAAAGTGCGGATTGGGCAGGAAGCGCGCGTCGAAGACCATGTCCGCATCCAGCGGCACGCCGTTCTTGAATCCGAAACTCAGGCAGCTCACCAGCAGTTGCATGGTTCCGTCCCTCTGGCCGAACCGGCTCTGAATGTGCGCGCGCAGTTCGTGCACATTGAAGTTTGAGGTGTCGATCAGCGAATCGGCGACGTTGCGAATCGGGTCCAGCAGTTGCCGCTCTTCCACGATTGAGCGCGACACCGTCTCGCGCAGCCCCAGCGGATGCGGCCGACGCGTCTCCGAGTAGCGCCGCACCAGCACCGCGTCTTGCGCGTCGAGGAACACCACGCGCGTGTGCAACAGTCTTCTTACGTCTTTGAGAATCTCCGGCAGCCGGTCCAGCGTGGGGCCTTCGCGCACGTCCACCACGATTGCCGCGCGCTCCACGTCAGCCGATTTGCTCACCAGCACGGCAAAATCCGGCAGCAGCTCCAGCGGCAAATTGTCCACGCAGTGAAAGCCGAGATCCTCAAACGCCTTCAGCGCCGAGGCCTTTCCCGAGCCGGAGATTCCAGTCACAATCACCAGCTCTTTTGGGGATGCGTGCACGGTCTTTTTCTTGGAAGAATCCCGCCGGGGCGAGGATTTCACGGGCGTCATGCGCTCATGCTACACCCTATTCCTGCGCGCGCGCCCTCGTCTGAGCCCCAGCCCGAGCCTCGACCGGCTCGCCGAACAACTCATAGCGTCCGCCGCCGGCATGTTTCGCGCAGTACATCGCCTGGCACGCGTCGCGCACGAGCAGATCCGGTTCCGTCTGCTCTGCCGCAACCGCCACGCCGATGCTCGCCGCCGATTGCACCGGATGCCCGAAGATTTCGAAGGGGCGCGCCATTTCGAGCAGAAAACGTCGCGCCACACTTTCAAGATCGCCGGCCGAAGCAATGTCTTCCACCAACACGGCAAACTCGTCGCCGCCCAAACGCGCGGCTGAGTCCTCCGGACGCAGTGCATCGCGCAAGCGTTCGGCTACGGCCGCCAGCAGGGCGTCGCCGGCTGCGTGGCCCAGCGCGTCGTTGATTTCGCGGAACCGGTCCAGGTTCAGCGAAAGCACTCCGCAGGTGCGCTCCGGATGGCGCGCTCTGCGACTCAATGCCAGATTCACGTGATCGAGAAATAAAGCCCGGTTGGGCAGCCCCGTTAGTGCGTCGTGCATGGCGTGGTGCTGCATCTCCTCTTCCGATCCGCGGCAGTCGGCCGCATCGCGGAAAGTGCAAACGTAGCCCATCCGCGCCCCATCCACCAGCAGCGGCGCCATCTGCAGATTAACTTCCAGCGTCTCGCCCGCCTTGTTCCGGCGCAACGTCTCCACGGTCACGCGTCCCCGCTCATCCACACCCTGCGCCAGAGCCTCATGCTCGCTCAACCGCTCTGCGGGCACAATCAGCTCGCGCAGGCTTCCGCCGCCGGCCTCTTCCGCCGTGTAGCCGAACATCCGCGTAAACGCCGGATTGGTATAGAGCACGTGCTCGCCATGCTCAATCGCTACAGCCTCCGGTATGCTGGCGAGCACGTCTTCCATCAGGCGCGTTTTTGGCGCGCGCCCTCGCCCGCCGGGATGAGCCACAATCACCGACTCGCGCAGTTCTGCATTCGTAATACTGTGGGTTCCTTCCACGGCCAGCAGGCGGCCGTTGGCCGTGGGCAGCGTCGCATGAAACGGACTGCCGCGCCGCGTGCCCGCCAATTGCGTCTGCGGCTCCGCCGTACCCGGCATCAGTCCCCACAGAACATCTTCCACCGGACGCGGAAGCCACTCTTCTTCCGCGTGGCCCATCATCTGCCGCGCCTCTGCGTTGGCATAGACGATCCGCCCGTCGCGCTCCAGAAACACCAGCGCCGGCAGCGCATCGAGAATCTCACGTTGTTTAAGGCTTTCGGCGTTGGCCGCCAAATTCACATCCATATCATTTTCTGAATTTCCGGATGCCTTCCTCTTTTTCGGTTCGACTCCGGAATTACCCCTTGATCTAAGAAACTCTATTGCCATCACAGAAATGCTACGCAAAACCGCTGCCGGCATAAATCACCTGAAACGGGGCAGAGGTTGCAACCTAAGTACTTCTAATCCTCAATTTGCGGCAAAATCAGGCAGCTCAGCGCCTGTGTTCCGTGCCTGAGAAGGAACGCTCCCACGAAAGAGGCAGTGCAGCCCACACAAAAGCCAAGCAACCTGCTCTTGGGCGATGCGCATCCCGCGAACCCGCTGACTCGCTGACTCGCCGGGTGTCCAATCCAAACCGCGCTCTGTGCGCTTTGGGTGGGAAAGCACGAACGCAACACGGGAACCCGCCAACGCGCGAACGTCTGCGAAGCGGACGCCGACTCTTTTCTTTACGGAATCTCCACCAGCTCCATCTGCCCGTCGCGCCGGCGATGCAGCACATACACGTCGCCGGAAGCGTTGCGGAAGATGAGCAGATCGCGATCGCGGAACTCGGCGTCTTTCACGGCTTCCTCAATCGTCATCGGCCGCAGCGCAACCGCTTCACCGTTTTTCACCACGTGCGGTTCCACCACCGCCGGATTCGCCGGGAAGGAGTGCACCGCAATCGAAGCGCGCGCCTTTTCGCGGGCCGGCCTGGCCGCGGCATCCTCGACGGGCGAAACGCGCGCCTTGGGCCGCACCACGGGCGGCGCCAGCAAAACCTTTTCTTCCTTGGGCAGCCGCTTGCTCACCAGACGCCGGTCGCGGTAGCGCCGCGCCTGGTGCTCGGCATGCGCAATCGCCTGCCGCAGCGCGGCCTCCGGTGTGTCCGCCTTACCCGCCGCGGCAATCTTCTGCAGGCGCGCCTGCACCGTCAGCTCCACCAGCTGCAGGTGACGCTGCACGCTGAACACGATGCTGGCGTGCGCCACCTTGCCCAGAATCCGGCCGATCCGCTCCATGCCCTCTTCTGCCTGCGACCGCAACGCCCGCGAAACTTTTCCTTGCCTGGCGGTGAACTCCACTTCCATGATCAGCCTCCGCTCCTTCCCTTGCCGGCGATTCCTCCCCTTACCAGCTCGACTGAACCCGCACCGCAAAATCCGCTCGCTGCCCGCGCCGGAAAGGCTCGTCGCTGGAGCTCGCCTTCCGGCCGTGGGCCACTCTTCGCGACCCGCATCGCAGACGGAGTGGAGCACAGTATATGCCAATCGGCCGCGGCTGCAAATCGTCCCCGCGCCAACCTCTTCCGCCGGATGAACACGCGCGCCATTCCGGGAACGCGTGAAGAATGGTTACCCCACCCTTTTCGCGTCAACTCGCCAACGTCCGCGCAGCGGACACTCACTCGCTGCCTCTCTTACATCTCCCACTGGAGCAGCGCCGCTCCCACCGTAAAACCCGCGCCCATCGCCCCCAGCAGCACCAGGCCGCCCTTTTTCAGCTTGCCTTCCTCGAGCGCGGTCTGCATGGCCAGCGGAATGGTGCCCGACGAAGTGTTGCCATATTTCTCGATATTGAGAATGACCCGCTCCGGGTCCATCCCCAGCCGCTCCGCCGTGGCCGTAATAATGCGCTTGTTCGCCTGGTGCGGAATGAAGCAGGCCAGGTCGGCCCCGGTCACGCCATTGCGCTCCAGAACTTTCACCGTCGTTTCGGCCATCTTGCGCACCGCGAACTTGAACACCGCCGGTCCGTCCTGGTGGATAAAGTGCATCTTCTTCTCCACCGTCTCGTGCGAAGGCGGATGCAGGCTGCCGCCCGCCGGCAGATTCAGGCTCGCGCCGCCCGACCCGTCGATCTCGTTCACGGCGTCGATGAACCCGATCTCCCCCTCCGCGCACGGCTCCAGCAACACCGCGCCGCCGCCATCGCCAAACAGCACGCAGGTAGCGCGGTCGGTGTAATCGGTCATGCGCGTATTCGCGTCCGCGCCGCACACCAGCACCTTCGTGTGCGTGCCGCTCTCCACCAGCTTCGCGCCCGCCTGCAGCGCGAAGAGAAATCCCGAGCATCCCGCCGACACGTCGAAACCCCACGCGCCCTTGGCGCCGATCTTGTCCTCGACCAGGCACGCCGTCGAAGGAAACATCATGTCCGGCGTCACCGTGCCCACCAGGATCGCCTCCACTTCCTGCGGCTTCACGCCCCGCGCCGCCAGGCACTTCTTCGCCGCCTCCGTGCAAATGTCGCTCACGCCCAGCCCTTGCGCCAGCACGTGCCGCTCACGGATGCCCGTGCGCTCCACGATCCACTGGTCGCTGGTCTCCACCATTTTTTCCAGGTCTTGGTTGGTCAGCACATCGGGAGGAACGTAGGTGCCCAGCGCTGTGATCTTCGCGCGCCGGCCCACCACGGGACGTACAGTCAAACTCAATGCATCTCTCCTTCAAAAACGGCTGCCATCCCGAGCGGGAAGCCCCTTGTCATCCTCAGCGGGAAAACCGATGTCATCCTGAGCGACCGGAGCGCAGCGGAGGGAGTCGAAGGACCCGCAACTGCCTCCCCACCCCTGACCCCTGACCACTGTCCACTGAACCCTGGCGCAAAAAAGTACCGGGTGACCTACTGCGCCCGTACTAGCCCGTTACCGTTGCTTCCTTCCGGACCTGGCGGGGTTGGCGGGATTACGTCGCGTAGGACCCGGCACTGACTGATTCTAGCACCGCGCCCAGCCTCCAATATCTGAATCCAGCATCACCGGAAAGGCCGATTCTCCACCTCTGTCATGCTGGGTGGAGTTCGCCTTCGCGAACGCAGTCCAGGCATCAGGAACGGTCGTAGAGGGCCGCGGATGGCGCGTCGGCCGCACCTCGGACTCTCTTGGCCACCACTGGCAGAACCGTCGATTCTTCTGACGGTCCGCTTTGTGTTTTCGCATCCTCAGCTTGGGTACGCGCATCGTGTAGTGGTGGCGCGAAACCGTCTTCGCGCCTCTCGATGGCGGTGAGGTCTCGACCCGCCGGCACGCACCGGCTTTCACGAGGCGAGTGCGCGTGACCTGAACCTTCACCAGGAGATTTCCCCATGACAACCAACTCCCCCACTGCACTAATTACCGGAGGAACGAGCGGAATCGGACGGGCAACGGCCAATCAACTGGCCAAGCTTGGCTTCCATGTCCTCGTTGTCGGGCGCAATGCGGAGCGCGGAGAGAAGACCGTCAGCGAAATCCGCGCCGCGGGCGGCCAGGCCGCCTTCATTGCCTCCGATCTCGGCGACGCGGCCAGCGCCCGCTCCGTGGCCACGAAGGCGCTCGAGCTGGGCAATGGAACTGTGGACGTGCTTGTCAACAATGCGGGGATCTTTCCCTTCGGCGCGACCCACGAGATGACGGAAAAGGATTTCGATCGCGTCTTCTCGCTCAATGTAAAGGCGCCCTATTTCCTGGTGGCGGAGTTGGCTCCGCGGATGGCTGGCAGGGGCAAAGGAGCGATCGTCAATGTGTCGACCATGGTCGCCGACTACGGCGCGCCGGGCATGAGCCTCTACGGGGCGAGCAAGGCAGCGATCAACCTCCTTACCAAGGCCTGGGCCGCCGAATATGGACCGCGCGGCGTCCGCGTAAACGCAGTAAGCCCGGGGCCTACGCGCACTGAGGGTACAGACGCCATGGGCGAAGGTCTCGAGCAGCTGGCTTCGCAGGCGCCGGCGCGTCGCCCGGCTTCAGCCGATGAGATTGCCGAGGCCATCGTCTTCCTGGCCACCGAGCGCTCCAGTTTCATCCATGGCGCCAAGCTCGCCGTCGATGGCGGACGCACCGCGATCTGAATCGTCGGGCGCGCGGCTGTCCTTCTGAGCGAAAACGCCCTCAGCCGGCCCCGAACTGGCGGAGTTGGCGGAATTACGTCGCGTAGGACCCGGCACTGACTGACTCTGGCACCGCGCGTTCAGTCCGCCGGCACCGCTGACTCATGCACCGCTGAAACTCTCTCGCTGGACAACCCGAACCGCTGCTGCAGCACGCAGAGGCTCACTAGATACATCAGTATCTGGTCAAACGCCGTCCGCGCGCCCACATCCATTGCCGGCAGCTTGTCAAGAAGAGCGATCACCGCTTTCTGGCTAAAAAAGGGAATTGCCCGCATGGTCTCGCCGCGCAGCATGTCCTGGACAAACGTCTGGAAGGTGTCGTCCGGATTCAAAGTCGCCGGAGGGCTCAGGAATGGATGCTTTTGCCGCTTATACACGGTCTCGGTAATCACGTCCTTGACAGCTTCGCGCAAGACATACTTCTCCGTCATGCCGCGAATCTTCTGGTTGACGGGCTGGCTGGCGATCAGCTCCACGAGCTTGTGATCGAGAAACGGCACGCGCCCCTCGATGGAATGCGCCATTTCCATGCGGTCCCCCAGCATGGTCAGGATGTAACCGGCCATGACGGTTTTCGACCAGAGATAGAGCGACTGGTGCACCGCATCGCGCCCTTTCAGCTGTCGCAGCACGTCGGTATCGTCCAAAATGTTGTATTCGCCTTCGCGATGCCCGTACTTCCGCAGGAACCAATCGGCCAGCAGGGACCGCAGCTTCACTGCGCGCGACGAAAACGTTTCGATCCATGACGGCACAAAACCCAGCACGCGTTTCACTGCGTCCAGGTTGCCAATCTCGCCATCCGGCAGAAGCAGTCCGCGGCTCACCGTATTGTGATCGTCAAGCCAGCGCAAAAGGTCGGCAATCGCCTGCGTATCCTGGCCTTCCTGGTTGTAGAGCAGCATGTCCCGCCGGAAATGCGGATATCCGCCCAGGATCTCATCCGATCCCTCTCCCGTCAGCACCACCTTGTAGCCCGCGTCCCGCACGGCCCGGCTCAGCAGAAACTTGGCCACGCCATGAGCGTTCACGCATGCCGTCTCTGCCTGGGCAATGGCATCGGCAAAGGCATCCGCCAGGTCCAGTTGTCCGATCGGAATCGGATAAAACTCCGCGCCCGCCCTGGTCGCCATCTCCCGCGCAATCGGACCTTCGTCGTAAGCTGCATCCTCAAATGTGAGGGTGAAGGCTTTGATGGGCTCGGGATGATGCCGGGCAGCCAATCCCAGCACCGAGCAGGAGTCGAGGCCTCCACTCAGGTACACGCCCACCGGTACATCCGCCCTCAGCCTGATCCGCACGGATTCTTCGAGCGCCTCCCGGAACTCTGCCGCATGTTCGGCATCACCGCGCGGGGTCGCGGTCCGATCGCTCGCCGCATAGTTGAAATCCCAGTACTGGTTCAACTGCAGGTGCTTGTCGGTCACCACCATGAAGTAGCCGGGCGGCACCTGCAGCACACCATCGTAGAGCGTCCGCACCTGGTGTCCGCCGTAACTCATCGAGTGATACACGCTCTCTTCGTCCCAGCGTGCCGGCACGCCCGCGGCAAACAGCGCCTTCACTTCGGAAGCGATGTAGAGAGTCTTATCTACCCACGCATAGAACAGCGGCTTGATGCCGAAACGGTCGCGCGCCACAAGCAACCGGCGCCGATTTTCATCCCAGAGCACCAGCGCGAACTCGCCACGCAGATGCTCCAGGCAATGTACGCCAAGATCCTCGTAAAGATGAAGAGCGATCTCGCTGTCTGATTTCGTTTTTAGACGGTGCCCCCGCTGCTGCAGTTCCTCGCGTATCGCTTCGTACCCGTAGAACTCGCCGTTCACCACGATTCGTGTGCGTCCATCCTCGCTGGCTATGGGCTGATCGCCGGTCATCAGGTCGATAATGCTCAACCGGGCATGCCCCAGTCCCACGCGACAGTCCGCCGATACCCACTGCCGCTGTCCGTCAGGTCCGCGATGATAGAGCGACCGCGTCGCTCTCTCCAGCGTGGTGGCATGAATCGGCTCACGACGGGAAAAGACACCCACGATTCCGCACATAATGTGCTCCTTTGAGACGTCCGGTTGATACTGCAATGGAAGCTTCAGCTAAGGCGGGGGAGCCTGGAAGAAAGGGAACCCGCAGATTATCTCATGAGCCGCTCTTCGCCGGCGGCGCCTTAGCGGTCTGAACCTGAGAGACCGGTCAATTGTGCGGCGATCCTCGATCACGGGAATGACGGCCATTGCCCATCCAATGCAAAGTTCTTACTTCGCTTCAGTTTGGGGTTTCGGATCGGTAACGCCGCACGGGTTTCGCGCCATACAAACGCGCCGCCTCGACCCGCCAGCCCAACTTCGCTACCATATTTCTATGGCCTTCCCCATCAAAACCTGCGCCGTCTGCGGTGAGGAGTTCGAACTCCGTCCAGGCAAACCCGGCTTTGCCAACCGCTGCCCCGCGTGCAGTGAGCCTGAAGCGGAAGAACAGGCAAGCAACTTCCGCGAGCAGGGCGCCAGCCGTGAGCAATCCGCCGCCCGCCGCAACGCCATGCGCAATCTGCTCTACCGCAAAGACAGCTAGTTGCGCGCGGTCACAGCGTTCAGTTCCGCACCTCATAGTGCGTGGCGAATTCCTCGATCCGGCTCAAAAATCTCTTCGCCTCCGGCTCGAACACCGGCGTGGTGTAATCTTCGCCCGCGAACCGCTTCACCGCCTCCAGCGAATCGAAAAGACTAATCACCACAAACTCGCATTCCTCCGCGCCGTCACGGCGCAGAATGGTTGTGTCCCTGTATCCCTCGATCGCCCTGAGGCCCGGCAAAACCTTCCGTTTGAGAAACGCCTCATATCCATCCGCGTTCTCAGCCCTCGTCCATCCCCGCCAATGCCGTGCAATCATCGCCTTACACCGCCTTCTCTCATAGTTTCGCGTCGCTCTCCCGTTCCCCCGCTCCCTCGTTCCCTTGGCCCTTGGTCCTCGCATTTCCTCCCCGGTACAATCAAGATGTGAGCATAACGCAGGAAAAACCCGCGCCGGCTGCAGTCGCCGCAGCCACACCAACCGCAAAGCCCGTCGTCGGCTTTGTCTCCCTTGGCTGCCCGAAGAACCTGGTCGATTCGGAAGTTATGATGGGCCTGCTCGATCGCGCGGGGGCGCGGCTCACCGCCCGTCTCGAGGAGGCCGAGATCCTCGTCGTCAACACCTGCAGCTTCATTGACGTGGCCAAGCAGGAGTCCGTCGACACCATCCTCGAAATGGCCCGTCACAAGAGCGAGGGCCGCGCGCGCAAGCTCATCGTTGCCGGTTGTCTGGTCGAGCGCTACCGCGACGAGATCCAGAAAAATATCCCTGAAGTCGACGCCGTCCTCGGCACCGGCGAGCTCGAATCGATTCTCGCAGCCGCCGGCATCGAATCCGGCGTGCCCCCGGCCCCGATTTTCGAACCAGAGAAAGCATCGACGCCGTCTCCATTCAACATCATCACAACGGTCCAAGCCGACACACGCGCCGGCAAAGAATCCCTCGCCGGCACGCACAAATTCGCAGGCAGTCCACATCAAAACTTGATCCTGGGCGCCGCCGGTTCGGGGTCTCCACGGACAGGTCTTCGTCCGTGGGGTGGAGGACCCCCGCATTTGGGGACCGGTGAAAACCCGGAAAGGGTGCTAGCCCCCATCTCAACCTCCCGCTCCGAAGGCGACCGCCGCGAGCGCCAGGGCCGCTTCCGCCGCGACCACTGGGCTGGCGCATCCCACTTGCTGCCCACCTATCTTTACGACGAGAACACCCCGCGGCTCCTTTCCACGCCGCGTGCTTCGGCCTACATCAAAATCGCCGAAGGCTGCGACCACCCCTGCAGCTTCTGCATCATTCCCAATCTGCGCGGAAAATTCCGCTCGCGCCGCTTCGAGTCCATCGTGGCGGAAGCCGAGCAGCTCGTTGCCCGCGGCGTGCGCGAGATCACGCTTATCGGCCAGGACACCACCTGCTACGGCGAAGACCTCGGCCTCAAGGACGGCCTCGCGCAACTCCTCGACGCGCTCGCCCGCATTCCAGATCTGCGCTGGCTGCGTTTTCTTTACGCCTATCCCAACCGCATCACCGGCCGTCTGCTCGACACTGTCGCGCGCCACGCGAACATCTGCAAATATCTCGATCTGCCCCTGCAGCACGCCTCGCCCGATGTGTTGAAGCGCATGAAGCGCGGCGCCGGCGCGGAGATTTTTCTAAAGACTCTCGAAAAGGTTCGCGCCGCCGTGCCCGGCATCGCTCTGCGCACCAGCTTCATCGTCGGCTTCCCCGGCGAGTCGATCCGCGACTTTGAACTTTTGGAGCAGTTCATCGGCGAAGCAAAGTTCGATTGGCTCGGTGTCTTCAACTATTCGCACGAAGAAGGCTCGGCGGCCTACGCGCTCGACGGGCAGCTTCCGAAGCGCACCATCGAAGCGCGCAGGCGCCGCCTCATGAAGAGGCAGCAATCCATCTCGCGCCGCGCCAAGCAAGACTGGATCGGCCGCGAAGTCACGCTGCTCGCCGAAGGCGAGAGCGCCGAAACCCCGCTCCTCTGGGAAGGCCGCACGGAGCTCCACGCGCCCGAGATCGACGGCAAGGTCTTCATCAACGACTTCGGCGCCCTCGAATCCCTGCGGTCCGGCCGCTTCTACCACGCCCAGATCACCGAGGCTCACGACTACGACCTCGTCGCGCACATCCTCTCGCCGCTTTGAGGTAGTCTACGGCGCCATATTTTTCTTTCTAGGCTGGGGAATTGTCGCTATCCTTCCTCCATGGCAAACCCCGAACATCTTGCCAAGATCCGTGACGGGGCTGAGTCGTGGAATACGTGGCGAGACCAGAATCCCGATCTGGATATCGACCTGAGCCGCGCTTCTCTTGCATGGCGTACCTTGCGCCAGGCGAATCTCAAAGACGTTGGCCTCAGCGGGGCTGATCTCAGCCGCACCAAGCTGCGCGGAGCGGATCTGCGGGACTCGGATTTGAGTCTTGCCGACCTCCACAATGCAGAAATGACTTCAGCGAACCTGGTTGCAGTCGATCTGACCAGGGCAAATCTCTCGAAAGCCGATCTATTCGGGGCCAACCTGAGCGGGGCAAGATTGTTTGGCGCAGACCTCTCTGGAGTTGATTTGCGGCAATCAAAGTTGCACGATGCAAGTCTTGTGCAGACCAATCTTTGTGGGGCCGACCTTTCCGAGGCAAGCCTTTATCGTGCGAATCTCAGCAGCGCAAATCTCTTCGGCGCTGACTTGCGCTCTGCGACCCTGCAGTGGGCGGTTCTCGATGATGCCAACGTGACCGAGATTCGATTGTGGGAATCCCAGCGAGGGGGATGGTCAATTAAGGGCATTCGTTGTGAATGCGCTTTCTGGGGCGAAGACGCAAGCGCCCCTACTTACTATGCTCCTGGGGAATTTGAGCGTCTCTATTCCGAACAAACCTGCATTGAGCTTTTCTATCAGGGCGGTGTTTCCACATTCGAGCTCAATACGCTTCCTGCATTGCTGCAGCACCTTGCCTCGATCCACCCGGACAACAACATCCGCCTCAAATCGATTGAGGAGACCGGAGGCGGCGCGCGCATTTCCATTAGCGTAGGCAAAACCGACTCGCAAACGGCCGAAAAGATCAAAACCGACGCCATGCAGGTCTACCAGGCGCAGCTCGCTCTTCGTGATAAGGAAACAGAACGGCTCCAGATCGAAAAGAATTACCTCGAGAGCCTGTTCGTCGGCAAGCTCATTCCAGCGATGCTTTCGGCAGGCGCGACGCAAAACGTCTTCAACGCGCCCGTCACGGGATTTGTGCAGGCGAGCGGAGAGTCAAAGGTGGATTTTCACCAAACCCTCAACGACAACGCCGCTTTACTAGCTGTCCTCGAACGCATGACGGATCGCCGCGCCGAATTGCCACTTCCTGCTCCGGAGGCGTCGCGGTTCGAAACTGAGCTCGACTCCGCCAAGAGCGAGCTGCAAAAGCGAAATCCTGACCAATCGGTTCTGAGAAAGAGCATTCGCCTGATTCAGAATCTTGCTGCAGAAGCCCTCAAAGGGGCCGCGGGCAAGATTGGCGAGCAGGCGGTCTTGGCTGATTGGCAGTCGTGGCTCCATGAGCTCAGCCGGTTCGTTTCTCATCTGAGCTGACAGCGGCAGCAACGCTTCGCGCTATGATGGCCTCCATGCCCCTTCCACACCGCAGTTTTCTCAAATCCGCCGCTGTCGGGTGCCCCACCCTCGCGGCATCTTTGTCTTTGCCGCTAGGGTGGGACGCCCAGCCGGCATTCGCACAATCACCTTCCACGCCGCTTGACCTCCACGTCGTCGGCTGGGGCCAGGATCGCCTCGGCGCTCCACGCACCAGAGGCTTTGACTCCCTCGCCTTCAAAGTACTCACCACCGACACGGGCGGCAATCTGTTCGTCATCGAGCACAGTCACCTCGTGCCCGGCGGACCGCCGCTCCACTTGCACCTTTATCAGGACGAGTGGTTCTACGTGATGGAAGGCAAAGTCGCCTTTCAGGTCGGCGATCAGCGCCTCGCACTCGGCGCCGGTGAATCCGTCCTCGGCCCGCGCCGCATCCCGCACACCTTCTCCTCAGCCGTTCCCCAAAGCCGTTTGCTCATCGCCTTCACGCCTGCGGGCATGATGGAAAAGTTCTTCATGGACAGCGCGTCCGATCCAAAGCTCGCGCAGACGGCGGAATTCATGGACCGCTATGAGCTCAAGTGGATCGGCCCCTCGCCGTTCCTCAAGCCTTGACGAGCGCTCAGCAAGTCAATTCGCGCGTGCTTTGAAGAGACATGGTCTTAGGGTTTGGTGAAAAACCACCGGAAGAGGCGCGAAGTGCGAGGGCACGGCTTCAGCCGTGCCGGAAAGGCCCACAAAATGGTTGTGGCCTTCAGGCCCGGAGAGCGATGGAGGTCTGCTAAGCTGCTCACGCCAGGTGCGCCTCGTCTGCAGCGTGCGCGATAAACTGGGTCTTGCTCGGGGTCTGCTCTCGATGCCCGCAAAGAAAAAATCCGCCAGGCTCTTCCGTTGTCCCTCCTGCGGCCAGCTCGTCCAGCCCAAAGATGAGGACTTTCCCTTCTGCAGCGACCGCTGCCGCAAGATCGACCTCGGCAAATGGGCCACCGGCGCCTACAAGATCAGTTCGCCCGTCCTCGACCCCGAAGTCCTCGAAGATCTCGGCAGCTCCGGCGCGCAGCGCGACAAAGGCCGGCATGACGACTGAGAGTTCCACTCATTCTTCTGTCCAAAACGAGAACGGCCCGAAGGGCTGGGCCTTTGCCGTCGCCACGGTCTTCGGCATCGGACGCCTCAAGCCCGGTCCCGGCACCTGGGCCTCGATCGCCGCTGTGATTCTCTGGGCCATCGCCGCGCGCGCCGTGCATCTGGCGCCGCACGCGCTCGTCGCCGCGCTCTGCATCGGCATCGCGCTCGCGCTCGTCCTCGGCATTCCTGCATCCACCATCGCCGCGCGCGAGTCGGGCATTGAAGACCCCGGCTTCGTTGTCATCGATGAAGTCATCGGCCAGTGGATCGCTTTGCTCTTCTGCCCCGCCAACTGGGCCCACGCGCTCATCGCGCTCGTGCTATTTCGCCTCTTCGATATCCTCAAACCACCGCCTGCGCGGCAACTGGAGCAGCTTCCCGCAGGATGGGGCATCGTCTTCGACGATGTGGCTGCCGGGCTGTATGCTTTGGGTATAGCGTCGCTCGTGCGCTTGTGGTATTGAAGGACCCCTGAATGGCTCGTACGCCCGCACAAAATACGCCCGCAGCCGTGCCCGTGCCGCGCATCGATGAGGTGGTTCCTTCCGCGGCTCTGCCATTGGGCGAGGTCGAGCTGGTGGGCGCAAACCTGGGTCCGCATGCCTTCGGTCCGCCTGCCGTGCTCGTCGATGGCGATTCCGCGCACATCCTCATGAGCCGCCCCGCGCGCCTCGCCTTCCGCATTCCGGAAAACGCAACTACCGGCCTCATTGAAGTGCGCAGCCCCGCCGGCGCCGGCAACACCGTGCCCATCCGCATCGCGCACCAGCTCAATGACGGTCTGCATCCCGTCACCAACCCGGCGGTCAGCCGCTCCGGCATGATCTATGCCACCATCTCCGGCCAGCGCGGCAAGCAGACGCCGGTCTCCATCGTCCGCGTGAGTCCCGATGGCCGCGGCACTCCCTTCGTAACCGGCATTCTCAACGCCACCGGCCTCGCCTTCTCACCCGATGGCGACCTCTACGTCACCTCGCGCGCTGAAGGCAACGTCTACCGCGTCGACGCCGCCGGCGAGCACACCGTCTACGCCGAAGGCATGGGTGTGGCTACCGGCGCCGTCTTTGACTCCGCCGGCAATCTCTACGTCGGCGACCGGAGCGGCACCATCTTCAAGATCAATCCCCAGCGCCAGATCTTCGTCCACGCCACGCTCGAACCCTCAGTGGCCGCCTATCACCTGACCATCAACGCCCAAGGCACGCTCTTCGTCACCGGGCCTACGCTCTCTTCGAATGAGGCCGTCTGGGCCATCGCGCCCAACGGCGATACGCGCCCCTGGTTCCGCGGTCTCGGCCGCCCGCAGGGCCTGGCGCTAGCCAAAGATGGCGATCTTTACGTGGTCGCCTGCCTGCATGGTTTGCGCGGCCTGGTGCGCATCACGCCCGCTGGCAAAGCTTCTCTCGCCGTCGCCGGACCCAACCTCGTCGGCGTCGCATTTTCGCCGCTGGGCACAACCATCCTCGCCACGCACGACGCCGTCTTCGAGGTCGATCTCGGCGTCGAGGGCCTCGATCTCTTTTGAAGACCTGTTCTAAGAAAAACCTTTCCGCTTCGCCGGGCGGCTCCGCAACACTCATCGAAGCCGCCCGGCGCATTTTGCGAATCGCAGGTCTGGTTACGGATTAGGCACGGTATCGTCAGCCGGCGCGGTTGTAGCCGCAGTCACAAATGTGTAATCGTTCCAACCCGTCACGGAAGGCTGCGCGCCGTTGGCCGACAACTCGAAGCGCAGCGCATCGTCCATGTTGCAACTCCCCGGAGACGAAACCTGGATCGTGATCACATTGTCCTTGCCGGGAGGGTTCAGGTCCGCAACCGGCCACTGATACGCCACCCACTCGTAATAACCGCTCAAACCCGAGCGCTCATAAGCGTCGCTGTTGTAGGTCGAAGCGGGCGTGTAAGTGAGCGCGTTGCCATTGAGGCTGATCGTCTCGCCTGCTTGGGTCGCCGCCAGTCCCTGCGTCAGAACCACGTAGCTGTAGCCCGAAGTGGATCCGGTGGTGAAATGAATTTGCCACGGGGGCGTCCTGGTCGTCACGCCATTGGTGCCGCTTGCGCCGCTGAGCGTGCTCACGTAGGACGGAATCTCGTACATGTAGCCGTCGGTCGAGTCGTCGCTCGCCACGTACGCGCCGCCGTAGATTCCGGGATCGAACGTGCCGCAGTGCGCGTAGTTCCACGCATCGGGATTGTTGGTCGCCGGGCCGTCGGGTCCGCTGGTGGCGTTGTAGATCACCGCGCCGTTGGTCGAGGCGAAATCGGCCCAGTAATTCCAGTTGCCCCAGTACTCGCGGTCGTCGAAACCGTACGGCTGATCCTCGTAACCAAAAGGCGGATTGTACGTATCGTGTCCGTGCAGGAATTCGTGCGATGACCGGTCGGGCGTTCCGATCGTCCAGAGGGTCCTGCCGAAATCCTCTGGCTGGAAGGTGAACGTCGGAACCACCGTGGCCTGATTGCCGTTCACAACCACGTTGTCATCGCGATACTCGCCGAACTTACCCAGGTCGAACACCGAAAGCCGATAAGTCCCCGGAACAACGTCGTGAAATGTTCCCTGCCCGGTGCGGCTGATGTCCATCACGTATTGGTAGCTTTTCGCGCTGACGATCTGATTCTCGCCGTTCTGGCTCAGTACCGCCCACGCTGTCTTGGGCGCGCCCTCGACACGCCTCACATCGACATTGACATCGCCGCGCGTATCGAAGGGAACAAAGCCGGAAGACTGAAGTTCGGCCTCGTTGTCATATAGATTCTCGAAGGGCATGTCGGAGAATCCCCCGTCGGTTTGATCGTCCGAAGCTCGCGTGTCTCCGCACGATCCGGAAGAACTGCGGAAGAAGTTTTTCCTCACCGGGTCGTAGTTGAAGCAGCTATGCGCGGTGCCCGCAGTTACAGCATCTTCGTACATATCGTCCGGGGTCCGGATATCGCCTCCGAATTTATTGATCCGCACATAAAACGGACCGAAGATGCGGTTGGTGAGCGTGGTGCCGGAGACGTATTGCGTATTCCCGGGGTTGGGCGCGCTGGTTACGGTGAGGCCGCCCGTCATGTAGTGATCGGAAAGCGGCTCAATGGTCAGAATGCCGCCCGTGAAATCGAGGTTCTGCTTTTCCGGGCCGCCGATGAAGGTGTCGTGCCCCGGCGTGAACACAACCCAGAGGCCGTATTTGCTGCCGAATACCCCGTGGGCCGGGTGAATGTACTCGTAGCTTGAGTAATCGTACTTCACGCAGAAATGCCGATGGAAACCCTCCGGAATGGCGACGTTCGCGCCCGGCGAAAAATCCGTATACGGCGAGAAGGCATTGGTCACTCCCACCTGCGGATGCAGATCGATGGTGTCGCGCCCTGTGGTGTCCTGCACGTTGCGCCCGTCATCGGAGGAAAAACAATCGTCCACCGAAGGCAAGGGCGTAATCACCGGGTGACTCATGCTCAGGTCGGCGTTCACATTGTAGAGATTGGTGAACAGGCCGGTGTCGTCGCGAAAGATCCACTGCACCTGCCCGATGGAGGAACTGCCCGCGTAGCTGCTCGGGCGGCTGACGCTGAAGTAGATGTGGATTCCCGGGTCGTTCGGGGTCACGATGAAGTGCTGCGCGTAAATGAAGTTGTTCACCGCCGTGGTGGTAACCCAGAAGTCCAGATAGCTCGCGGCAAGCTGGTAGCCGGGAACATTGGTGCCGCCGCTGAACCCGGAGAGATCCATATAGAAACCTTTGGGCTCGTTGTAGGCAGGCCACGTGGCGTTGGGGTTCGGAGGTGTTGAGCCAACCCACGGGCCGTTTCGGCCCTCCGGGCCCGTGGGCCCGCTCCAGGTCGCGGGCAGCGGTGTGCCGCCCACTGCGCTCTCTCCGTCCGCGGCGTCGAACACGCTTCCGTTCACCACCGACTCGCCGGGATCGAAATCGATGAGCTGGTCATTGGAGCCCGCAGGCACCACGCTCCAGATGGCGCCGGAGTTGCTGTTGTAATCGATGGTCAACGCGCCATTGCTGATAATCCAGTCGCTCGGGTTCGATGTGTTGATGCTCAGCGAGCCATTCGTCTGCGTCTGAGCGCGCGGCGCCGCCGGCGACAGCAGGAACACTGCTGCGACGGCGCCGAAAAGGCACACCGGTGCTCTCTTCGTGAAATGCTTCTTGGACATGTAGGAAGTCCTCCTGTTGACATCCGTTGGGGAAACCCACTCAGGGGTCTTTCGGGTCTTCAGGCTGAGTGCGAGACGTGACCCGGGTGGAAAAACGCAGCACGCGCTTTCCCGGGTCTGGACGTCGGCCAATAAAATGAAGGGTTCACTCTATCGCTGTCAAGTGGAAAATTATTTCAATAGAGGATTTACGCAAGCTCCTCAATATTTGCACCTTGCGTTGACGTTGCCCGTCTGCAACGCATGGCGTGCGCTGCCTGCAGACCTCAACAGGCATTTTCGCAGGAGGCAAATCACTGCACGAGCGTGCGCAGCGTTCTTTGCAGCGGGTGCGGATGCTCCCTTCCAAAAGCGCGAGAATCGGAGTCGGCTCCCCAACCGTGGCACGACGGCTGCCGGCTGGAGATCGTCTCCCGGCTCCGATAAGAAATAATGGAGGAGGTCGATGATGCGGCGGGCCGCGGCTGGCTGATCCCTGACCCCCGATCTCTGATCCCTGACCACTGCCCATGAAGTCTGAAATCATCGCCGTCGGTTCTGAGATGCTCACCCCGCACCGTCAGGACACCAACTCCCTCTACCTCACCGAAAAACTCAACTCCATCGGGGTCACCGTCGCCTTCAAAACCATCGTCGGCGACCGCCGCAAGGATCTCGTCAACGCCATCCGTTCCGCTCTCGGCCGCGTGGACATCGTCATCCTCATGGGCGGCCTCGGCCCCACGGAAGACGACCTCACCCGCGAAGCCGTCGCCGAGTCGCTCTCGCTCACGCTGCGCCGCGACGCCACGCAAGTGGCCGCGCTGCACGCCCGCGCTGCCAGTTGGCGCATCACCATCCCGTCCAACAACCTCAAGCAGGCCGACGTGCTCGAGGGCGCAACACTCCTCCCCAATGCCAATGGCAGCGCGCCGGGACAATTCCTCGACACCACCTTCTCCGGCTTCCGCAAGCTCATTTTTCTCATCCCCGGCCCGCCCCACGAGTGCAAAGCGCTCTTCGACACGGAGTGCCTTCCCCGCCTGCGCGATCTCGCTCCGCCGCGCCACATCGCCACGCGCACGCTCAAAGCCGCCATGATCGCCGAATCGCAGGCCGACAAGCTGGCTGCGCCCGTCTACACGCAATTCACAGACGTCGAAACCACCATCCTCGCCCACACCGGCGACATCCAGTTCACGCTCGAGTGCTCCAAGCCCACGCTCGAAGCCGCGCAGGCGCGTGTCAATGAGCTCGCCGGCAAGCTCGAAGAAGTTCTCGAAGAATGGCTCTACTCCTCGGAAGGCGAATCTCTCGAGCAGATCGTTCTCTACTGCCTGGGCCTGCGCCAGGCCACACTGGCCGTGGCCGAGAGCTGTACCGGCGGCATGGTCGCCGAGCGCATCACTTCCGTCCCCGGCAGCTCGCGCTCCTTTCTAGGCGGCGCCGTCGTTTACTCTGACTCGCTCAAGACCGCCTTTGCCGGCGTGCCCGCCGAGCTCATCGCGCAGCACGGAGCCGTCAGCGAGCAGGTGGCCCGCGGCCTCGCCGAAGGCATTCGCCAGCGCACCGGCGCAACCCTTGGACTGGGAGTGACCGGCATCGCCGGCCCCACCGGCGCCACGGAATCCAAACCCGTCGGCCTCGTCCACTTCGCCATCGCCGACGCGCAGAAGACTGACGTCGTCGAACGCACCTTTCGCGGGGACCGCGAGCGCGTGCGCGCCTGGGCCGCGCAACAGGCCCTCGATTTAGTGCGCCGCAAGCTGATGTAAAACGCCCCACGAAGGTTGTTGCCCCATCCTTCGCGCAGCGAAGGGCGGGAACCCACCGCCCGAGCGCGCAGCCGTAGTATCCTGAGTACCCTCAGGAAAACTCGCGGCAAAGGAGCATGCGATGGCGACAACCAAGCTCGGCAGTGCGGACTTCAAGGCGATGGGCGTGGTCGCCCGCGCGCGCAAAGACAACTTCAAGGAGATGTTCACCGGAACCCATCTCACCTTCGCCAAGCATGCCAAGGAAAAAACGCTCAAGAACGCGATCTCGGACGCAACTTCGCTGGGCACTTCGACGAGCAGCCTGGTGAGCGGCATCAAGTCCGGCGCGAAGACCGCTTCGGCCATCTCGCAGGTCGGCGACCTGCGCTCCAACGCCATTGAGTTCGTCAAGATCGCCACCAACCTGCATGACATCTCCGACGTGGTGAGCGCGGTGGGCAGCGAGGTGCTGCACTCCATGATCTCGGAGATGACGCCATTCATCGGAGTCGTGAGCAGCTCCTACAAGGCCGCCAAATCCTGGCGCGCGGTGGTGGCCAATTCGCGCGATCTCTACAAAGGCGATTACTACCTCGAGGGCGTGCTGCCCGGAGATCCCTCGGCAGCGGCGAACGCGGTTCTGACCTGCATCAAGCGGTTCCTGGCCGCCAATACCGCGGACGCGGTGCGCAACACGGCTTCGGCCGCGACCAAGGTGGCGGGGCTCTTTGCCGACCTGGGCACGGCCACCACGGCCGCGGTGGGCGCAGCCAGCGCGCTGGCCAAGCTCATTCAGGAGCTGGCCATCCTGGGCCGCGATTACACCGAGATGAAAGCCGGCAACGCGGTGCTCGACGATCCCGATCCATCCAAGCTCAACATCGGTGTGTTCCAGGTGTGCCCGCTGCTCGGCTGCTACCTGATCGCCTGCTCTGACACCAGCATGGTCGTCAATTTCTTCATCTCCGATATGGGCCTGCCCGGCTGGATGGACAAAGTGGAGCGAATGAAGAAGACCCAGTTGGACCCGCTGATCAAGAACGCCAACCAGGCCATCACCACTTCGCACCTCACGCTCGAAGGCCTCAAGCAGAACAAGGGCACGTTCGCCGAAAAAGGCATGTTTGAAAAATTCAAGGCCAACTTGAAATACCAATTCAATCAGCTCATCAAATCGAACGCCTCGCGCAGCGCCAGCGCCTGAAGCAATCTCGCCGTTGACCCGTACTTTGGGCAGGTTGCGCCATCCTTTCCGCGTCCTTCGCGGAAGGGGCGGGTCCACACAGCGGCTGACTCGCCGGGGGCCCCATCCAATAGCGCGTTTTGTGCGCCTTGGGTGGGAAAGCACGAACTCAACGCGCGAACTTGCTGGCTCGCTGCCTCGCTGACGTGCTCCCCATTACCTGCGTAATCCTTCCCCTCGGCGGTCGCGCCAACCCTCCGCCCTCCCCGCGCCATCCCAACTCCAAACGGCATAGCAGAGAGCCTGAGAAGCTTCGCTTCACCCTGAATCGAGGGTTCTCTTTATCTTCAGTAAGGAGCGTATCGAGGATGCAATCCAGGTGGATGCTTTGTGCACTGCTGGGTGCGGCCACGGCGGCCTACGCGCACTCGCCCCAGCCTTATCAGACCGGCAAGCTGCTGCAGATGAACTCCGTACACTGCGGCACAACCCAAAAAGACGACCACTCCGCACTCAGCGAGATCGTGGGCACCGACAACACCAACACGAAGACCCAGGATCTCCTCTGCCAGGAGTACGTGCTGCAGGCGGACGCGGTGATCTACCACATTCGCCCGCGCGATCAAAAGCATCCGGAGCTTTTGCCGGTGGGCGGAACGGCGCAGTTCCGCATCGATAAAGACAAGCTGCTGTTGCGCGTCGATGGGCTCGACGGCAAAGATCGTCCTTACGTCGTGGTTTCGATGACGCCGCGGACCGACAACCCCCTCGCAGCGGACGCTGCCGCGAGCGCAAACCCCGCGCAATAATCCCTTGCGTTGCCCCATCCTTCGAGCGTTCTCTGCTCGAAGGGCGGGAACGCACGCCGGCTGACTCGCTGCTTATTGCGCCGGCGTGACCGGCTTGTACCCCGAGGTCGCTGCTTTTTCGAGCGCAGCCATTCCTTCTTTGACCGTCAGCAGCGGCGTGGTCTTGACCGTCTTGCACGAGCCGCCCGCCGCCGCAGCCAGTGCAATGGCGGCAGCGCTGACGTTGTCGGGCATCTCCATCACCATCACCAGGTCGTAGTCGCCAAACGCCAGCCAGGACCCGTGAACCTTGCCGCCCAGCTTCTTGGCCACCTTCTTGACCACTTCGGAACGATCCTGCGGGTTCGCGATCAACGACGCCAACGCTTCACTACTGTAGGAAACCTGCACCAGGTAATTGGGCATGCAATACTCCTCTCCTTGCGAGAATTCTCTTCTTTCGGGGAATTGAAGGCGCAGCAAGTATACACGCGCGCCCACGCCTCGCTCGCTGCGCATAGACCCGTTGCCCCATTCTCTCCGCGTCCGCCGTGGCGGATGCGGAAAGGGTGGGACCGCACTGCGGCTGACTCGCTCCCTTGCTCCCCCGCAGCTTGCCCCATCCCGAACGCTTCTTCTAGTTGAGGGCGGGAAACTCTTCGCTAGCACTCTTTCCACGGCACATCGCACCGCGGCAAGTGGGCCGTGTCGCCGCAATAGAGATAAGCCTGCGCTTCTCTTCCATCGCGCAGCCGGATCGTCGCACGTTCAAACTCATGGGGCACATCTTCTAACCGGTCCAGCGCCTCGAGCTGCGTCGCATTCACGCGGTACGCCTCGCCGGCTACGCCTTCTCTCTCACCGCCCCAGATCATTCCCGGGTACGTGCCGCAATCGACCAGGGAATAACCCGGCTCTGTCCAGGCTTCGCCCAGATATTCGGCCGATTGGAGAAACGAGTGATTGCGGCATCCGCGCTTCAGTGTGCCGTAGACAAAGATGGTTGCGCTTCCCACGATGAATTCGGTTATCGCAGATCACCGGCTCTATGCGCCAGAGCCGATGCAGATATGAGCGCCGGAGATGGAAAGCCGCTGCGCGAAAGCAGAGTCAGAGCACGGCGCCGCATCCGGTAAGGACCATCGCACAAATGGCCAGCACGAACCAGAACAGCGTCTTCACGAACTGATTCGAGAGCCCGGTCCTGGTGCTGGCAGGCGGCTTGGCCGGGCCGCGGATCGCCAGCCCGAACACCCCCTGCCCGAATCGTGGAGCACCTGGAAATCCAATCGATCGAATCACGCGATCTGCTTCCCTCAAGATGTCCTGAAATATGACCCCATAGTAACTAACTTTGTTAGTGACCAAAATAACTCTAATGTGTTACCTGAAGGATAAGGGGAGCCCGCTCCGTGCTCATCCATAACTCGATGAAAATAAGCAGCTTGAAGGTGGCCGCACGGATCTGCCGCTCGGATTGGTCCCTCAACCCAATCCATCCCGCCCACGAATCCCGCGCTCCGCGGCGGCCATGCGCCTCGCCTGCGGCGTTATCCCTGCAGTCTCTTGATGGCCGCATCCACTGCTCTTTGGAGCGAACCCGGCTCGTCTTTGAGCTGCGCCTGCAGGGCGCGAAATTTCTCGAGCGATCCCGCCTTATCTCCGCCAATTTCCAGCAGGCTCGCATGGATGAAGTCATGCATGACCTGGCGGTCGTCGCTCTCCGATCCATCGTCCAGCCAGAGGTATGTCTTCCACTCGTCATCCGGCGGGACCGCCGTCAGCGCCTCCATAAGCTCCTCGCGTTCATCGACGAAGGCGAAGCAGAAGCTTACGATGCGGCTTTTGTCATCCGCGCCCAAAGGCTCGCCGCCCTTGCGCATCTCGTTGGCCACGCGCATCTGCGCGGCTCGCGCGCCTTTGTGGTCCAGGTCGTCCAGCCCGCCAAGCTCAAACGTGCGCACTAGCGGCCGCTCCTGTCCGGTGGCCACAGCCGTGTCGAAGTGGTGCATCGCCTCGTCAAAGTCGCCGTCGGTTTCAAGCAGCCAATTGCCGAGCATCGCATTCGCATACACGTTGTTCGGGTCCAGCTTGAGCGCCGCGCGCAGATTATCCTCTGCGGCTGAACCGAACTCCCGCTCCGCAATCTTCTCGTTGAGAAAATGCGCCCAGCCGATGTGCGCCTGAATGTCCGCTTTTTCCGTCGCGCTCTGCGCCCGCGTCATGCCCGCATCCAAAACGGCCATGATCTGGTCCAGCATCGCCCCCGCGGCCTGCGACGTATCCTGACCTTCCTGCCCCGCGATTTGGAAGTTCTCCACCCAGTGTTCCGCTTCCTTCAGCTGGCCGTCGAGCACGGCGTTATCGGTAGGTTCGTCCTTCAGAATCTGGTTGTAGGCCTGCATCGACGTCTGGTATTCGCCCTGGTCGTCTTCGGCCTCCGCCTGCGCCATCTGCGACTGCCGCTCCTCCGCGTGCCGGTGGTGATTGAGCAGCCACGTAACCCCGCCGCCCAGGCTCGCGAAAAGCCCGATCAGCGCCGTAATGCCTCCCACGCCGCTGATCACCGCCGGCCACTCCTTCTTCACCTCGGCTTCGATCTTCTTCAGTTGCTCTTCCATCGCACTGGCCACCATCCGTTCCTGCCGGCCCGGCGGGCATTCCCACCCCAGGCAAGAGCGGCCTCTCCTTACCATTCCCCGACTATTGGTGCGCGAAGAGACCGCTCCGTATCGGCATTCCCCCGGTTTTGCCCTCTACGGTATCCGATTTATCCCGGCGAAGGGAAGATTCTCCGCACAGTAGCCGCAAAAAGGGAAAGCGCTTCAACTCCGGCCGTGTTTCCGGACCGATGAAGAAGCGCTCTTTTCTCTCAGGAAATCGGGGCTAGGCCGCGGCCGTCACTTGTGCGAACCGCCGCCTCCACCGCCGCCTCCACCTCCACCGCCTCCATGCGAAGCTCCCCCACCCCCGCCGCCTCCGCCGCCATGCGAGGCTCCGCCGCCTCCGCCGGAGGGATGGCTTGCGGGAGCAGGCGCTGAGCCATGGCTGGGCGCGGAGTAGCCGCGCGGTGCGGCCTCGGGACGGTTCTGCCCGCTGCCGGCCGCTGCCGGGTACGAACCCCGTGAAGGAACATAACCCTCCCGGGTGCTGGAGTTGAAGGTGCGGGCGCCCTCGCCGTACACCGTCGCTTCGCGATTGGCAAAGGCAGCGGCCGGCCTTTCATAGCCCGGCCGAACGGGCAGCGGGTGGAGCGGCTCAACCGAGTTGCCCGCAATCGTCACCGCCCCGCGATCGCCGCGCAGCGGCAGCACGCCCACCGGCGCCGTGAACGGCTTGCGATTCACTGCAATCATCGGAACCGGATGGCCGGAGAACGGCTGGTGCGGCAAAACCGGCCGGTGCGGCGGATGATACCAGCCGGGCAGGAAGCGCGTGCCGAACCATGGTCCACCGTAATAACCCAGCCCCCACCACGGCTGGCACCCGCCAAAACCCGGCGCCCAGCCCCAGCCAAAGCCGTCGTAGAAATTCCACATGCCGCACTGGTACGGCAGATAACCCCACGGATAGCCCGAGGTCCACACGTAGCCGTATCCCGGTTCAAACATCCAGTCGCCGTTTCCGTACGGATCCCACGACGGATTCGAGGCGTCGTAAGGCGACCACACGTAGCCTTGGCCGGGCACGTTGTACCAGTTGCCGTTCGCATCCAGGTCGCTCCACGCCGGGTTCTGATTTTCCGCGCCGCCCGCATTCACGCCCGTGCCCGTGTCCGCACCATTTTCCGCCATCAGCGCCTGGTCGCGGTCGGAGTTCCATGCGTCCCACGAATTGGGCTCAATCGACTCCGAAACCACCGAGTTGCTCTCATTGCCGGCAAGCAGCGCCACGCTCTCGCCGCCGTGCAGGTCCATCGACAGCGCACCATTCCCGCCCTCCAGGTGCGCATTGCCTGAGAAAACCGCAACTTCGCCCGGCGGCGTATCCATCTGCACGCGCAGCACAGTAAAGCCGCTCGCGGTCGCGGTGGTATCGCCAAAGTGAATGCTCATCTGCCCCGACTGATTTCCGCCCTCGAGCTCGAAGTAAGCCAGACCGCCGTTGAGCGTCAGCTCCGCATCGCCGTCCGCGCCCTCGCCGCGCAGCACCATCAGCGTCAGCGAGGAATCGGGCGAAATCCGGGCCACGCTTCCATCCTCAAACTGGATCTCCGCGCGCCCGTCGTCCACCGTCGTGATCTGCATGCCCTCAAACAGCGGCGTGTTCGCATTGGCCTGCTCGGCCAGCACCTGGTTGCCCTGGGTGATGCGCACGTGCCCGTCCACGTAGCTCAGGCGCACCGCGCGCCCAGCCTGCCCCGGATCGGCGCGCAAGGCAGGCGCCAGGCACAAAACGCCGGCAAGCAGCGCCGCCGGCGCCAGCCATCCCCAGCTCGATCGGAAGGCCGTTTTGGGACCCTTCCCGGCTCGATTGTTTTCAGGAGAATTGAGACTTCCCATGCACTTCGTCATGCTGACCCGCCTTTCCGCCTTTTCCCGCGACGGCGAACCCCGTGCTTGCTCAACCGGCAGCCAACACTTTATTGGACATGCGCCGGCGCGAAAAAGTCGCGCCAAATCGCCGTTCCATCCATTTCCTCGTTACCGCTCGCCATGCGTTACGTATCGCCCTGTGCCAAAAGCATCTTGGCCCGTTTTCTCACCCGTTCGAGCACTTCGTCATCCTGGGCCAGCCGCACCAGGATCCCGCGAATGGCGCAAATCTGCTGCGCCCGGCCGTTTCCGGCCGCATCCACTAGGAATTCCATCTCCTTATCCAGTCCCAGCCGGTCGTGTTCCAGCAGCATCTCCAGCCGCTCGCCCTCCAGGATCGTCTCCGCCACGGCCTCCAGCGAGTCTCCCAGCGACTCGATTTCCTTGTCCTTGGAAAAATTGTAAGTGCACGATCCCCGGCCCTCGGGCCCGCGATACGCCAGCGTCTTCCAGCCTTGGAAGGCGACCTTCAAATGGCTTTCGCAACCTTCGTTGAACCAGCTGTGCCGCTGCGCCTCTTCAAAGACGTGGCCGGCAAAGCTGGCGCTCAATTGCACATCGCGGTTGATATCGGGAATCTCCATCTCCTTGTCGTCATCGGCCGTTGCGCCCATCTGCGAGCTGAAATGCCCGGAGCCGTTCGGATGCAGCGTCAGCGTCCAGTGCGAGGGGTTCAGCTCCGGATCGGCGAAATCCACCTGAATCACAGGAGCATTCGCCCCATCCGTCACCGGCTTCTGCGCCCATCCGGCATGGCTGCCTGCGCCGAGCGCCAGAGCGGCCCCCGCAAGCGCCCACCCTCGCCTCATCGGAGAGCTCCCTCCGTCATCGATCCTTGGATCAGGAGCGTCTCCGCCGTGTGCACGTGACAGATGGCGATCGCCAGGGCATCGGCTGCGTCTGCCGGCTCCGGCAACACCTCCAGCCCCAGCAGCCGCGCCACCATGAACTGCACCTGGTTCTTGTCTGCCAACCCGTAGCCCACTACGCTCGATTTGATCTTCAACGGCGCGTATTCGGCCACCGGAATTGCGGCCCGCGCCGCTGCCAGCAGCGCGACTCCCCGCACCTGGCCCAGCTTCAGCGCCGATTTCGCGTTCACGGAATAGAACACTTCCTCGATGGCCACGGTATCGGGCTGCCAGCGCTCGAGCTCGGCGCCCAATGCGCGGAAGACCCGCTCCAGCCGGACGGGGAGGGTCTCCGTCTTTTTGAGCCGGATTGCTCCCAGGGCCCGGCATTTGAGCTGCGGTTCGCGTGCGCTCGTGTCCGATTCCACCACCCCGAACCCGGTCACCTCGGTCCCGCAGTCGATGCCGAATACCCGCATGCGAATCAAGTGTACCGCAGAAATCGGCTGCCTGGAGCAGCGCCAAATCACCGTCGCTGGCCGCCTTTCGGCGCCGCACTGCGCCCGCAGGGAAACACCCTCCCGCTAGTAATTAAGGAAGTACACCTCCGTGCACCTTTTGGTTCATTGACGAAAGTTTTACGTTCGGGCAACTATCGGAGACAGAATCGTGTCGATACTGAGGCAGGGGGAGGGACGCGCGGTGAGCGAGCGCATCAGGCATCAGTTCAAGCGCCACATGCTTCTCTGGCTGCGCCAGGGCATCTCGCCTCGACGACTCGCCATTACACTTGCGCTGGGCTTCGCCATCGGCTGCATCCCGGTTGTCGGCGTTCCCACGGTGCTGTGCGCGGCGCTTGCCTTCGGCCTGCGCCTGAATCTCGGCGCCATCCAGGCAGCCAACTATGCCGCCATGCCCCTGCAGCTGGCGCTCATTCTTCCCTTTGTGCGCCTGGGCGAGCGCATCTTCCACTTCGCCGCGCGGCCCGCGCTTCCCGCCGGCGCCCTGCTCCCTCTTTCCGCTTCCGGGTTCATGCTCCACCTGGGCGCGCTCACCGGCCACGCGCTGGTGGCCTGGCTGCTTCTTGCCGTTCCGGCGGTGGTGCTGATGACCGCAATTCTCACCCTCATGCTGCGCCGCATTCCGGCGCTCGCCGCAGCCGAAGCCGGCGACTGAGTTCCCTCTTCCTGTCCTGCCTCACTTGCCCACATACGGATCGGGCACCGGCTGCGCGCTGTCAATCCATGCCGTGTAAATCATGTCGCGCAACATGCTGGCTCCGGCCGCCAGCCGCTCGGCCGTAAACGCGCGCGATTCCGCCGTGCCCGCGCCCACAAACCCGCCTGCCTTTTCCAGTTGGTACACCTTTTCCACATACGTCGCGGTGTGGCGCAGGTAAGCCACATACGCGTCGAACATGTCGCCGTCGATCGCTTTCACCGGCGTCATCTTCGGCATCACGTCCGCCTCATGGATGTTTTGAGACACGAACTGGCTCTCGAACTGGGAGTGAATGCCGTGCTCAGTGGTGTAGCCGTTGGGATTCGGTCCCACCCAGCCGTTGTACTTCACGGTCACGTGCAGCGGCTGCGAGCCGTCGCCTACGTAGTGCCCCATCCACGCCGCGTAGAAAATGATCGCCTGCTCCACCGGCGCGGTATCCTTGCCGGCTGCCTTCAGCTCCCGATACTGGCGCATCGCGGCCTTCAGCCGCTCCCACACCTCGTCGGTCTGCCACGGCTGCAATCCGATCTTCGCCGGATCCTGGTGCGCGGCGTAAACCTCCGCCAGAAATTCGTAGCGCCGGTGCGGCAGCGGCCCCAGCGCATCGGCCAGTTCGAGATCGATGAAATGATCCGGCGCCTGCGCCGCAGCCAGCTCCGGCTCCGCCTGTGACCGCCAACGATCGGGCTCCGGGCCGAGGTATTCGATCTCATCAATGGCCGCATGCGTGCGCAGAAACTCGGGAACGTCGACGGGTAGGGCGCTGGCTGCCAGTTTGTTCACCAGCCGGTGTCCCTCATTGCCCCACGCGTGCGCCGCAGGCGCAAGAGCCGCGCTGCAAACCACGCCCGACATTACCAAAGCTACCGTCGCATAGGAGACAGAAAAAATGGATTTTCGCATCATACGAGCCAGTATACGGCCCGCATTTTTGCCGGGCTTTCAAGATTCGCGACGCCGGAAACGCTTTCGGGCAGGTTTTCCTCATAAGGCCGCGGACAGCGTTTCGAGGGCGTGCAACTGCGCTTCAGGCGGGCAGAACCCAATTTGGTACGTCCGCCTCGAAATTGCTATAAGGGTGCGCACGCGCGCCCTTATACTGTTCTTCAAATCGCGTTCTAGACTTTCATCGGCCGCGATGCGCTCCGGATACTTCCCCTTGAAGCGCCGGTGGCGGAACTGACTTGGGGTTGGCTCCGGCGTACGAGTGGGTTGGTGCATTGCAATTGCGGAGGGCTTCGGGCGCTCTCGAGTCGGTTGGCTCGAACGGCCCTGAAGCTTCACGGGGGACTCGATGGCGGTCCGGTCGGCGGAGATCGGAAGATCCGAAGGGGAACATCGCGCGGCCCGGTTTGCCAGGATGGTTCTGTGGCCATTCCTCGCAAGTCTGGCCCTCACTCTCGCCGCGGGAGCGATCGTCGCTCGCATCGTGGGCGGGGAACGCTACGATGGCCTGCTCATGCTGGCCGCCGTCACTGCGGCTGCGGTCCTGGTGGTGCGCATGCGCGGCCGGGGCAGCTCCGATGCGCACCGCGACGCACCCGCCGGACTCGACCAGAGCGGCGAGCTCCTCGAGTCTGCCGGAGCAGCCATCGCCGCCGTCGATCTCGAAGGCCGGCTCATCTACGTCAACTCCACGGCCGAGCGTTTGCTCGGCTATCACGCCGACGAGCTCGCCGGCGCCTGGATCAGAGCTCGCATCCTCGCTCCGGGCGAGGGCGGGCGCCTGGTTGCAGAGATGCAGGCGCTCGCCGGCATCGAGCACTCCGCGGGTCTCGCCGCTGCCGGCCCCTTGAACGTGTACCTCGAGTGTGTGCGCGCGCTGCCTCCCAGCATGGTTCCCAGTTTCGACGTGCAGCTCCTGCGCAAGGATGGCGTGCCTGTTTCTGTCACGCTGCACATCTCTGCGCTGCGCTCCGCCTCGGCCGGCATCACCGGCCTGGTTGCCGTGGCCGTGGACCAGAGCGCAACCCGCCATCGCGAGCAGAACCTGCGCGAGTCGCAAGACCGTTACCGCGATCTCTTCGAGAACTCCAGCGAGATGATCGCCACGCTCAGTCCCGCGGGCCGCTTTCTTTACGTGAACCCGGCGTGGAAGCGCTGTTTTGGCCGCGAAGACGCCGAGCTCCTCGGCCTGGGATCGTTTGAGCAAGTTTTCGCGCCCGCATGCCGCGCCCCGGCGGCCGCGCTCTTTCAGCGCGCCCTTGCCGGCGAGTCCGTCGAGCGCGCCCCCCTGCGCCATCACTCCCCCGATGGCCGCATCCACGATCTCGAAATCAGCCTCAGCCAGCGCCAGAAGGCCGGCAATCCGCTGGCCATTCGCTGCCTGCTCCGCGACGTCACCCAGCAGCGCCAGCGCGAGCATCGCCTCACCCTGCAGCTCGCCGTGAGCCAGATCCTGGGCGAGAACATCGCTCCTGACGCCGCTTCCATGCGCATCCTTGAAGCCCTCTGCGTCGCGCATGGCTGGGACGCAGCCATCAAATGGAAGCTCAACGACAAACAGGATGGCCTCGAGTTCTCCACCGCCTGGGCCTATCCGGATCGCCGCGCAGAATCTCTCATTCTCGAAAGCATGGGTGTCACCGTGGTGTGCGGAGCCGATCTGGCCGGCCGCGCCTGGAAGGAGGGCCGTCCCGTCTGGGTCTCCGATCTCGCCGGCCTTCCCGGCAGTCCGCGCATGCAGTTGGCTCTCAAGCAGGACATGGTCTCCGGCTGGGCCGCGCCCGTTCGCGTTGGCGACAAGACCCTGGCCGTTCTCGAGTTCTTCTGCCGCTACGCTCTGCGTCAGGACCCTGACGCCATCGCTACGGTCGAAACAGTGGCCACGTCGCTCGGCCAGATGCTGGCACGCAGCGAAGAACGCAGCCGCGCCGAAGAGCTCTTCCGCCGCCAGCAGGTTCTGCTCGACTCCGTCGCCGACGGCATCTGCGGCCTCGATTATGAAGGCCGCGTGAGTTTCGCCAATCCTGCCGCGGCGCGTATGCTGGGCGCCGAGCCGGACGCGCTTACGGGAAAAACGGTGCACGAGCTGCTCCACGGTTGTGCGGCCGCTGACCGCGCCTGCGGCAACGACTGCCTTCTCCAGCGCAACGCCTTGCTGCCGCGCCCCACGGCCGGCGAGGACAACATCTTCCGCGCCGACGGCTCCGCCTTTCCCGCCGAGTACGCGCTTACGCCCATCCCCGATCAGGGCCGCTTCTCCGGCTCCGTGCTCAGCTTCCGCGATATCAGCCAGCGCTACGCGCTCGACCGCCTCAAGGACGAATTCATCTCCACCGTGAGCCACGAGCTGCGCACCCCGCTCACCTCCATCCGCGGTGCGCTCGGTCTGCTCTCTTCCGGAATCCTCAGCGAGGTCAACGAAAAGGCTGCCAACCTTCTGCGCATCGCGCTCACCAACTCCGATCGCCTCGTCCGCCTCATCAACGACATTCTCGATCTCGAGCGCATCCAGAGCGGCAAGCAGCCTCTCGCCTTCCGCAGCGTGCAGTTGGCCGAGCTCATCCGCCAGGCCATCGACGGCATGCAGCCCGTGGCCGATGCGGCCGGCGTGCAGCTCTTCCATGACACCACGCAGGTTGAAGTCTCCGCCGATCCCGACCGCCTGCTGCAGGTGCTCACCAACCTGCTCTCCAACGCGGTTAAATTTTCGCCGCCCGGATCGTCGGTCTCCATCATGCTGCGCCCCGGCGTCACCGGCGTCACGCTCTCGGTCATCGATCACGGCCGCGGCATTCCTGCCGACAAGCTCGAATCCATCTTCGACCGCTTCCAGCAGGTTGACGCTTCGGATTCGCGCCAGAAAGGCGGCAGCGGCCTGGGCCTCGCCATCTGCCGCTCCATCGTTTTGCAGCACTCCGGCCGCATCTGGGCTGAGCGCAATCCCGTTCGCGGTTCCACCTTCCGCCTCTTCCTGCCTTATAAGCCCGTGCCCCTCGAGCCCGGCGAGCCGGTCACCGGCGAACCCCGCTCCGGAACTGTGGTTCTCGCCGGCGCCGGACCGGAGGTTCGTCCGCGCATCGCCGCGCAGCTGATGCGCCACGGCTACCGCGTCATTGAAACCTCCACCGTGGAGCAGACCCTGGCCGCCGCGGAAAAATCCGTGCAGGCCGTTCTCCTCGATACCGCCATCGACGGCATGAATGGGTGGGAGATTCTTCCCCTCCTGCGCCGCCTCGATCCCGAATCGCGCACGCCCGTGGTTCTGCTCAGCGTGGACAACGCCCACGCGCCCGCTCCGCTGCCCCTGGAGGTCGACGGCAAAATTTCCACGCCGGTCGCTGAAGACGTGCTCCTCGCCGAGCTCGCCCGCGTTCTTTGCGGACCCGGCGACAAGGCGCGCATCCTCGTGGTCGAGGACGACCGCGATCTGGCCCGTGTGATTGCGGAGGTCTTTTCCCGCGATTGCATCCAGGTGCAATGCGCACAAACCCTCCAGGGAGCAATCGACGCCTGTTTCGCCTTCCAGCCGCATCTCATCGTGCTGGATATCGGCCTGCCCGACGGCAACGGCTTCAACATCGTCGATTGGCTACGCCAGAATGAGAGCCTCGCGCGCCTGCCGCTGGTGGTCTACTCCGGCCGCGACCTCACCCCTACTGAGCGCCGCCATCTTACGCTGGGCCCCACCCATTTCCTCGCCAAAGCCCGGGTTCAGCCGCAGCAGCTCGAAGCTCTGGTGTTGACCATGCTGCGCCGCTCACGCATGCTGGAAGACGTCCCCTCGCGGGAATCTTCCGTACACAATCCGTAACCTGCTCCTGCGCGGCTGCCATCGACAACGCCGCCGCGGTTCGGCACAATATTCCAGAGGATTCCCGCATTGGTTCATCGAATTCTGATCATCGACGATGAAGACGATATCCGCGAAGTGGCCGCGATGAGCCTGGAAAGCGTCGCCGGCTGGGAGGTGATCATGGCCAGCTCCGGCGCGCAGGGCCTCTCCCGCGCCGCCGAGTACCTTCCTGACGCCATCCTGCTCGACGTCATGATGCCGGGCATGGACGGACCCACCACCTTCCGCGAGCTGCGCAAAAATCCGCGCACCGCACGCATTCCCGTCCTGCTGCTCACCGCCAAAGTGCAAAGCAGCGACCAGAAGCGCTTTGCAGATCTCGGCGTCGAAGCCGTGCTCTTCAAGCCCTTTGATCCCATGACCCTTTCCGCCGAGATTTCGAGCGTCCTCGGCTGGAACTGATCGGCTTCTTCCGCCATGAATCCCGCTGCCAACCACGCCGCTCCTCCCGATCTTGCCGCCGCTCTTGACCGGCTGTGGGCGCGCTTTCTGCCCGAGTTGCGCGAGCGCGTGGCCGTGCTTGAGTCCGCCGTGCACTCTCTCGCCGCCGGCACGCTTACAGCGGAGAAGCAGGAAGAGGCCCACGCCGCCGCTCACAAGCTCGCCGGCGTCCTCGGCACCTTCAATCTCGAGCGCGGCACCGAGCTTGCGCGCGAGCTCGAGCTCCTCTTCGAGTCCGCACCCCATCCCTCCGCCGCGACGCGCCTCACCGAACTCACCTCGGGACTGCGCACCCTTCTCGACCACCGCAAATAGCACCGCGTTCACACGAACACTGTCAGCCTGAGCGGAGTCCCGCGTGAGCGGGACGGAGTCGAAGGATCTGCGATTGATCCTTCAATGTTGGGAACGCATCCTTCGCCTCCCCACCAATTACACTTTGAAAGGCATGACCGCGCACGGCCATCCCGAATCCACCGCTCAACTCGGCCTCAACTTCGCTGCGCCTGAGCCTGAGTCGGGCCCCGTCCCCGCCCGCCGCATCTGGCCTGTCAGCGAGCTCGTCGCTCAGGCGCGCGCCTTCGTCGAACAGGTCTTCGCAGATGTGTGGGTCGAAGGCGAAATCTCCAACTGCCGCTCCGCGCCCTCCGGCCACGTGTATTTCACCCTCAAGGACGCCGAAGCCCAGCTCCCGGTCGTGCTCTTTCGCCGCCAGGCGCTTCTCCTGCGCTTTCGCCCGGAAGACGGCCTCCACGTTCTCGTCCGCGGCCGCGTGAGCGTCTATGAGCAGCGCGGTCAGACGCAGCTTGTTGCCGAAACCCTGGAGCCCGTCGGCGCCGGCTCACTGCAGCTTGCCTTCGAGCAGCTCCGCGAACGCCTCAGGGCCGAAGGCCTGTTCGACGCCGCGCGCAAGCGCCCGCTCCCCCGCTTTCCCCGCACCGCCGCCATCGTTACCTCGCCCACCGGCGCAGTGATCCGCGACTTCCTCTCCATCGTCGCCCGCCGCCACTCCGGCCTCAACGTGCTGCTCTATCCCGTCTCCGTGCAGGGCGATTCCGCCCCCGCGGAGATTGAAGCAGCGCTCGCCGAGCTCAACGCCGCCTCGCGCGAGGGCGCCATGGCTATCGATCTTATCGTCCTCGCCCGGGGCGGCGGCTCGCTTGAAGATCTCGCCGCCTTCAACAGCGAGCGCGTCGCCCGCGCCATTGCATCGAGCACGCTTCCTGTCGTCTCCGCGGTCGGTCATGAGACCGACTTCACCATCGCCGATTTCGTCGCCGACCTGCGTGCGCCCACTCCCTCCGCCTCCGCCGAGCTCGTCACCGAAGCCCAGCACTCGATCGCCGAGCATCTCGCCGCGCTTGTCGCACGCCTGGAGCGCGCGGCGCGCTTTCAATTGCTTCATGCCCGCCAATGTCTTGACCGTCTCGGCTTCGATCGCGCTGCATCGCGCGTCCCCGCGCTCCTGCACCGCTACGCTCAGCGTCTCGACGATCTCGCCTTTCGCCGGGAGTCCGCGCTTGCCGAACAGCTTCGCCGCCGCCAGAGCTGCGTCGCCGAGCTCGCCGCCGCCGTCCTTCGCCACGATCCGCGCCGTCGGCTCGCCCAGGCCCGCGAGCGTCTCGTCACGCTCCACGCCCGTCTCCACCAGGCCATGGAGCGCGCCCTTCACACCTCCACCTTGACCGCGAATGCACTCGCCGCGCGCCTGCATGCGCTTTCGCCGCTCGCCGTCCTCGACCGCGGTTACGCCCTCGTGCTTTCGCCCGAAGGCGTACTCATCCGCTCCACCGCACAGCTCGCGCCCGGCTCGACCGTCACCACGCGCCTCGCCGATGGCGCCTTCTCGAGCCGCGTGGAGACCGTCACGCCCCATGCGCTCCACCGCGGCAAAAGAGGGAAGCGCCGGCCGTCATGACCCCATCCGACACACGCAGGCTCTTCGGCACCGATGGCATCCGCGCCGTCGCCGGCGAAGCGCCGCTCGATCCCACCACCATCTACGCCGTCGGCCTCGCGCTCGCGCACTCGCTGCGCAAATCCACGCCCGAACCGCGTGTCCTCCTCGGCCGCGACACGCGCGAATCCAGCCCCTGGATCGCCGCCACGCTGGCCGCCGCACTGCGCGAAGCCGGCGCGCGGGTCGAGAGCGCCGGCGTCATCACCACCCCGGCCGTCGCATACCTTGCGCGCAAGCACGGCTTCCACGCCGGCATCGTCGTCTCCGCTTCGCACAATCCCTGGGCTGACAACGGCATCAAGCTCTTCGGCGGCGACGGCTTCAAACTCCCCGATGCGGTCGAGCTCGCCATCGAAGACGAAATCTTTCAACACGCCGCGCAGATCGAGCCGCCCGATCCTGAATCGCTCGCGCCGGTTCGCGACAATGCCGCAGTCGCAGAGGACTACATTCACTTCCTCGTCGCGTGCGTGCCCGGCCTCTCGCTGCGCTCGCTTCACCTCGTCGTCGATTGCGCCAACGGCGCCGCTGCTGCCGTTGCGCCGGAGCTTTTCCGTCGCCTCAATCCCCACGGCCGCGCCCACGCCGATCTCCTCAACATTGCCCCCGACGGCCGCAACATCAACGCCGGCTGCGGAGCTCTTCATCCCGAGTTCGTCGCCGCCGAAGTAAAGGCTCGCGGCGCCCATCTCGGCCTCACATTCGATGGCGACGCCGACCGCTGCATGCTGGCCGGCGCGCAAGGCAACGTCATCAATGGCGACGCCATCCTGTTCGTGGCCGCGCGCGATCTCAAGGCCCGCGGCCTGCTCACCGGCAATCTCGTCGTCGCCACCACCATGTCCAACATGGGACTCGAGGCTGCGCTTAAGCGCAGCGGCATTCGCATGACGCGCGCGCCCGTCGGCGATCGCTACGTGCTCGAAGAGATGCAGAAATCGAACGCCGCGCTCGGCGGCGAGCAGTCCGGCCACATCCTCTTCCCGCATCTCGCCACCACCGGCGACGGCCTGCTCACCGCGCTCGTCGTCCTCGATCTCATCGCGCGCACCGGCCACTCCATCGAAGAGCTCAGCGCCGATCTCAAAGTCTTCCCGCAGACCATCGTCAATGTGAAGGTGCGTGAGAAAAAGCCTCTCGCTGCGATCCCCTCCGTCGCCGCCGCCATCCGCGGTGCAGAAGAGGCGCTCAAAGACATAGGCCGCGTGGTCGTCCGCTTTAGCGGCACCGAGCCGCTCGCCCGCGTCATGATCGAAGCCGAAGATGAGTCGCAGATGAATCACCATGCAGACGCCATCGCCGCGGCCATCCGCGCCGAGCTCGGCGCGTGAGTGCCCTTGCTCCTTCGCTCCCTGTTCCCTGTATCCTGCCTCCATGCCCCGCTTCCCCGCCGGACAAACCCTGCTCATCGACGCCGATGACACGCTCTGGGAAAACAACATCTACTTTGAGCGCGCCATCGCCGCGTTCATCGGCCTCTTGAACCACCAGGAACTCTCGCCCGCTGCCGTGCGCTCTACCCTCAACGCCGTCGAGCGCGAGACCATCCTCGCCCATGGCTACGGCCTCTCGAGCTTCACCCGCTCGCTGGTCGATTGCTTCGAGCGCCTCTCGCCCGCGCCCGTCAGCGAAGAAAAGCGCGAGCGCATCCGCGGTTTCGCCCGCACCATCGCCGAGCAGGAGATCGAGTTGCTCCCCGGCGTTGCCGAAACCCTCGCCTCGCTCGCCACTCGCCATCACCTCATTCTCATGACCAAGGGCAACCACGCCGAGCAGGCCGGCAAGCTGGCCCGCTCCGGTCTCGCTCCGTATTTCAGCGCCGTCGAAATCCTTCCCGAAAAGGACGCCGCCGCGTACCACGCCGTCGTCGCGCGGCACGGCGTGGCGCTTGGCTTCGCGTGGATGATCGGCAACAGCCCCAAGAGCGACATCAATCCCGCGCTCGCCGCCGGCCTCCACGCCGTCTTCCTCTTCCACAAAGACACCTGGGTCCTCGAGCACGCCGAACTCGCACAGCCGCCCGCAGGCCGGCATCTTATCGAGCTCGATTCCTTCGCCAAACTCCGGGACATTTTTTGAACAAGATCGTGCGAGACTGGCTGCATTCGGCCCTTATTGGAAACCGCGGCGGCCTGCAAGGAAGAAGACGATGTTCGGAGTTTCCGACGATCAGATCCGCGTTCCCGAAGAACCGAGCATTCACGAAATCAACGCGAGGATCCCGAGGAGAACTCGCCTCAACCCGGATGGTGGATATACAGCGCTTGCGGGTGTCGTCATTCTCCTTGGGATTGGCGCGATCTGGTTTGGCGGAGCCTATTACTACTACTTCATTTATCGGGCGGGCCATCGGCAGGCGCTGAGCCGGGACGGGCGTGTGGTGCCGGGAAAAATCACGAGATTCTCAAGCGGCCGGAGCGCGACGTATGCGCATTACGCGTTCCGCGTCGACGGCGTGGAATATGGCGACAACATCAACCTGGACTACGAGCCTCCGTCGCCCGGCGGCGATCTCCCCTACCTCCACGTAGGAGATCCGATTGCGGTCCAGTATCTGCCTTCTAATCCGCTGGTCAATCATCCCATCGGCTGGGCGTGGTGGTCCTGGTGGAACGACGTGTTCCCCCATTATTTCGGAGCCCTCTTTTTCGGCGGCGGCATCGCCATGGCGGGATACCTGTACCGGGATAGACGTTTGGCGCGCAAGGGATGGGTGGTGGAAGGCAAAGTCACCGGCTGTGCGCCGAACCGTAAGGTTTTCACTGTGTATTACGAGTTTCTTACCCAGGACAATGAGTCAGTCGAAGGATCGGGTACTTCTTCTGACGAATATCGAAGTGGATCTATGATCCGCGTGATTTATCTGCGCAATCATCCGAAGAGAAACGACATCTATCCGATGTCTTTATACGAAACAGTTGAGTAGGCGAACCGCTGCGCTCCACTCCGGCATTACAGGCCGCCGAGCACGTCTCTATGAGAAACTGGAGAAGCAGAAGTTCTCCGGGGCGCTGCCCACGCGCGCCCAAACCACGACCCAACCCCAGCTTCATCTGGGCTGTCGGTGCCCCATACCCCGCTGCGGCCCGCATTTAGGAACCAGCCAGAAATGCTTAGCGTCTCCAACATCACCATGCGCTACGGCGCCAGGATTCTTTTTGAGGATGTCAGCACCGCGTTCGCGCCCGGCCGCCGTTACGGGCTCACTGGCCCCAATGGCGCGGGCAAGACCACCTTCATGAAGATTCTCACCGGCGAGCTCGACCCGCAGAAGGGCAACGTCGTGCGCCCGCGCAAGCTCGGTGTCTTGCGGCAAGACCAGTTCGCCTTCGACGCCTATCGCGTCCTCGACACCGTGACCATGGGCAACCAGCCGCTGTGGGCCGCGCTCGAAGAACGCGACCGCATCTACGCAAAAGCCGAGATGACCGACGAGGACGGCATGCGTTTGGGCGAGCTCGAGGGCATCATCGGCGACGAGGACGGCTACACCGCCGAGAGCGACGCCGCCGTTCTTCTCGACGGCCTCGACATCCCCGAGCCGCTGCACGAGCGCAAAATGGCCGAGTTGCAGGGCGGCCAGAAAGTGCGCGTGCTGCTGGCGCAGGCGCTCTTCGGCAAGCCCGAGGCTCTGCTCCTCGACGAGCCCACCAACTACCTCGATCTCGACTCCATCCACTGGCTGCAGGATTTTCTGCTCGCCTACGACGGCACGCTCATCGCCATCTCCCACGACCGCCACTTTCTCAACAGCGTCACCACGCACACCGCCGACATCGATTACCAGACCATCATCACTTACACCGGCGGCTACGACGACATGGTGATGGCCAAGACCCAGATTCGCTCCCGGCTCGAATCTGAGATCGCGCAGCGCGAGAAAAAAATCGCGCAGCTCAACGAGTTCATCGCGCGCTTCGCCGCCGGCACGCGCTCCTCGCAGGTGACCAGCCGCCGCAAAGAGGTGGAGCGTTTGCAGAGCAACGAGCTTGCCCGCTCCAACATCCAGCGCCCCTACATCCGCTTTGACCAGGTGCGCCCCAGCGGCAAGCACGTGCTTGAATTCAAGCACCTCACCAAGTACTACGGCGACCTCAAAGTCATCGACGGTTTCACCGCCAACGTCCTGCGCGGCGAAAAAATCTGCATCATGGGTCGCAACGGCGCGGGCAAAACCACCCTGCTCAAGAGCCTGCTCGCCAATTACCCCGGCCTCGCCGACAAGGAGTTCGCCCTCGACTCCGGCTCCGTCTTCTGGGGCCACGAGGCGCAGGTGGGCTACTTTCCCCAGGACGTCGGCTCAACCCTCACTGGACCGGGAATCGAGCCGGGCCTCACCGTGGCCGAATGGCTTCATCGCTGGAGCCCCGCCGCGCACGTCGAAGACATTCGCGGCATCCTTGGCCAGATGCTGTTCTCGGGCGAGGAAGGCTCCAAGCCCACCGAAGCGCTTTCGGGCGGCGAACAGGCGCGGCTGGCCTTCTGCAAGCTCATCCTCACCAAGCCCAACTTCCTCGTCTTCGACGAGCCCACCAATCACCTCGATCTCGAGGCCATCAATGCGCTCAACATCGCGCTGCAGCGCTACGAAGGCACGGTCCTGCTCGTCACCCACGATCACGACCTCATCGATGAAGTGGCCACGCGCCTCTGGGTCTTCCACGACGGCGCCATCGAGGACTTCCAGGGACCGTACGAGGAGTGGAAGGGCAAGCACAGCTAGCTCCGGGGCGCCGGAAGCAGCGGCTGCCTGTCAGCCGGCAGGCCTGCGCCCACCCAACCAAATCTGCCTTCGCGGCATCCGACCCTTCGTAAAGCTCCAAATTCAGGGGCCCGGTCGTTCGCCGCCCTTCCTGTCCCGAAGCAACGGGAACGCCGCTGCCCCGCCAGATCAACCTTTGACCGGACTGCGCATCCATGCTAAGAGAAACGGCAACCGCCGCCTTCTCGCGGTAGGGCCGGGCCCTCGCATGATTTCACCCAATCAAAACGAAGAGTATGGCGAGCGCTTGGAATTGGCGCAGGCGGCTGCACAGCTCGGCATGTGGGAGTGGGGCCCCGCCGAATCCTCGCAGTCGCTCTCTGACGAGTTGCATCGCATCTTCGGCACGGAACCCGGCGACCCCGATCGTGTGGAGAAATGGGCTGCGCGCGTCTTCCCTGAGGATTGGCCCAAGGTGCAGGCACACATGCGGGAAGCCCTGCGCACCGGGACCATCGATTTCCACTACCGTTATCGTCATCCCCAGCTCGGCTTGCGCTGGCTCTATTGCAAGGGCCGCAGGTTCCGCAATGAGACGCGCATGTTCGGCATCGTCCAGGACATCACCGCACGCAAAATCGCCGAGGAGGGTTTGCACCGCTTGGCCGCCATCGTCGAGTCATCGCACGACGCCATCGTCAGCAAGGATCTCAACGGAATCGTCACCAGTTGGAACCAGGGCGCTCAACGCATCTTCGGGTTTACTGCGGAAGAGATGATCGGCCAGCCGATCACGAAAATCATCCCTCGTGATCTGCAGGACCAGGAAACCCAGATTCTTTCCACCATCGCCAGGGGCGAACGCATCGACCTTTTCGAAACCGTGCGCATGCACAAGAGCGGCGAGCTGGTTGAGGTCTCGCTTACGGTCTCGCCCGTCCGCGACAACAGCGGCAAGATCGTCGGCGCAGCCAAGATCGCGCGCGACATCACGCAGAGCAAGAAGACCGAGCGCGCGCTGCAGATCACGGAGCGTCTTGCCTCCGTCGGCCGGCTCGCGGCAACGGTCGCGCATGAGATCAACAACCCCCTCGAAGCGGTCATCAATCTCATCTACCTCGCCCGGCATGCGCCCACGCAGAATGAAGCCAGGCGTTACCTCGACCTCGCCGAGGAAGAGCTCGAGCGCGTCTCGCACCTCACCCGGCAGACCCTCGGCTTCTATCGCGAAACCAAAGGCGCCACCCATTTCCATCTCGGGGAAATCGTCACCTCTCTCATCTCCGTCTTCTCTTCACGGACGCGCAACAAGGGAATCGTCGTCTCGCCGGAGATCGCGAGCGACGTTGAGCTCTATGCTGTGCCCGGCGAGATTCGCCAGGTCGTGGCCAACCTGGTCAGCAACAGCATCGACGCGCTCGAAACCGGCGGCCGGGTGCGCATCCGCGTCTCCGCCGCCACGCAATGGAGCGGAAGCGGGCTTAGCGGTGTTCGCCTCACCGTGGCTGATACCGGCAGCGGCATCCCGCCCGAAGCGCTCTCTCAGCTGTTTCAGCCCTTCTTCACCACCAAGAGAGACGTGGGCACCGGCCTGGGGCTCTGGGTGTGCAAGAGCATCGTTGAAAATCATCATGGCTCCATCCATGTCCGCAGCGCCACCACACCCGGCAAAAGCGGCACCGTCTTCTCTGTCTTCCTCCCCCTCAGCGCGCAGCAGCCTGAGGCCGAAGTATCCATCCCGCAGACCGTCTAGTTCCCGTCCACGCTCCCACACAACTTGTCCCACCCTAAGCGCACCTTGCCCCATCCACCTCACTGTCATGCTGAGCGGAGTCTCGCATGAGCGGGACGGAGTCGAAGGACCTGCGGTTGACTTTCGGGAGCTCTTGTTTCCAACCATCAAGGTCCAGCGCAACCCTTGCCTGCTTCACGCTCACGCCCGCCTCCGCGCCGCTTCCTCATAGACCTCGGCATACTCCCGCGCCGGACCCTCCCACGAATAATCCAGCGCCATGCCGTTGCGCATCAGCCGCGCCCACGCTTCTTTATCCTGGAATGCCTCAAGGGCCCGGTCCACGGCGGCCAGCAAATCCTTCGGGTCATAACCCGCAAACTTGAAGCCCGTCCCCCTCCGCGCGTCAGCGTCCCACTCTTCGATCGTGTCGTCCAGCCCGCCCGTCGCGCGCACCACAGGCACGGTGCCGTATTTGAGCGAGTACATCTGGTTCAACCCCGAAGGCTCATAGCGCGAGGGCATCAGAAACATGTCTGCGCCCGCTTCGATCTTGTGCGCCAGTGCGTCGTCGTAACCCACGCGCACCGCCACACTCCCCGGGTGCCGGAATGCCCAGCCGCGGAAGAAGTTCTCGTAGATCGGCTCGCCTGAGCCCAGCGCCGTCACCACCACATCGCGCGAAACCAGCTCTTCGGCAATCCTCGAGACCAGGTCGATTCCCTTTTGCGTGGCCAGCCGCGAAACGATCCCCATCACCGGCACGCCATCCCCCACTGCTTCGAGGCCAAAAGCGTGCAGCAAATCCGCCCGGCAGGCGCGCTTGCCTTGGAGGTTCTCCGCCGTGTAATGCGCAGCGAGGTTGTTGTCCGCCGCCGGATCCCAGCGCGCGTAGTCCACGCCGTTCAAAATGCCGCGCAGGTCAGGCCCGCGCATGCGCAGAATTCCATCCAGTTGCTCGCCGAACTCCGCCGTCTGAATCTCCTCTGCATATTTCCTGCTTACCGTAGTCAGCAGATCGGAGTAGACGATGCCGCCTTTCAGAAAATTGAAACGGTCGTACTGCTCCAGCTTGTCCATGGTGAACAGGCTCCAGGGAAACAGCAGTTGCTCCGTCGTTTGCGGCGGAAATTTTCCCTGGTACGCGGCATTGTGAATCGTCAGCACCGCGGCGGCTCCATGCAACGCGGAATCGTCCGCATACGTGGTGCGCAGATACACGGAAATCAGCGCCGCCTGCCAGTCGTGCACATGAAAGACCTCGGGCACGCCCAGCCACTTCGTCGCCTCCACCACCGCGCGGCAAAACAGTCCGAAGCGCTCCGCGTTGTCGGCGTATTCGCCGCCGGCGGTGCCATAGAGTTCCGGCCGATCGAAGAGCTCGGGGCAATCGACAAAGTAGAACTGCACCCCCTCGCGTCTGCCTCCATCCACAATCGCCGCAAACCGGTTGTAATAGCGGAAAGGAATCGTAATCGACTGCACCGCCTCGCGGCTCTTGCCCCCGTTCCCTTCGCTGAGCAGCGGCCGCACGCGCGCGTAAAGCGGCAAATAGACCGTCACCTCATGGCCCAGCTTCACCATCTCCCGCGGCAAGGCTCCCACCACATCGGCTAACCCTCCCGTTTTTGCAAACGGAACGCACTCTGAGGCTGCAAACACAATGTGCATTTTGAGCGAATTCTCCCCGCGGGCTTCAACTGCAAAGCACTTTAGGAAATACTGCAACCGAAGGCCGATTCCTGAAGCGCCGTAAAGCGCAGTCTACTACGCGGCCATTCCAACCCCCGCGCGTTGCGCGCGGCCGCCCTCGCCAGCCAGAACAAACCGATCCCTGACCCCCGACCACTGAGAACTGATCACTGACCCCTACTTCCGGTCCAGCCGGAACGCCGCAGCCTGAAAATCCCCTCTGAAGTTCTCGTCCATAGCCAGGCCATGATGCATCCACCACGCTCCGCTCGCGGTCTGCGGCGTGTCCGCGCGCGCTTTGCCCTCGATCGGGCTCAACACGTACTCGGCAGCCGGGTCCAGCCCCTCGAGCTTTAGCAGCGGAAAGCCGCGTCCCTCCTGCGTGGAATGAATGAACGCAAACACCACCGCCTGGCTCTTGTCCGCGCGCACCGTCTCCGTCGAGGAAAACTCGCTCCCATCGCGGGGTGAGATCAGCCGGTACAGATCGCCCTGCGCGATCGTCGCCTGTACCTCTTTGTAGGCCGCAATCAGCCGCTTCGCTGTCGCCGTCTCCTCGGGCGTCCACTTCGTAATGTCGGCGCCAATGCCCAACGATCCTTGCATCGAGCTCAGAAACCGATAAGCAAGCGACGTGCTGCGATGGTTCAGCCAGTGCGGCGAATCCGTCACCCACGCCATCATGATCTGCGGCGTGTACGCATACGTAAATCCATCCTGAATGCTCAGTCGGTCAAAGGGATCGGTATTGTCCGACGGCCACACCTCGTCCACGTAGCGCAGAATGCCCAAATCCACGCGCCCGCCGCCGCCCGAGCACGACTCGATCTCCACTTTCGGATGCCGGCGGCGCAGTTCGCTGAGAATCGAGTAGAGATTGCGCGTGTAGTCCACGTACACCGCCTTCTGCTCCGCCGGTGGCAACTGGTCCCATCCCGGCTCGCTCCAGTTGCGGTTGTAATCCCACTTCAGAAACGCAATATCGTTCTCGCTCAGCAGCCGGTCCAGCGTGTTCAGCACAAAGTCGCGCACATCCGGCCGCGCCAGGTTCAACACCAGTTGATTCCGCTGCTCGGTCTCCGGCCTTCCCTTGAAATGCAGCACCCAGTCCGGATGCGCGCGGTACAGATCGGAATCCAGATTCACCATCTCCGGCTCCACCCACAGCCCGAAGTCCATCCCCAGCGCGTGCACCTTGTCGATCAGCGGCTTCAAGCCGTGCGGAAATTTCTGCGGATTCACATACCAGTCGCCCAGTCCCGCGTGATCGTTCTTGCGCTGCCCGAACCATCCATCGTCCATGACGAACCGGTCCACGCCCAGCGCCGCAGCCTTTTCCGCCAGAGCCATTTGTCCCGCCTCGTTCACATTGAATTCCGTCGCTTCCCACGAGTTGTAAAGCACCGGCCGCAGCCGCGGCATGCGCGCATCGCTGTTCTCGTTCGTGCGCGGCAAAATCTTTTCGAGCTCGAACCGGTGCAGCACGCGCGAAGCCCCGCCCAGCCCGTCGCGCGCATACCCTCCGTAAAACACCGGCGTCTCTAGCTTCTCGTCCGGCTTGAGCACGTATCCGAAATCGAAGGGATTGAACCCTCCCGTAATGCGTATCGCGTCCAGTTGATCCCGCTCCACCGTGATCCGCCACGAGCCGCTCCACGCCAGCGCGCCGAACCACACCTCGCCGTGGTTCTCATCCGCCGCGCCGGCCTGGATGGCGAACCAGGGATTCGCCTGGTGCCCCGTCGAGCCTCGGCGGCTTTCGATCACCTGCGCGCCGTGATCGATCGCCTCCTGGTTCAGCGTAAATTCGCCGGCCCATCGCCCGGTCAAAGTATTGAGCGTGTAATTCCCTGCCGGCAGCGCCCACGCGGCGGCCGCGGCCTGCTCAATGGTCACCGGCTCCGTTCCGCGGTTTTCAATAGTCGCCGAGCGCGCCAGCACTCCGCTCTCGCCATCCATCCCATAATGCAGCGTCACGTAGATGGGCCGCTCGATATCCTTCAGGACAACCTCGAATCCGTCGTCCGTCTGCGTGTGGCTCACATAGTGCAGCACCAGGTCCCGGTTCCCGTCAGAGAACGTGATCTTCAGCGCCGGCTCGTTATACATGCCTGCGCCCCACCCTGCGTACTCCTGCGGCGTATTGGTGTAGGAACCGTCAAACGAGGACCACTCCGGCATCGGCTGCGCCGCGGGAAAGTTGTCTGTCGGGGCCAGCCGTCCGCCCCAATAGAGCTGCTGCAACTCCCCGCGCGTATTCACGCCGAAGACGTACGAAACCTCTCCGCCGTCGAGGCGAAACACCTTCGTCGCCGCATCGAACCGTACCCATGCCGGCTGGGCCGGCTGCGCCGCCGCGGCCAGCGCGGCAACTGCCCACATGCCTGCCATCGCCGCGCCTCCTGTAAAGGCTTTCAACATTCCCGCCCTCCATCCGAGCCGACCCATCATAGCACCCGCCCCGCGAAAGGTTTCCACGCGGTTTTGCACCCGCCCGAAGGACCGCGGCTTATTCCATGCCTCGGCCCATTTCCGAGGAGAAAATTCCCCGCTCCCCGAATCGATCCGCATTCGCGCGCCCCTTCCGTTTACACTAGGAGCGGCTCCCATCTTTACTCCTTCGCCATCATGGCAACTTTAGCTGCGCCGGTTATCCGCGACGACCAGAAGACCGCCCTGCGCGGGCGTCTGCTTTCCCCCGTCCTCGTCGCCTTCGCCGTCCGCCTCATCGTCGTGTGTTTCTATTTCCGGCAATTGCCTGACGCCAATCTTTGCTACGAGCAATTTGGGTGGGAAGTCGGCTGGGTGGCGCGCGCCCTTGCCTCCGGCCACGGATTCAGCTCTCCCGTCTGGCCCATCACCGGCCCCACCGCCATGGTGCCTCCGCTTTACACCTTTCTTCTCGCCGGCATCTTCAAGCTTTTCGGCATCTACTCCCTCACCTCCGGCTTCATCGTCCTCACGTTGAACAGCCTCTTCTCGTCTCTCAATTGCATCGCCGTCTATTTCAGCGCCCAATACTCCCTCGGCCCGCGCGCGGCCCGCATCGCCGCCTGGGCGTGGGCCCTTTATCCCTTCGCCATCTATTTTTCCGCCGACCGCGTCTGGGAGTACGCGCTCACCTCGCTTCTCTTCACCACCTGCTTCTGCATCGCGCAGCGCCTGCACACCGCTGAGAAGTGGCTGCCCTGGGCGGGCTTCGGCCTGCTCTACGGCATCACCGCGCAATCCAATCCCTGCGTGCTCTCGGTCTTCCCCTTCCTGCTCGTCTTCGCCCTCGGTCGCGCCCGCGGCCCCAATCCGCACCGGCTCCTCCTCGGCACTTGCGCAGTGGCTGCCCTGGTCGTCGCCCTCGCGCCCTGGACCCTCCGCAACTATCGCGCCCTCCATGTTCTCTGCCCCGTACGCGACGACTATTGGATCAACATCTACGCCGGCAACTACTCGAACACTTCGCCCATCAACCCTCCCTCGAATCCCTCCGCCCATCCGCCCAGCAACCCCGACGAGATGCGCAAATTCCTCTCCATGGGCGAAGTCCCCTACCTCGCCGAAAAACATGCTCTCGCCGCCGCATGGATTCGCGCCCATCCCGGCGGCTTCCTCCGCGCCATCCGCCGCCGCGTCCTCTACTACTGGACCGGCTACTGGTCGCTCCGGCCTGAGTATCGCGCAATCGAGCCCACGGAGCTGCCCAACATGTTCTACGTTTGCTCGGTCACCGTCCTCATGCTCATCGGCCTCATCCGCCTCACGCGCAGCAACGCGGTGGCCGCCGTCCCTTACCTGATTCTCGTCGTCATCTTTCCCCTCACGTACTATCTCTCGCTCGTTCTCATGGACTACCGCGAGCCTATTGAGCCGGCCATCGTGGTGCTCGCCGTCGCCGGCGCGCTTTCTCTCGGCCGAAAGCGTCGTGCTGCCGCGCCCACCCACCGCTGAACCCTTGCTCCTCGCCCTATCCTTTTTCGCGTTTTTTGCGAAAAGCGCGGAAAAGCACGAACCCCGCCAACCAGACAACGTCCGCTCGAGCGGACGCGAACTCGCTAACCTGCCAACTCGCTAAATCGCCGGCTTGCGGACTTGCTGACTCGCTGGCCTCCGGCTCATTCTTCCCGCACGAACTCCCCCATTCGTCTATCCTTGAGCTGTGCCTCACGGAGGTCCCGGATGTTCTCGCCCGCCGTCGTCACACCCGCCCCGCCCACGCCGGCCGAAGAGATCGCCGCGGCCATCGACCGCATCGGCCCGCTCCATGGCATGAGCCTGGAAGAGCGCCTCTGGCTCGCCAACCACGGCCGCGAAGTGATGGCCAGCGCCGGCGACATTCTTTTTGAGGAAGGCGCGCCCGCCGAGGACATGGTTCTCATCCTCAAGGGAGAGATCCACGTCCGCCGCCAGCATGGCGGTCCCATGGCCTTGTTCATCGGCCGCACCGGCCAGATGACCGGCATTCTTCCCTTCTCGCGCATGAAAACCTATGGCGGCCAGGGATTCGCGGTCTCGCCCGTCTGGGTGCTGCTGATTCATCGCGATGTCTTTCCCGAGATGCTCAACGCCATTCCATCCATGGCGCAGCGCGTCGTCACCACGCTCCTCGACCGTGTGCGCGAGGTCACGCGCATCGAGCAGCAGGCGGAAAAGCTCGCCGCCCTCGGCAAGCTCGCCGGCAACCTCGCCCACGAGCTCAACAACCCGGCCTCGGCCGCGCAACGGGCGGCCGCGAGCCTGGTGGAAGCCCTGCAGGCCAATCGCGCCAATCGCTTCAAACTGGTCAAGCTCGCGCTGAACGAGCAGCAGATTCGCGCCGTCGAAGCCTGGGAGGAAAAAATCCTCACCCGGCCCGCGCCGCTACCTCAGGCCCACCCGGAGCCGGGCGCGCTCGACTACATCGCCCGCGAAGAATCCATCCGCAACTGGCTCAGCGCCGCCGGCTGCGAAGGCATCTGGGAGATCGCGCCCCAGCTCGCTGAGCAGGGCGTTACCGCGGCTGACCTCGACGAGTACCTCACCGCTCTCGGCTTGACGGAGGCCTGCATCTCGCTCCAGTTCTTCGCCCGCTATCTGCGCTCCACCCGCGCCGCCGAAACGCTCGTCAACTCCACCGCGCGCATCTTCGATCTCATCGATGCCGTCAAGGACTACTCCAACATGGACCGCGCGCCCATCCTCGAAGTCGACGTGCCCGCCGGCCTCGATGCCACGCTGCAGATGCTGCGCTCGCGCATGGACTCGATCGAGATCGAGCGCGATTACGAGCCCAATCTGCCGCGCATCAGCGCCTACGGCGGCGAGCTCAACCAGGTGTGGATGGCGCTGATCGAAAATGCCCTCGATGCCCTCGGCACGGAGGCCTCCAAGCATACGCCCAACGGGCGCAGCCGCGGCACGCTGCGCATCGCCTGTCGAATGGAGGTCGAGATGCTCCTCGTCGAAATCTGGGACACGGGGCCCGGCATCCCCCCCGAGCTGCAGGAGCGCATCTTCGAGCCCTTCTTCACCACCAAGGCTCCGGGACGCGGCCTCGGTCTCGGCCTCGACTACGCCATGCGCATCGTGCGCAAGCACCGCGGCCACCTGAGCGTGAAATCCCAACCCGGTTCCACCTGCTTCCGCGTCCGCCTGCCCCTCAACCAATTGCAGGCCTACTGAAAAAGCCGCGAGCAAGGGAGCAAGGGATCGAGGGAACAAGGGCCATCGGAGGGAGCAGGGGCCTACAGGCCTCTGACGGCGCCGCACATGACGAGACGGGGCCTTTAGGCACGGAGCTTGTTGCCCCACCCTTTCTGTTCACTTTGATGTGAAGACGGGAAGCCTCGGCCTGCGCGCTGACTGCGTTGTCAAACTGAACGAGGGCGCATCAGCGACCAAATCGATTGGGATCTGCGGTCGCCCTCCTGACCCCTGATCCCTGAACCCTGACCCCTGCGCCTTCACGACGGCTCCGTCACCGTCCGCTCACTGAAGGGGAAGATCAACTCAGCCTCCGTGGGCACCGGATTGCCGTGCATCATGGCCGGATGAAAGCGCCAAGTCTTCACCGTGGCCAGAACAACCGTATCCAGCGCGTTCCCCAACCCCTCCACCAGCGTGGCTTCGAGCACTTCGCCCGCCGCGCTCACTTTCACGTCCACAATCACCTGCTTGTCCGTGGCCGGCAACAGCCTCCGGTCCGTTACCTCGGGGCGCGGCGAAAAGATCGGGTACGCCGGGTCCGCGCTCGCCGTATCGGATCCATTCCCCGCCATCGGCGCGTGGTCCGCGGCTACCGGATGGCCCGCCGGCGGCGCTGCCTTCGCGCTCATGGCCAGGTCGGTGCTGATTCTGTTCGCCGCAGGCACGTGCTTCTTCCGTCCCGCCGGCAGCTTGCTCGCCTTCACATGCGCGCCTCCCGGCAGGAACAGAGCCGCGGGATAGAACTTCATCTCCGCCTGCACCACTGGCGCCGGCTTCCGATGCAGCGAAGCCCCGATCCACGCAATCGTCGATAAGGCAAAATGCACCGCCAGCGACAGCGCCACCACTCCCAGCGCCCGTCTCCGCGCCTTTGACAGGTTCTTCATCGCCGCTGCACCTCTCTTGCGCCCGCGCCGCACCCCCGGAAAGCCGCGTCCCTCCAGTGTGCCACAATTCCAGTCCTTCGCCGGGCTCGCCGGAGGGAGCATCGGCCTTCACGCTGCTGAAAAAGCCGACGCCCACTTCCTTGGGCATCATCCCCAAAAAGATCGGGAAACCTGGGCGCGCGCATTTCGAACCCGGGAATCCGCCGCGCTTCGCTCAAAAAGAAACATCCGCCGGCATCGTCACCATCAGCACGGACTGGTCCCCGGTCCGCGTCTTCCACGCCGATCGAATGGCTTCCAGCTTGCTGTGATCTTCCGCGGTATCGGGGTGCTCGATGATCAGGAGCTTGGAGCGTTCCCGCTCAACGCGGCCGCCGCCCTGGCCGCGCCATTGCCCGTAGACGTCCAGAACGCTCAGCCCGTCAGGAAACCGCGGCGTCACTTCCTTGTCGAGAAACTCGCGCCATGCCGCTTCGCTCACGCCTCTGGCGAGATCGTCGGCGGGGCCGAGCCCGAAGTAGAGCTTCGTCTCCACCCACCCCTGGGCGTGTCCCGGATGCGCAGAATCGCCCGCAAGAGCGGGCGGCGCGGCCGCGGCCGCCGCAGGCGCTTGCGCCGGGTGCGCGCACCCTGCAAAAACCGCCGCGCTGAGCGCGCACGCCAGCAGCCAACGCGACCCATGGCTCTTCTGTCTGTGCTGAACCCTGATCCCTGAACGCTGATCCCTGTCCTTCACTTCTCCACTTCCACGCCGCGCCAGAAGGCTACATAACCCTTGATCTTGCGCGCCGCCGGCTTGGGATCGGGATAATACCAGGCCGCGTCCTGGTTGTCCTGGCCGTCGATCATCAGGCTCATGTACCGTGCCTGGCCTTTCCAGGGGCATGTGGAGGTAGTACTGCTGGGCCGAAAGTACTCCCGCTTCAGGCTGGATTCGGGAAAGTAGACATTCCCTTCCACTTCTTCGGTTTGATTGCTTTCGGCAACGACTTTGCCGTTCCAGATCGCTCGCGCCATGTCGCTCTTGGTCGATTTCAGAGGATTCCGGTCGCCCGCAGGCGAGCCCCACCCCCTCGCGGGACAGCTTCGCCGCGCCCGAAAAGGGTCAACGGATACGACACTACCAGAGATCGCCGACTTGTGGCGAGTCCCCCTGGCTTTCGCGCAACAGGCAACGGGCCGGCGCGCCATCGCCCGGTCCCGCGTCCGCGCCCTCAAACTCTGGAGCCGAACCCGGCTTCGGCGCCCGCGCCGCCGCTACTTGGCTTCGGCAATGGAATCGATATGCACGCTCATCTTGTCCGAATTGACGGTTGCGCTCACCGTCACGTGGTCCCCGTAAAAATCCTTCACCGCATCCGGATTGTCGATCGCCCAGACCTGCTTCTTGGCCTCATCCACAAACACCGGCTTTTCTCCGTTCTTGATGCAGCCTTTCACGCACGCGGCGCCGCTGCCCGCATGTTTGGCGCCGCACATCGAATCGGAAATCCAGCCGTTGATCTGGGTTGAATCGGCTGCCCGCGCAGCCGGTATGGTAAGGGCAAACGCCGCTGCTGCTACTGCCAGAAAACGCTTCATCGCTACCTCCGCGGGAATCGAGATCGGTAACCCTCTCCTATCATGCCTTTCGCCGCTGATTTTATACAAGAGAAACAATGTCAGCGAATTGTCATCGAGTCCGCCGGCACATGTCGTGGCGACGGAACTTATTTCGTAGCCAGCCTGCCGCGCGTCGCCTCGATACGCTTGACCGTCGCCTCATAGCGCTGCGCCGCCGCCGAAAACCGGTTCACCAGTTCGCCCGTCTTCGACAGAAAGGCCGGATATTTTTCCCGAATGGCCTCGAGAATGGGCGCAAACTTGGCCAGCAGAAAGAAGCCTTCCCCATTGCAATCGACGAACAACTCGGCCGATACCGCACCGTGCAGCACCAGGGCAGCGGCCATCTCCCAATAGGTGGTTACCTGCCGTAGCCAAGGATTGTGCGGATCGCGGGGATTCTCCAATACCGCGAAATATTCTTCCGCCGTCTTCGGCCAGAACTCTCCCGTCACCCACGCGCGCGCTTGCCGCATCACCGCTTCCGTGCGCAGCGCGTAGAGCTTCAGGATGATCTCCGCATCGGCGGGGCTGGCCAGCATTCGCTCCATGGGAAGCCTTTCTGCTGCGTCCCATACTACAAGATTGCCGGAAGGCATGTCGCCATCGATCTCCTGCCGCGCCTCCCGGTTTGCTTCAGCCCTCGAGAATACCGCTTCGCTGCATATTCACGAGAGCGTCCGCGATCCCCTCCTCGAGGTCTGCGAAGGGCGCATCGGGGAACTCCGCGGCCATGTCTTTCGCCAGCTCTGCACGCGTGCGCGTGCCATCGAGCAGCTTGAGCAGAATTTTCACCTTGGCATCGTCGAGGCTCACCAGCAGATGCAGCAGCGAGGTGCATCGGTCGCGGGTGTGAGCCTCCAGCCGGCTCACCACGCTCGCCTTGGGCCGCTCCGGAATGGTGCGAGCCAGCGAGGGATTCCAGGTGCGAAATTCGATCATCCGGGAAATGGCCAGGCGCACAAGCAATGCCACGCCCTGCGCATCGAGCGTAAGTCCCGTTCCGGCCAGGTGTGGCTCCAGGCTCTCCCAGCTCAACGCGTAGGGCCAGGCTTTCCCCAGCTCCCGAAGCAGCGCCGTCGCCCCCGCGTGATTCGATTCCATCTTGATTCCGCCCGGAAGCACGAAGGCGGTTGCGCTTGGCTTTTCACCTTCGGCCTGTGCGGTCTGCGATGCAAACAGCAGATGCCGGAAACTCTCCGCGGGAAAATCGCGCCGCACTACCCGCTCCTTCCTGCACAATAGCGTCTCCCGGTACGCGCGCATGCGCAGGAAATCCAGGAGCTGCTCCTTGCGCAGAAAATCTCCGCCGGCGGCGCTCTCCACGGCCTGGTCGATCTCCGCCCGGTATGCGGGATCGGGCGGCGGAGGCAGCACGGATTCGCAAAGATATTGCAATCCGTGTCTCTCTGCGTGGCGAGCCAGTTCCATGAAGTACACAGGCTGGTAGGCATCCGACATCTCGTCGTGCCGCACCAAGCCAAGATCGGGCTTATTCATCCGCTTCAATTGAGCGTCAAGCATGGAACGCAAGGGGTCTTTTTCGGGTCTCGACTCGCAGACAAGACGGAGAAAAGCCATCGCCTCTTCCACGCGTTTCAATGAGTCCTCGCTGTCCTGCGTGCGAAAGAGCATCATGTCGCGAAGCATCAGGCGCATGTAGCCGGCGGGCATGGCGTTGTAGCTGACGAAGGCGATGCCATGTTCGGTGAGCAATTCGGAGCACAGGCCGAGCACGCGATCCCGCACCGGCTCCGGCGCCCAGGCGTAGATGCCGTGAGCGATGATGTAGTCGAACCGGCCCATCTCCGCGCCCACCTCGAGCACGTCGCCCTGGAACAGGCGTACATTGTTGAGGCCAAGCTCGCGCACCCGAGATTGTCCCCGCTCAATCGGCGCTCCGGCCAGGTCGAACCCCACGAACTCGCTTGCCGGAATTGCATAAGCCATGGGAATCAGATTGGCGCCGTCATAGCATGCAATCTCAAGCACGCGGCTGCGCTCGACCGGGGCAGGCGAAAGCCCATGCAGGATCGCCATCGACGCCAGGTTGCTGGGATGTGTGTCGGAGTAGGAATGGCCGGGATAGGCGATTACGTCGTACGGATTCTGCGCAGCTTTCAGTTCTTCCTCCTTGAAAACCTTAAAAGTCTATCAAGGATGAGTGGACGCTACGCAGCGGGTGCGGCCTTTGGGTTATTTGCCGTTTTCCGATCCCCCGCCTTCTTGAGTTCGCCCGTCGTCGCGCCTGCGGCCAGTTCTTCGCCAGTGTAATAGCGGCCGGATTGATCGAGCTTGCCGCAAGCCACTCGGCGAGAAACCTCCCTAGGCCCCTGCCAGATCGCCTTGTGGAGTTCCTTTGATGTCATACACCGTGCCGTTCGGCCCTCCCAGCAGCACGATGTCTTTCATGCCCTCTTACGCCGGCTGTAATTCGTGCTTCTCTTCCCTGCTCTTTTCCGGAAGCGGCCCGTGCGTTTCAGCCGTAGGCGGGGGCGGTGCATCGCCGATGCGCTTCGAATAGGTGCACACCACTTTCTTCTCTTCCGCGTCCGCCACCGCCGCGGTCTTTTTCCCGCGCTTCTTCGGCGCTGCCTCTTCCTCCGCGCCCTTTTTCTTGTTCGGGCATTCGAGAAACACGCCGCTCTTGAGCGTCTTTTCCACCAGGTACGGGCTGCCGCACTGCGGGCATTTCTTCGCCACTGGCTTCAGATTCGAAGTGAAGTCGCACTTCGGGTAATTCGTGCATCCCCAGAACACGTTCCCGCGCCGTGCTTTGCGTTCGGCAATGTCACCTTCGCCGCACTTGGGGCACTTCATGCCTTCAATCAAGTTCTGCTTCACGTATTTGCATTTCGGGTAACCGGAACAGGAGACGAACTCCCCGTAGGCGCCCTGCCGCAACACCAGCGGCTTTCCGCACACCGGACAATCTTCGCCCGTGGGCTCGGGCGGCTTCTGCTGCTGCTTCTGGCTCAGCTTGCGGAAGGTCCGGCACGGCGGATCGGCGTTGTAGTCTGGGCAGGCCATGAACGGCCCGAAGAGCCCGCGGCGCATCACCATCACTTTGCCGCAGTTTTCGCAGTACTCCTCCGTGTCGCCCGCTTCCTGCGCCTCGGGCGTATTCAGGTCCGGCTTGGAGGCGATGTTCTCTTTGGTGAACGTGCAGCTCGTCGGGTCCTTTTTGTTGTAGGCCGAGCAGGCGTAGAAGGTGCCGAACTTGCCCCACTTCAAAACCAGGGGAGATCCGCACAGCTCGCACTTCTCGTTCGTCACTTCCTCCATGCGCTTGATGTTGCGCATCTTCTTGCCCGCCGTTTTCAGCTCTTTCTCAAAGTATCCGTAAAAACCGTTGAGCAGGTCGGTCCACTTCTCCGTGCCTTCTTCAATGTCGTCGAGCTCCGTCTCCAGCTTGGCCGTGTACGCGGTGTCGAAAATGTAAGGAAAATTCTCCACCAGGAGATCGCACACCACGACGCCGATCTCCGTCGGATAAAACCGCCCGCGCGAGCCTCCATGCTTCACCACGTATTCGCGGTCCTGGATGGTATTGATGATCGAAGCGTACGTCGAGGGTCGCCCGATTCCCCGCTCTTCCAGTTCCTTCACCAGCGAAGCCTCGTTGTACCGCGGAGGCGGCTGCGTGGCGTGCTCCTCCGGCAAGAGCTCATTCAGTCCCAGCGCGGTCACGCCATCCAGGCTGGGCAGCCGGTTGGCCGTCTCATCGTCTTCGTTCCTCTTTTCTTCTGAGACTTCGTAAACCTTCAGGAATCCGTCAAAGCGCAGCACCGAGCCGCTCACGCGGAAGTCGTACGTCCTGCCGGACCGCTTCGCCTTCGCGGCAATATTGGCCGTGGTCACGTCGTAGACCGCGGGCACCATCTGCGAAGCAACGAAGCGTTTCCAGATCAGCGTGTACAGTTTGAGCTGCTCGTCGCTCAAGTAGCGCGCAAGCGACTCCGGCGTCCGTGCGGCATCCGTTGGACGGATGGCCTCGTGCGCGTCCTGCGCCTCTTTCTTGCCGCGGTACTCGTTGGGCGAAGCCGGCAGATACTGCGGCCCCAGCTCTTTCGCGATCCACTCGCGCGCGCCCGTGATCGCTTCCGGCGCGATGCGCGGAGAATCCGTGCGCATATACGTGATCAGGCCGGTCGTGCCTTCCGAGCCGATCTCCACGCCTTCATATAGCCGCTGCGCCACGCCCATGGTGCGGCGCACGTTGAATCCCAGCTTGTTCGCCGCATCGCGCTGCAGCTGGCTGGTGATGAACGGCGCCAGCGGCCGTCGCTGCTGCTCGCGCGCCTGCACTGATGCGATCCACCAGCTTGCCTCCTTCAGATCGGCCAGAATCGAATCCGCGGTCTTCTTGTCCGGCAGCGCACTCGAAAGGAATTGCTCTTTCCCGTCTTTGTCTTTGCCGTTGGCCACGCGCGCCGACTCGCCGTCGATGCCGATAAACCGCGCCTTGAACTTTGCATCGGCCTGGTGTTCGGGATGGAGAATCGCGTCAATCGTCCAGTATTCAACCGGGCGAAAGGCCGTGATCTCCCGCTCGCGCTCGACAATCAAACGAACCGCTACCGTCTGCACGCGGCCTGCGGAAAGCCCGCGCCGCACCTTGTCCCAGAGAAGCGGTGAAATCTGATACCCCACCAGGCGGTCGAGCACCCGCCGCGTCTGTTGCGCGTCCACAAGATTCTGGTCGATGTCGCGCGGATGATTGAACGCCTCCTGCACAGCCTTCTTCGTGATCTCGTTGAAGGTCACGCGGCGGATTTTCTTTCTCTCTTTGGCGTTCGTCCCCAGCTGCAGAGCCAGATGATACGCAATGGCTTCGCCCTCGCGATCGGGATCGGGAGCAAGATAGATTTCGTCGGCTTTGGCGCCCAGCTTCTTGAGCTGGTCAACCACCTTCTCTTTGCCCGGAGAAACCACCAGCTCCGGCGCAAACGTCCGCTTCTTCAACTCCACGCCGATTTCGTTCTTGGGCAGATCCATGATGTGCCCAACCGACGCGCGTACTTCGAACCCTTTGCCGAGGTATTTCTCGATCGTCTTTGCTTTCGCGGGGGATTCGACGATCACCAATGATTTACTCGTTGCCATTCTGCTTCAGTTCTTCTCCATCTCTTGACTTGCTCGTCCCTGTCTCGACTGGCCCGATCTTTTGTCCTGTTCGACTCATTCTCAGGCTCTTGGTTTATTGCTGCTCATCGAATGACTGAAATCGCTCCACGCCCCCCAAAGTCGCTCCCGGGCCCTTCCGCTGCAGGCAAAACAAACCTGCAAGGTTTGCACCGTATCACGGATCGCTGCTTCATTTCCACTGCACGCGGGCCGGTTTTTCAGCAGGCGACAGGTTTCCGGGCGCAAATCGCCATTCCTCCAGAAGGGCGTGTCCTCGCGTTAAACCCTTCCAAATCTTCGATTGGAAGTCAAGTTTGGTGGGGAAAAACTGCTTCCGGCACGGTGAAACGGAAATTTCTCGCGTTCCGCACCGTCGGCTGGGGGGCCGGAGTCCGGCGCAGGCCCCAGACTCCGAAGCTGCAATCCCGGAATAACCAATACCATGTTACAGCGTCTTCACATAATTCTTGCCCGGCAGGCACCGAATCCGTCCCGTCAGCTCCAGCTCAAAGAGCGCCGTAAACACTTCAGAAGAAGTGAGTTGCGTCTCCAGGAGGTCGAGAATCTCGTCGATCTGCAAACTTTGGTCAGCGCGCAGAACCTCCAGCACCATCGCTTCCTCGGCCCGCAGCACCGGTTCAGGCAATAACGATGCCTGGGTCTCCCGCTTCGATTCATCCGGGGCCTCGGCTTGCAGTTGCAGGCGCACCTCCGATGTGAGTTCCTCCCACACATCTTCCCAGGTCGCCACCAGCTTTGCGCCCTGTTTTATCAATGTGTTAGGCGTCCACGATCCCTTGCTGGTCACGTTGCCCGGTACGGCGAACAGGTCGCGGTTCTGCTCGGCGGCGCAGCGGGCGGTCACGCGGGTGCCCGAGTTCTCGCCGGCTTCCACCACCAGCACGGCCAGGCAAAGCCCGCTCAGGATCCGGTTTCGGCGGGGAAAGTTCTGCGGCGCCGGGAAGGTTCCCATGGGAAGCTCGCTGACGATGGCACCGCCCAATGCAAGAATCTCCTCTGCGAGTTTTTTGTTTTCCTTGGGATAGACCACATCGATGCCGGTTCCCCATACCGCCACCGTGGGCATCCGGGCAGCCAGGGCTCCCTTGTGGGCACAGGAATCGATCCCGCGCGCCATCCCGCTGACGATCAACAGGCGCCGCGCAGCCAGGTCGCGGGCCAGCATCTCCGCCACACCGGTGCCGTAAGGCGTCGGGTGCCGCGTTCCCACCACGGCAATTGCGGGTCGGCTCAGCAGGCGAACCTCGCCGCGCACCCAAAGCACTGGTGGCGGATCGTAGATCTCCCTCAACTGCTCCGGATACGCTTCGCATCCATACGTCACTATGGAAGCATTCTGCGCCGCTACCTGGGCCCATTCCGCCTCGGCCGCGGCCCTTGCTTTGCCTTCGAAGATGAACTGCGCTGCCTCAGCTGGAAACCGCAAACCCTCGAGCTCCGTCAATCTGAGCTCGAAGATCCGGCTTGGCGCTCCAATTTCCTTCACTGCGTCGAGAATCCGCTTCGGCCCCAGGCCGGGAGCCAATGCCAACGCCAGCCAGGCGAGCTGGTCCTCGTCCAGCTTCTGCAAACAGTCTGCTCGGGCACATTCAGCATCTGACTTCATGGCAACAACCTCTGCGGAAAGCCCGCAGGCGTGCGAAACCCGCCACGCCGAAAACCGGTTATTCATTCAGGGGAAATTGCGCTCACCTTATTCCGCTTAGTCGAGGTAAGTCAAGTACGAGTTACTGAAAGTCAAATTTCGGTTACTGCGCGCCGGTCAGGTCACACTTTCTCCAGCCCGTGCGCAGCGAGATTCAGCGATCATCGAACTCGAGGTTCTTCGGAAAGCAGCTCGACCGCTTTTTCAGAGATAAGTGAGAAGGATTGGTGCCCGGCTTAGAAACCTTCCGAGGCACGTTTGGGCTTAGACGTGAAAAACTGCGCGTGGTGCCGCCCGTTCGCCGCGGCCTATTTATTCCTTGGCTCTCTCGCTCTTGCGCAACCATCGCTGCAAGTGCTGCGCGGCCACGTCCGCCCGGCCGTCCTCAACGGCCAAGCCGCACCGGCCGGCCTGATGGCGCCCCAGACGCGCCTGTATCTTTCCCTTGTGCTGCCCTTGCGGAACCAGGCCGGGCTCACCGGTTTGCTCAGCCGCCTCTACGATCCTTCCAGCCCCGACTACCGGCACTTCCTTAACCAGGCGCAGTTTACGCAGCAGTTCGGACCCTCGGCAGCGGATTACGACGCCGTTGTGAGTTTCGCGCGCGCGAACGGCTTTGCGGTGACGGCATCACCGGCCAACCGGCTGGTGGTGCCCATCAGCGGCACCGTGGCCCAGGTGGAAAAGGCCTTCAACTTGAGGATGGGCCTCTATCACCATCCCACCGAGAACCGTCTTTTCTATTCGCCCGACCGTGAGCCAAGCCTCGACCTGGCCGTGCCCCTCGCGCACATTGCCGGACTGGACAATTTCTCCCTTCCGCAGCCGATGGTTACGCGCGCCAACGCCGCGCAGGCAGCAGCGGACGCGGCGAGCGCCGGTGCGGGATCGGGGCCGGACGGCTCGTACCTCGCCAGCGACATGCGCGCTGCTTATTACGGAGGAAGCGCTCTTACCGGCACGGGGCAAACAGTCGGGTTGGTGGAGTTTGACGGCTACAACCTGAGCGACGTGAGTCAGACTTTTTCGAGCGCAGGCCAGTCGGCCAGCGTTCCCATCAACAACGTGCTTCTCGACGGGCAAACCGGCGCATCGGTCTCCGGCGACGACAGCGAAGAGGTGATCGATATCGCCCAGGCCATCGGCATGGCGCCGGGGCTGAGCCAGGTGCGCGTTTATATCGGCTCGAACGACGTGGACCTGTTGAACGCCGCGGCCTGTGAAGACATTGCCCAGCAGATCAGCATCTCGTGGTCATGGAGCCCCGAAGATCCCGCGACCGACGATGAGTTCTTTGAAGAGCTTGCCGCGCAGGGCCAGAGCGTCTTTGCTGCGTCAGGCGATTGGGGCGAGTTCGATCCGTACTTCGACAGCTTTTATCCCGCCGAGGACGCCTATGTAACCGCGGTGGGCGGAACGGACTTGACCACCGGAGGAGCGGGGCAGGCGTGGCAGGCGGAGACGGCGTGGACCTGGAGCGGCGGAGGCGTGAGTCCGGACGGAATCCCGCTTCCCTCCTGGCAGGCGGGTGTGGCCAATTCCAGCAACGGCGGCTCGAACTCGCTGCGCAACGTTCCCGATGTGGCCGCCGAGGCAAACACGGATAATTATGCCTGCGATATGGGCGTTTGCGCGGGCGACTACGGAGGCACCAGCTTCGCCGCGCCGCGCTGGGCTGGCTTCATGGCGCTGGTCAACCAGCAGGCCGTGCGAAATGGCGATCCCGCCGTCGGCTTCCTCAACCCGGCCATCTACGCAATCGGTCTCGGGTCGGATTCAAGCTATAGCGAAGATCTTCACGATATTGTCATCGGCAACAACGACGCGCGCAACAACTGCTGCGGCTGGCCCTACTACAACGCCGTTCCCGGCTACGATCTGGTCACCGGGTGGGGAAGCCCGGACGGCCAAAGCCTGATTGACGCCCTCGCACCGCAGGCGCCGCCGAGCTTCGCGCTCGCCTCCTCCATGAGCGCGTTAACAATCGATCCCGGCAGTTCCGGCCAGGCCGCCATCACCGTCACAGAGAACGCTGGATTTTCGGGCAACGTCACACTGGCCGTCTCCGGGCTGCCCAGCGGGGTGACCGCCACCTGGAGCGCCAATCCGGTTTCCAGCAAGAGCGTGCTTACCCTCTCCGTCGGGAGTTCGGCCACGCGCGGCTCCTATCTCCTCGCCGTGACCGGAACCTCGGGCGCGCAGACCGTGTCGGCCAGCCTTGCACTCACCGTGAATGCGCCCGGATTCACGCTTGAGCCCTCGCCCGCGAATCTGAAGATCTATCCCGGCACCTCCGGAACCGTTTCCATCCAGATGACCGGACTTGCGGGCTTCAACGGCAGTGTGAACCTGGCCGTCACCTCGGGATTGCCCAGCGGCGTGACGGCTTCCTGGGTGAATAACCCGACCACGGGAGCAGGCACGCTTACCCTCACGGCGAGCAGTTCGGCGCCCGAAAACAGCGATGCGGAAGTCACAGTCACGGGCACAGCCGGCAATCTGACCGCCACGGCCACGCTCGCGCTGGTCGTGAGCCCTCCGCTCTTTTATCTCGACATTGCTCCGTATCCGATGACCATCTCCCAGGGAAGCACGGTCACCACCACGGTGTCCCTGGTCCCCGTCGATCATTTTAGCGACGTGATCCAGCTCTCCGCGCCCGCGCTGCCGCCCGGAGTCACGGCCGTCTTCAATCCGGCGATCGTTCAAATCGGCCAAACCAGCACGCTTACGCTTACCGCCGGCAGTTCCGCGCCCATAGGGTCAGCGGCCGCCGACATTGAGGCTCGCGGCTCGTATTCTGAAACCCTTAATCAGTTCAACGTGGCGGTCACAGCGGCGCCGGCTCCCTCGTTCACCATCGGTGTCGGACAATCCTCGCTTTCTATCGCGCAGGGCGGAACGGCCTCCGACGGCATTGCCATCACTCCGCAGAATGGGTTCAAGGGGAGCGTGAATCTGGCCGTCACGTCGACATTGCCCGGCGGCGTGCAGGCGTCTTTTGCTCCCAGCTCGACTAAAGGAAGCAGCCAGTTGACGCTCTCGGCCACGAACACCGCCGTGGCAGGATTTTATACGCTCTGGATCTCGGGGACGTCGGGTTCGCAATCAACGGTGGCTACCATCTTCCTTACGGTGAATCCGCCTCCCGGATTCACGCTCTCCGCATCGCCCGGCGCAGTCACTGTGACGCAGGGCGCGGGAACGACGGACCAGGTAGCCGTCATTCCGCAGTCTGGATTCAGCGGCATCGTCAATCTCGCCATAGCGTCTGCGCTGCCCGGCGGCTTGACGGCGTCATTTGCGCCCAATGCAACCACGGGCAGCAGCGTGCTCACCCTGGCCGCGAATTACTCCGCAGCGCCGGGAAGTTATCCTCTGACGCTCTCGGGTACCGCGAGCGGGCGCACCGTGACCACGACAATCCCCTTGAACATTGCGGCTGCCGGCATCATGCCCACGGCGACGGCGCTCAGCATCTCCCCAGGCGGAGGCGCGCTCGCAGCCGGATCGTCCTTCACGCTCACCGCCACCGTCACGCCGGCCGGCGGAGCGAGTGCGCCCAGAGGGCAAGTCACCTTTACCATCGGCAGCCAAACCGAAACCGCGGCGCTCGATGCAGCGGGCGTGGCAACGCTCGCCGCCACGGCTCCTTCTCAGGCCGGCAATCTCAGCGTCTCGGCCGCTTATCAGGGAGCTGCCGGATTTGCATCCAGCGCATCCGGCGCGCTGGATGAATCGATCACCACCGTCACGCCCGCGGCCTTTGCGCTCGCGGCCACCTCGGTGACCCTCGCGCCCGGTGCCATCACCGGCAATACCTCGACAATCACCGTCACGCCCACCGGCGGTTTTACGGGATCGGTGAACTTGACGGCTCAAATCGTCGCCGCACCCGCCGGCGCCCGAAATCTTCCCGTGCTGAGCTTCGGCGCCACCACGCCCGTCCCCATCGCTTCGAGTGCGGCAACCGCGGTCCTCGCCATCTCCACCTCCGCCGACTCCTCGAGCGTGGCCAGCGCGCCGCGCGGCGGGCCCGGATTTCTTGCGTCGGGCGGGGCCGTACTGGCCTGCCTCTTCCTCGTCGGCCTTCCGCGCCGGCGTCAGTGGCGCGCCTTCTTTGGGATGGTGGCGCTGTTCTTTGTGCTCGCCGGCGGAATGATCGCCTGTGGCGGCAGCCTTGCGCCATCCGGAACCTCGACCGGCGCGGAAAGCAACGCCACCACCCCCGGCACTTACTCCATCACCGTCACCGGAACTTCCGGCGCCGTCACCGCGACGACCAACATCGCTCTTACGGTGCAGTGATCCGTCCACAGCGAATCCTTCCTTCGGGCTTGTTACTCTAAACTGCGTGACCGTTCCGCACGACGCACACCTGCGCGTAGCCGCCATTGGTTTTCTCAATCCCGCCCCGCTCATGTGGGACTTCGAACATCCGCCGCTCGACGAAGTCCTCGCGCAACGCTACTCCATCGACCGCATGTCGCCCGCCGAGTGCGCGGTCCGGCTCGAATCGGGCACAGCAGACATCGGTCTGGTGCCCATTGCAGCGCTCGCTGCCACGCCCGGCCTGCGCATCCTCCCTGGGTGCACCATCGCCTCGAAAGGCCGCGTCCGTTCGCTGATCCTGGTGCGCCGCGCCCGCCTGCCTCTCAATGGGCTTCGCACCGTCGCTGCCGATATTGCCAGCCGCACCACCCTTGCCTACGCGCGCATTCTCTTTCACCAATGGGGCAATCCCGCGGTTTCGTTCATCCCGCATACTGCCGATCTGGAACGGATGCTCGAGCTCGCCGATGCCGCCATCCTCATCGGCGATCCGGCTTTGCTTGCGCTCGAGGATCAGGCAAACCGGTTTGCCCGTACCGGAGAAGAACTCGCTTATCACGATCTCGCCGAGGAGTGGCACACCCTCAATCGCCTTCCCTTCGTCTCCGCCGTCTGGGCCGCTGCTGCGACGGTCGGCTCTTGGGACGAGAGCGTCGTCGAAGATCTGATCCGCTCGCGCGACCACGGTTTGGCGAACATCAATGCGCTCGCCGCGGAGTGGGCGCCAAGGTTTCCCTTGCCGCAGAGCTCCATCCGCAGTTACCTCGCCGAAAACATTCACTACCTTCTCGATGATGAGTGCATGGAAGGCATGCGCGCCTTCTTTCGCATGGCCGCCCAGTACGGCGTACTGCCCGCGTACACGCCGCTTTTTTGAACAGTCGCCGTGAAGACGCCGCGGCAGGTTGTCATCCTGAGCGAGATCGGCCGTGCCCGCGGACGATCGGAGTCGAAGGATTTGCGGTTGTTCTTTTTTCGGCTGATCATATTTCCCTGCACCGTTTGGCAATGTGCGCGAATCCAATCCATCGCAGGAGAAAATTTCCCTTATGGCGAAGAAAATTGCATTCATCACCGGCGGCAATCGCGGCATCGGCTTCCAGACCGCGCTCGAACTGAAGGATGTGGCCAAAGTTGTTATCGGTTCCAGAGATCGGGAACAGGGCGAAAGTGCGCTCGAAAAACTGCGCGCCGCCGGCGTCGATGCGGACGTGCTCCAGTTCGATATAACCCAGCCACAAAGCCACCAGGCCGCGTTCGACTATTTCAGCTCGCATTATGGTCACCTGGATATTCTCGTGAACAATGCCGGCATCGCCGCCGGACCGTTCCCCGGCAACGGCCCCGAGCATTCCACTGCCAACGTTCCCCCCGAGCTGCTGCACAAGGTCTTCGAGACAAACTTCTTTGCCCAGGTCGCGCTGACCAGGACGCTTCTGCCGCTGCTGCGCAAGAGCCCGGCGGCGCGCATTGTGAATCTCTCCAGCATTCTTGGCTCGCTCACCCTGCAGGCCACGCCCGGCTCGCCCATCTACGACGCCAAGTCCTTTGCGTACGACGCTTCGAAGACGGCGCTCAATGCCTTCACCGTGCACCTTGCCTACGAATTGCGCGACACCGGAATCAAAGTCAACTCCGCCCATCCGGGATGGGTGAAGACCGATATGGGCGGGCCGCAGGCGCCCATGGGCCTCGAAGAAGGAGCAAAGACCAGCGCCGCGCTCGCGACGCTTCCCGACAGCGGGCCGACAGGCGGTTTCTTCCACCTGGGCAAGCCCCTGCCCTGGTAAGCGGGCGTTTCGCGCCTGCACCGCCTTGCGTGCGAGTTCTCTTCTGTGCTATTTTACTAACCAGTTAGTTAAAACCCTCATGCAGGCGCTTTCGAACAAGACGCAAACCGAGCGGGCGGACGTGACCCGGACCCGGATTCTCGACGCCGCCATCGGCGAATTCAGCGAAAACGGGTTGGCCGGCGCGCGCACGGAGCAGATTGCCGAAGCCGCCCAGGTCAACAAGGCGCTGCTCTACTACTACTTTCAAGGCAAAGACGCGTTGTATGCGGCGGCCCTCGAAAAGGTGGCGGAGCGCGTTGTCTCCAGCGGCCTCGCCGTTCTGGGCAGCAAGCGCTCGGCGGGCGAGCGGCTGGTGCATTTTGCGCTCAATCATTTTGACCGCATCCACTCGCAGCGCGCCTTTCAGAGCCTGATGCAGCAGGAGCTCATGCGTCTGCAGCGCGGCGAAGAAAATGCGCTCACGCCGCTGGTGGAGAGGGTCTTCCGGCCCATGCTGGGGCGCGTGAAGGAACTCCTGGCCGAGGGCATGCGTACCGGAGAGCTGATCCGCGTGGACGAGTGGCAGATGATGTACGCCGCGCTGGGCGCCAATGTTTTTTATTTTCTTTCCGGCCCGGTCATGGGAATGCTCCGCGGAAGCGACGTATTCGCGCCCAGGGCGCTGCGGGCGCGGCGCAGAGCAGCGGTTGAATACCTCGGGCAGACGATCTTCTGCGACCGCCGCCATGGGGCGCACGTAGCTGCACGCGTGCTCGCGGCCACGCCCATGCCGGAGAGCTCCGAAATCAAGCGGCAAAAATCAAACGGATTGAGGTGAAAGCCGAGTGAATGCACGTAATCGGGTGTTTCTCATTCTGGGACTGCTCACGGCGGGGTCGCTCCTCTGGTATTTCCTGACCGTTCCGCACGGCGGCGATCTGCAGCTGATCGGTACGGTGGATGCGAACGAAGTCGTGGTGAGCTCGAAGATTCCCGGCCGTATCGAAAAGCTTACCGTGGTCGAAGGACAGAAGGTCAATGCGGGCGATTTGATTGCGGTGATCGAAAGTAAGGATCTCGATGCCGCCCTCAAGGCGGCGCAGGCCACTGCGGCCGGCGACCAATGGAAGCTCAACGAGGCCGAAGAAACCGTGGATGAGAATCGCGGCGAAACCGATAGCGCCACGCAGGCAGCCGAAGCGCAGGTGAAAGCAGCGCAGGCCACGCTCCAACAGGCGCAGGCTAACTACGATCACCAGAAGGCTGACACGACCCGCACCGTAGCCCTGGCGAATCAGGGCATCATGAGCGCGCAGGCGAAAGAAGATGCCGAAACCAGCCTGAACGCCACCGAAGCGGCAGTCAACACCGCGCGAGGCAATCTGAGCGCGGCCCAGGCCCAGCTTCGAGAGGCAAAGGCGCACGAACTGCTGACCGCGGTTTCCAAGCGGACAGTGAATGAAACGCGCGACGCCGAAGCCAACGCGCGCGCGCTGGCGCAGGAAGCGCAGGTTGAAGCCGGTTATGCCCGCGTGGACGCGCCCGTGAGCGGCGTGGTCAACGAGTGGGCCGCGCGCCAGGGCGAAGTGGTGGCCGCGGGAACGCCGATCGTCACCATCATGGACCTCAAGCAGACCTGGGTCTACGCGCCACTGCCCGAGACGCAGGCGGACGCCGTCAAGCTGGGCGACAGCCTGCGCGTGGTCATGCCGAGCGGTGCACCCGTGCAGGGAAAAGTGATTGCCAAAGCCGCCGAAGCGGACTTTGCCACGCAGCGCGACGTGAGCCGGCAAAAGCGCGACATCCGGACGGTGCAGTTGAAGCTCCTCATTCCCAATCCCGGCGAGGAGTATGTTCCCGGCATGACGGCCGAAGTCTATATTCCTAAAAACCGGCTGGTGAAACAATGAGCGCGCCCGGCAACGGCAGCCTGGCCGGGCGGCCCGCGGCCATGGAAGTCGAGCACATCGTCAAGCGCTACGGCGATTTTGAAGCTGTGAAAGACGTGAGCTTCCGCGTGGCCGAGGGAGAAATCTTCGGCCTGCTTGGCCCCAACGGCGCAGGCAAGAGCACGCTCATCCGCATGATGACCACGCTCATTCCCGTCACCGCCGGCAAGGCGATCGTCGCCGGCCACAATGTCGAAGTGGATCCCGACGACGTGCGCAGGCGCATCGGCGTCATCCCCCAGGCGCTCACCAGCGATCCCGATTTGACGGTCGAAGAGAACCTCCTCATCTACGCCAAGCTCTATAGCGTGCCGCGCGCGCAGCGGGAGAAGAACATCACTGAAGTGCTCGAAGCCGTGGACCTGATCAAATGGCGCGAGGCGCCCACGAAGACGCTCTCCGGCGGCATGCGTCGGCGCCTCGAGATCGCGCGCGGGCTGGTGCACGACCCGCGCATCTTCTTTCTCGATGAGCCGACCACGGGGCTCGATCCCGTGTCGCGCATCGCCGTGTGGGAGATGCTGAACAACCTCAAGGCCACGCGCAAGCTCACCATGCTGCTGACCACGCATTACATGGAAGAGGCCGACAAGCTGTGCGACCGCATCGCCATCGTGGATCACGGCAAGCTCGTCGCGCTGGGCACGCCCACGGAACTCAAGAACAGCGTGGCCGGCGCGAATGTCGTCGAAGTCCACTTCGACCGCGAAACGGACGAGTGGAAAGGCCGGCTCGAAGGCCTGGAAGGCGTCACCAGCGTGCAGCCCGAGAGCTCCGGCTTCTATCGCGTCATCACCAGGTCCGGATCCAAAACCACCATGCAGATTGTGGAGCTGGCCGCCAGCCTGGGCGAAACTCTCACTTCGTTGAGCGTGCAGAACACCACCCTCGACGATGTGTTTGTGCATTACACCGGCCGCCAGCTTCGTGACGAGCAGGTGAAGCCGATGATGGCTTCGTGGGCCATGCTGCAGCGGCCGGGAGATCAGCGATGAACAGAATGATGGCCATCGTCGAGCGCGAGATGCGCAAGTTCTTCCGCTCGCCCGTCCTCATGATCATGTCCATGATGCTGCCCCTGGTGCAGCTCGTCATCCTCGGCAACGCCTTCGGCGGCAAGATCACCAATGCGCGCGTGGGCCTGGTCGATTACGATCACGGGCCGCAGGCGGTGAAGGTGCGCGAGGCCTTCGACGCTGTGAATGCCACCATCAAGACCTTCAAGACCTTCGATTACCCCGACGAGCGCACCGCGCGCGAAGCCGTGCAAACCGGCAAGCTCGACGCCGCGGTGATCATTCCCGCGCAATACTCGCGCCGCGTCTACGCGCAGGACGCGCCCCAGCTCGGCCTCGTTGTGGACAACTCCGACCAGTTCATGTCCTCGAGCCTCGAATCGGAGCTGCAATCGATCGTCGATGCCCTGAATGCGCCTCTCCTTCCCGATCCCATCGACAAGAACATCGCCCTCGACGTCGTGGAGATTTATCCTTACGTGGCCTACATGAAGTTTCTTCTCTCCGGCTCCATCGCGCTGGCCATGTACGTTTCCGTCATGATCGGCGGTGGCATGCTCTACATCGACGACAAGGCGCGCGGCGTGCACGAGGGCTATCTGGTCACGCCCATCACCGGCCTTGAGCTGGTGATGGGCCTCAACGTGGCCGGCGCCGCTAAAGCGGTGCTGGCCGGAATCTCGCTCACCGTGATCGGCTCGCTCATGGCGGGGATGGGCGCGATCTTTCACCCCATGCAGGATCTTCAGCTCCTGGCCGTCATCCTCGTTACCTCCATCGCTTTCAACGGCATGATGTTTCTGATGATGGTGCGCGTCGACGATCCGCTCGTTCCCCGCGCTATGTTCGGCGTCCTCAACACGCTGCTCTTCTTTCCCTCCGGCGCCATTTATCCAATCTCCGCTTTTCCCAAGTGGCTGCGGTCGATCGCCATCGTCGATCCATTTACGTATGCCATTCATGGATTGCAGCAGATCCTTCTCAAAGACGGAGGCTGGGTCTCCATCTACCAGGACCTGCTGTTTCTCTCCATCTTCGGGATCGGCACGCTGCTCATCGCCACGCCGCTCTTCAAGCGCACGCTGTAAGGCTTAACGGCTAGGAGGGCGCAGTGGCCTTGAGGCCACTGAATTCGCGAGCAAAGAATCTATCCGGCCTTCAGGCCCGGACACTTCGAACATAGCCCCAAGATGCATTCGATCGGCACGCGGCCCCGGCCGCCGGGTGAATCACGCGAAGACGCTGATGCTGCTTTCGGGCGCGTCGCTCGCCGCGTCCGCAGCCTCGCCGGCGAGCGCGATATCGTCGCTCTCCATCTCCTCCGCGCCTGCAGCCTTCTTGCGCTCGCCCGAGCGTGCGCTGTTGCCGGTGCGCGCCACCTCATCGATATCGAGAAGCGCGGAAAGCTGAAAGTCCGCGGGCGCGGCCTTGGCCGTAGTGTAGGCGCGCATGCCGGGGATGGGACTCAACTCCATGAAGGGCACCTCAAGCACTCTTATCGGCGGACGCAGGAAGGACTTAAATTCCTTCACTTGTGTCCAAAACTGCAACACAATTGCTCTTCGCCAAGCCGCAAACGCGCGGAGTTCGCGCAATTTACTCAAAGAAAAGCCCGGCTCGGCGCCGGGCCCTTTGCATGCTCCTCAGAGTCTAGTCGGGTAGCGAATAAATGGTGTTGAGCACCCTGTCAGCCAGGGCCTGCGGCAACGGCGCGTAGGAGAGCGCGGAAACTTGGCTCTCGCCGGATTTGATGCACCAGCTCAACATGTCGCGCAGCACCTTTTCCTTGGCCATGTCGGTGGGATGCGTGGGAATCAGCAGGTAAGTAAAGCTGCTGATCGGATACGCATCCGCGCCGGGCGCATCCGTGATCGAGACTCGATAGTCGGCAGGCACCTTCGCACTGGCTGCCGCCGCGGTCACGCCGTCAATCGAGGCCTTTACCCAATTGCCGGCCGCGTTCTTGATCGACCCGAAGTTGATGTTATTCTGCAGCGCATAAATCAGCTCCACGTACCCGATGGCGCCGGGCAATTGCCGCACCAGGCCGGCCACGCCTTCATTGCCTTTGCCGCCCACGCCCACCGGCCAGTTCGGCGATGTTCCCTTGCCCGGGCCCTCGGCCCACTCCTTGCTGATCTTGCTCAGGTAGTCGGTAAAGATAAAGCTCGTTCCGCTGCCGTCGGAGCGGTGCACTACGATGATCTTCTGGTCGGGCAGATGTGCGCTGGGGTTGTCTTTCGCGATGCGCGGATCGTTCCAGTTCGTAATCTTGTTCAGGTAGATGTCGGCCAGCACATCGGGGCTGAAGTTGAGATCGGTGACGCCGGGGACGTTGTAGATGGGCACCACCGCGCCCAAAACCGTGGGAAGGTTGATCAACTTGACGGACGAGCTGGCGAGCATCTGGTCGGTCATGGGCATGTCGGAGGCGCCAAAGTCCACCAGACCCTTGGTCACCTGCGCAATACCGCCTCCCGAACCAATCGACTGGTAATTGATCTCGACGCCGGGATGCGCCGCGCTGTACTCGGAAAACCACTTCGAATAGATCGGGTAAGGAAATGTCGCGCCCGCTGCAGTCAGTTTTTGCGCCTGAGCCGCGGCAACAACCATCAGAAACAACGCAAACGCAATGAATGCCTTCTTCATCCTCACTCTCCCTCTTTTTCAGATCTCCTGCCGACCTCATTCTCAATGGCCAATGTTACGGACACATGAATTCACGCGGATTTCACGGAGGTGCGTCGGCGCGGACGCGCGCTGCTGCGTCCAGATCAACTTGGCGTCTGTGAAGAAAAGATGAACCGCATCCGGGCCGCTCTCGCTCCGGGTTCGAACCGATCCGGCCGGGTGAGCCCGCCGCTCAGGAAGCCGCTTCTGAAACCGGCGAAGCCGTGGTCGCGGGCGCATCCGCCGGCCTGGGCGCCGAAGGCGCGACCGGAGCCAGCGGCAACGTGAAGTGAAACGATGCGCCGTTGCCCAGCTCGCTTTCCGCCCAGATGCGCCCGCCGTGCGCCTGCACGATGTGCTTCACGATGGCCAGGCCCAGTCCCGTCCCGCCCGACTCCCGCGAGCGCGCTTTGTCCACGCGGTAAAAGCGCTCGAAGATGCGCTCCAGATGCTCGAAGGCGATGCCCGGACCGAAATCCTGGATGGTGAACTGGATCTCCGTTTCCAGCTCGCGCGCACCCACGCGGATGCGCTTGCCTTCCTTCGCGTATTTGAGTGAATTCTCGATGAGATTCCCGAACACCTGGGTCATGGCGTCGGGATCGGCCATCACCAGCGCCTCCGGTGCGCCCGCCGATTGCAGCTTGATGCCGGAGTCGACCAGCAAGCCTCCCAGCGAATCGATCGCGTCTTTCACCAAGGCGCTGGCGCGCATCGGCTGCAGGCTGAGCTTGTAATCGGGGCTCTCCACGCTCGCCAGGGCGAGCAGGTCTTCGGTGAGCCGGTTCATGCGCGAGGCGTTCTTGAGGATGATGCCGAGGAATTCGCGCGTGGTTTCTGACCCGGGACTGGGATCCTCGATGAGCGTCTCCACGTAGCCCTGGATCGAGGTGAGCGGCGTGCGCAGCTCATGGCTCACGTTGGCGACAAACTCGCGGCGCGATTTTTGCGCGGCCTCGATGCCGGTTACGTCGTGAAGAACCAGCAGCGCGCCGCCCGAGGGCAAAGGCGCGGCGTTGATCTCAAACACCCGGCCCTGCGCCAGCGAGTTGGCGCGGCCAAAGCAGAGCTCGCGGCGCTCCAGCGCCACGCGCACGCAGGACAGGAGCTCCGGGTCGCGGACCGCATGGATGAGCGGCCGCCCGGGCTTGATCTGCATGCCCGCGATGCGCTGCATCACCGCATTCGACCAGCGCACCACGCCCTCCGGCGTGACCGCGACCACCGCCTCCTGCATGGAGTCCAGCATCACCGCCAGCTCGTGACGGCTGCTCTCGAGTTCGGCAAAATCCTGGCCCAGGCGCTCGGCCGTCCGGTTCAGGGCCGCTTCCATGGGGGAGAGCTCGTCCTGATTGGTTTCGCTGAGCCGCGCCGCAAGATCGCCGTCGGCAATGCGCCGGGCGAAGTTCATCACCTGCTGCAGTCGGCCTGAGACACGCAAAGAGACCCACGCAGCCAGCAGCAGGGCAACCGACAGGGCAATCAGTCCGGCCCACAGAGCTTCCCGGTCGAGCGAGCGGAGCGTGGCGCCGGCCACGTGTTCCACAAACCCGTGGAAAAGAATCTCCATCACCAGCGCCTGAATAGCCAGCAGAAGGAAGAAGAGACCGAGAAGCTTGATAAAGACTTTGGAAGTCATCGGGGCCCTTCCCCTTCCCATTCTGCCTTCCTGGCGGCGCAAAAGTCATCGCTCCCGTCGTGGAGCGCTCGAGGCATTCGATGCACCACCGTTTCGGCAACGGCGCAAGGCGAACGGGAAAATCGCCCGCCGTCCCGGCACTCAATCGCTTCTGGGCAGCTCAAAACGATAGCCTGCTCCGCGAACCGTCTTCAAATAACGCGGATTCTCCGGATCGAACTCGATCTTCTCGCGGATGCGGCGCACATACACGTCGACCGAGCGCGGCGTCACGAAGCGCGCATCGCCCCAGACGGCGTCAAGCAGATGGTCGCGGCTGAAGACGCGGCCCGGATGCCGCGCCAGATAGTCGAGCAGGCGGAATTCCGTGGCCGTGGTCGTGGTCAGTTCCCCGCGAACCTTCAGCTGCATGGCGCTTGCATCGATGATGATCTCTTCGAAACTGATCACCGCCGGCGTGGTCGGACGCTCGAACCGGCGGAGTACGGCCTTGACGCGGGCAACCAGTTCGCGCGTCGAAAACGGCTTGGTGATGTAGTCGTCGGCGCCCAGCTCCAGGCCCAGCACGCGGTCGTTTTCCCCGGCGCGCGCGGTCAGAAAGATGATGGGCACCGTGGAAAGTCCGTTGTGGTTACGCAAGCGCCGGCAAACATCGAGGCCGTCGCCGCCCGGAACCATAATGTCCAGCAGAAAAAGCGCGGGCGGCTTGCGTTCTGCGTCGGGAATCACGCTCGTTGGGGTGTGGTAGAGGCGCGCCTCAAAGCCTGCCGCTTCAAGGTGATGCTGAACGAGCCGCGAAATATCGGCATCGTCTTCCAGGACAAACACGGATTGGCTCAAACGGTCAGCCCCCGCCCCGGCCCATGTTAAAAATTCGTGAACCTCAGATGCCGGGACCTATGAACAGAGTAATGCAGACAGGCAAACAGAATGCAAACATACGATGAATTTGGGGCCGCCTCTCGTCCTGCATCAGCGCGAATTTTCAACCACTGAGAGCGGCCCCGGAATCGGCTCGCCCGCCCCTGATCGATGTGGGAAGGGAAGGCTCTTCGGCAAAGGCGTGCACCGGGATTCTGGGGTCGGTCTCCGGTTCAACCTGCGGCTGGATAGATGGAATGGCCGCACTGCCGGAGTTGCCGGCTTCCCCAAGACCGCGGCGGTTGCGGCGCTTGCGCACCTTGTCTGAGGCAACCAGAATCAGTACCGTAAACGTGACCGCAACCAGCAGGATGGCCACCAGTCCGTGCAACTGCTCGAGCGGCGCGCCCACCCCCTCTCCTACGTCGCGAACCAGCAACCCCAATCCGACAAAGACGAACAACAGATGGGTGCAGAAGACGCGCAAAGAAGCTTTGCCCAGGGTCAGAAACGGCTCAACCGCGACGAATTTGACCAGGTGGCGGCGCAGCCAGTAAACCACGATCGCAAACGCAGTCATATTGAGTACGCGCAGCGGCCCCAGCCGCCATTTGTCCAGCGGAATGTCGAGCGCCGGCCAGGTCAGGTGTGAGCCCAGCCAGCCCCAGCGGACGCCGACGAAGAAAAGGCACAGCGCGCAGGAGACGGCGGCCAGCCAGCATGGCGGATCGCCAAAGGTCTCGCGGCGCACGGCAGACCGCGCCCCGATCCAAAGCGCAACGATCCACCCCGCTTGCCACGCGAAGAGGTTGAAGGCGCCGGTCTCCTGGATCGGTATCTGCAGATGCGTGCAATGAACAACCCAGTTGTGCACCACGTCGCGCAGGCCGAGCTGCGCCAGCAGCCAAACGCATCCGCTGGCAAACAGGATCTTCTTCCATCCGAAGCGCACCGCTGCAGAGAGCAGCAGCGGCGTGAAGAAGAGAAAGATGACGTACATGGGAAGAATGTCGAGCAGCGGCGGGCAATAGAGCAGCAATACCGAGCCGACGATAGCCACAACCGGGTGCGCGAGATAAAAATCCAGAAGATTCGAAATGGCGGCCTTGTGCGTGTGCACGGCAAATGCGCCGGCAACCGTAAAAACCAGCGCCAGCATCACGATGTGATAGCCATAGATCTGGAATGAGCGCTTCCACAATCGACTTCGTACGCCGGCGGCGTCTTCCATCAGCTTGCGGAAATAGAGCCGCCCCACCAGGAGGGCGGAGACAAAAACAAATCCTTCCGCCGAGGAGATGAAGCCGAAAGGCGAATTGACAAGATCGCTGAAGTGCGTGGGCAAATGCGTGAGCGTCATCCAGACGAGAAACAGCCCGCGCAGGGCGTCCAGTTCGGGCCGTCGTTCAAGGCGGGGTAGCTGCATAGACACACACGTTCGGCGTCGGGCGTAACGCGCCGATAGCACATTAGACGCATGTTGCGAATACCGGTTGCACGCCCCTCGGAAGCGCCATCCAGCCTCCTCCGACACCTGTATCGAACTTTCGTTCCCACGCGCTCCGAACTCTTGTTCATGAGACCGATTGCTCGCCAGAACCGGGCTCCGGTCGCTCGCCGCCGGAGAACCCACGCACGAAAAACCGTGCCGGCATTCAGCCGGCAAAAGCCGGTTCAGCCTCTTCTTCAATTTTCGCCGCGCCGTCTTTCTTCCGCACCGGCTCGCCGGCCGAAGCTCCAGCGCCTGAGGCAAGACCGGCCTGGCTGAAGCCTCGCACCCGCTTGCGGCGCACATGGCTGATGTTGAGCGCCAGCTTGGCCATTTCTTCATATCCCGGCCGATTGCGATCGCAGTAGTCGGTGCACTCGCGCACCGGGAACGGCACCAGCCGCGCGGGGTTGGCGTTGGTGCAGATCACCAGCACATCGCTCTCGCGATAGCCGGTGGTGAACTGGCCGTTGCAGCAGCTTCGGCACAGGTGTGCATTGCCCACCGGCGTGCCATTCTTCACGTTTTGCTTTGCCATGTCCGCTTCGTCTCTAATCCGGATATTCCGGAACTGTTGAGTCTCGACAAGAATCGAGCGGTATACGGCGCTCGGGTACTCCGGCGCACGAGTCAGGCACAACGCCCGACTAACTCGCGCTTGAGTCAGCTCGAGACAACGCAAGATCGCACTTAGCCGTTCGAGTAACGCTCGAAGTAACTGAGTTCTTCGCCGCTCAGGTAATGTGAGTTTTTCATGGGGTGCGCAAGATTCAGCCGGGCGCACGGCTAGGAATGGGACCAAAAACACGCCCAGCCGCTAGTTAGGCCCTGACCGGGCCCTCCCAGACTACGCATCGTACTTTGGCTTCGATACTTCATCGGGCGCTCTCCTGCACAATCATTACTCTGCCATAACTTGCGAAGTAAATGCAAGTGAATTGCGCGAACTATATCGAAACATGCAGGTAAGTCGCCCGCGTATTACTCTCCATTCCGGGCGAGTAACTGAGCTGCCTGACTTACTAAAAAGGCCAATCGCCGCAATTACTTCACTGCGACAAAGCGCAAGCGCACATAGTCCGTCGTCCAGTGGCCCTCCTCGTCGCGCAACGCCGTAGAAAGCAACTCCGTGGTGTCCTCGATGACGGCCTGCCGCATCGCCTCCGGGAGCGTGTCCAGCACGCCTTTGCGAAAGGTCCTCAGCCACGCAGCCATCCCGCCCTCGCCCAGCGGCGTGGGCCGCGGAACAAAAACCATCCGCTCCACGCGAAACCCGGCTTGCTCCAGGCGCCGCGTATACGCCTCCGGGGTGGGATAGTAGTTCACGCCGTCCTCGCGGCTGGACTGGCCGTGCCGCGCGAGCGCGGCGATAAAAGCCACACGCACGGCGGCGATGTTGCCGTGGCCTCCCATCTCCGCAACGAAACGGCCTCCCGGCTTGAGCACGCGGTGAACCTGCGCCAGCATGGCTTCGTGATCGCGCATCCAGTGCAGCGCGGCGTTCGAAAAAACGGCATCGAATGTGGCGTCCGCAAACGGCAGCGCCTCGGCGTTAGCCACCTGCGCCGCAACGCCGCGCGCACGTGCCGCCGTCACCATCTGCGGCGAAAGATCGACCCCCGTAACCTCAGCGCCGGTCGCCGCCAGGCGCACCGTGAGCTGGCCGTCGCCGCACCCGAGATCGAGAATGCGCTCGCCCGGCTGCGCGTTGAGCCACTCAAGCACGGCTCCCGCAAGCTGCGGCACAAACGCGCCGTTGCGGCCGTAGGTCTCCGGGTCCCACGTCTGCGGCATACGCTCTCAGGCCCTCCCATCCTCAGTCTGGACGAAGCGCGTTCGGAAATCAAAATGCTTCTTTTTTGGAATCCGATAAGCAGCGCTTGTCCGCGCCACCAAAGGTCCGCTCAGAGCGACTGCACGGGCAGCAGCGTCAGATCGTCCACCAGCCCCACTTCCTTCTGCACAAAAGGCTCGCCATAGCGCACTCCCGCGAGCTGGCCGTAGTGCCGCGCTTCGGCAAAGGTGCGCTCGCGAATCTCTTCTTCCGGCACGAAGAGCCCGCTTCCCGAGGCCTGATCCGCATATTGCGAGCGATACGCCATCAGCGCCAGGTGGCGCTGTTCGATGAAGGGCGTGATGTCGACGATGAAGCTGGGGCGCACGTCGGCATACAGGCTGGCATAAACGATCTTGAACGGGCGATGCGGCTCGCCGCCCAAAGGCCCGGAGCCGGTTTCGAACTTCTTCAGCCCGGAGAGAAAACAGGCGTCGTAGCCGAGCGTGCCCGCCGTCGCATGATCGGGATGGCGTGCCTGCCAGTACGGGAGAATGACGACGCGCGGCCGCAGCAGGCGCAGGATGCGGATAATCGCCAGCCGGTTGCGAAGCGTGTTTTCGATTGCGCCGTCGGGAAGAGCCAGCGCTTCACGCCATCCCACCCCGAGAATCTTCGCCGCTTCCAGGGCTTCGCGCGCCCGGTCCTCCGCCGTGCCGCGTGTGCCCGATTCGCCTTGTGTCAGATCGAGAACAGCGGTCTTGAGCCCGCGCGCCGCCATGCGCAGCAGAGTTCCCCCGCAGGTCTGTTCCACGTCGTCGCGATGGGCCGCGATGGCCAGAACATCGGCGCGGTATTCGTCGGGCGCTGACATAGCTTCAGACCTCGGTACTCGCCTGCGCCGCTAACACCGCTAACTCCGCTAATAAACAGTGTTGTCGCTGTCGGTCACCGCATCCATGTAGGCAACGTCGTATGCGGTTCCGGTTACGGTGACGTACTGGTTGTCGAGCGAGGAGCCGTCTTTGGTGGAGTAAATGTAGACCTGGCCGCCTTCCGCCGCATAGATCTTATGCAATCCGGTTACCGCCGCTATGCCGGTGGCGTTGCCGATGTAAGGCTCGAGCATCACCACCTGGTTGGTGGCGGTGTTGTACATGGTCAGGCAGCCGTAGCCGCTGGCCGGGTTGGTGGCATAGCGCACGCCCACCGTACAGCCGGTCATGCCGATCCACAGCGTGTTGTCGTCGGCTTCGATCATGCGGCTGGTGGCGCCGGGCTGGCCGTCGCTGATGGCCGCCGTGTTGGTAATGGTGGCCCAGCCGCTCGCGGAGCTCGCGAGATTGAGCACCGTGAGATTGCCGCCGAAGAGCGTCTGCCCATTGATGGTCTGCGGCGACTGCCCCACCACGTACATCGTGGAACTATCCACGAGGGCATTGCTGGCTCCGCCGGAAATGGCGAGCGTACATGAACTCGATGTGTTCGAAGCCGAACACGGCGCCATGGCTGTCTGCGACGGCAGCAAGCCGGACGCGCGGCCGGGAAGAAAGAGCATGGGCGCAACGGGCAGCGGCGTAATCGCGGAAGTTGTGCCGCCGCACTCCGGGCCGCAGCTCAGGATGTACGCCGTACCGCCGTCGGCGGAAAATACCGCCTTCACCGGCCGATCGAAGGTGAGCGGTATCGGGTTTCCGGGAGTGCTCGAGGGATCGAGCGCCTGAAACAAACACCAGAGAGGCGCATTCTGCGGCTCGCAATCCACCGCGCCCAGCGGCCACGTGGAAGGTCCGCCGGAATAGGAAAGTGTCTGCGGCTCAGTCAGCGCCGCCGGATAGTAAACGAAGTTCGAGTTCTGCACGAACGCCAGCGCGACCGTTCCGCCGGGATTCACGCTCACCCGATACACTCCGGGAAGGCTCAGGCCGATGGCTCCGCCCCCGGCCTGGTTCACCACTGTGAGCACGTGCGCGGCCTGGCTGGCGGCAAACACAAACTCCTGGTTGCGGGTAATGTAAATGCTGGACGAAAGGCCATCCGGGTTCGTGACCGTTCCGGTGGTTCTCTCCGTCTGGTAGTTCGCCAGCGTGAGGGTGCCGTCGCCGGAGCTGTAGATGGCGCCTATCTGTTCCTCAGGCATGTTCTGAATGGTGATCGGCAGGTGCCCGCCGAATCCCGCCAGCGAGAAGGAGGGCGGCTGGCCGTTATAGCCGCTGCGGATGTCATAGTAGGCATCCATGATTTCCAGGCTGCCCTGGGTCAGCGCGCTCGTGTTCTGGATCGCCACCAGAACGCGGTTCACCAGCTTGCTGGGCGGAAGCTGACGGCCATCGAAATAGGAAGTACTGCCACACCCGGCCACCACCATCGCAACCGCCAGGGCGGCGGCGGCGCTAATCCAAAGACTTCTCTTTTTCAAAATCCCTTACCTCGATTGATGGCGCCCCAACGAGCGCGGACGCGTGCCGGCTGACGGCGACTCGGCGTGGCCGGCAGGCGCAAACCCGCGGCCCATGGGCACGATTCTGCCGAAGTTGTGACTTCCGAAGTATAACAAAGCACCCGTGCGCGGCGGCGCGCTGGCCGCGTGCGCTTCGGGGGCTGCGCACGCACTGGGCAAGCCCGAATCTCCCGCTGATGCGATAGCATTTGACTAGCATGACCCGGTTTGCCGAGATCTTCGCCGACCGTCCCGTGCTCGCCGATGGCGCCATGGGCACGTTTCTCTACGCCCGCGGCGTAACCAGCGACCGTTGCTATGACGAGCTGAACCTTTCCGATCCCGACCAGGTTCTTTCCGTGCACGAGGAGTATCTGCAGGCCGGCGCGGAGATTCTTGAGACCAATACCTTCGGCGGCAATCGATTCCGGCTCACGCGCCACGGTCTGGGCGGAAAAGTGAGAGAGATCAACCAGGCCGGCGTGCGCCTGGCGCGCCAGGCCGTCGAACGCCTCCAGCAGCGGCAGGCCGGCACGGCGTGGGTGGCTGGCTCCGTAGGCCCGCTGGGCGTCCGCCTGGAACCGCTGGGCAAAACGGGACTCGACGAGGCGCGCGAGGCCTTTGCCGAGCAGATTGCCGCGCTCACTGAAAGCAATGGAAACGGCAACCCCAATCCATCCGGCCCAAATCGCTCCGCTGTCGATCTCCTGATCATTGAGACCATGCCCGCGCTCAATGAGGCCCGCCAGGCCCTCGAAGCCGCGCGCGCCGTCGCGCCCCATCTGCCCGTGCTGGTCATGGTCACGGTTGACGACGATGGCAACTGTCTCGATGGATCCTCGGCCGCGCAGGCCGCGTCGCTGCTCACGGAGTGGGGCGCCGGCGCCATCGGCGTCAACTGCTCCACCGGACCCACTACGGTGCTCACCGCCGTCGAGGCCATGCGTCGCGCCACCACGCTGCCGCTCGCGGCCATGCCCAACGCCGGCATGCCGCGCGCCGTGGAAGGCCGCAATATCTATCTCTGCTCCCCGGAGTACATGGCCACCTTTGCCCGCAAAGCCGTCAGCGCCGGTGTGCAGATCGTGGGCGGCTGCTGCGGCACTACGCCCAACCACATTCGCGCCATGCGCTCCGCCATTCGCGCCATGGACGAGCAAACCCACGTCGAAGGCGCCGGCATCGCACCGGTCCTCAGCGCGGAGACGCCGCCGGTTCCGCTCGCCCAGCGTTCGCGCATCGGCGCGCTCCTCGCCGAAAAGAAATTCGTCGCCCTGGTCGAAATCGTCCCGCCCAAGGGCATCAACTGCTCGCATGAGATCGAGGGTGCGGCGCTGCTGGCGCGGCTCGGTGTCCACGGCATCCACGTGCCCGACTCGCACCGCGCCTCCGCGCGCATGAGCGCCCAGAGCCTGTGCATCCAGCTTCAGCAGCACACCGGGATCGACACCATTCTCCATTACACCTGCCGCGACCGCAATCTGCTTTCCATCCAGTCGGATTTGCTGGGCGCCTCGTCCATCGGCCTGCGCAATCTGCTTTGCCGGACGGGGGACCCGCTCAAGCTGGGAAACTATCCTGACGCCACTGCGGTATTTGACGTTGACTCCATCGGGTTGGTTAACATCGTCCATCGCCTCAATCAGGGGCTCGACATCGGCTCCAACGCCATCGGCTCCAGCACCAACTTTTCCATCGGCGTGGCCGCCAATCCCGGCGCCCCCGATCTCGAGAACGAGCTGCGCCGTTTCGCCTTCAAAGTCGAAGCCGGCGCAGAGTACTGCATCACCCAGCCGGTCTTCGACCTGCGCCTGCTCGAGAGCTTCCTCGAGCGCATCCGCGATCACCGCATTCCGGTCATCGCTGGCCTCTGGCCGCTGGCCAGCCTGCGCAACGCTGAGTACATGAAGAACGATCTGCGTCTCTCCATGCCGGAAGAGATCATGCTGCGCATGGCGCAGGCTGACACCGCCCAGGCCGCGCGCCAGGAAGGAATCCGCATCGCCCAGGAGATGCTCGAGGCCGTCCGCCCCTATGTGGAGGGCGTGCAGGTAACCGCGCCGGTGGGCGATTACACCGCCGCGGCCGAGGTCCTCGCCGCCGTGCTGCCCCAGGTTCCCTCGGCGTCCTGACAGCCTTTCTCTCGTGCAAATCGCGCGTGCTTATGCCATCTTGTGAGCGTCTCTGTCTTCAATCAATCGATTCCGGAGCAGCCGGACTTCCCTCGGAAGGGCCTTACGGATGGCTGGCGAAGTCAGCTTTGACGGTCCAAGCGAGGACCTGGATGTCTTCGAATGCCCCAAATGCGGGGAGACGATCGACACCTCCGCCGATGTGTGCCGGTTCTGCGGCGCTAAAGTCGACCACGAGGCGGCAAAGAAGGCCGCTCACCTCCTCGCCCGCGTCGATCAGGCCTGCAGCGACGCGAGCAATCTGCGCAATACGGCGGCGATCGCGTTCACTCTGGCGGTAGGCGCTTTGTTCGTTATCCTGCGTGGCAATCGTCGTCCCAGTCTCTTTCACTGGTTCGGATTTCAAAATGTCCTCAT
>JASHTS010000073.1 GCA_030040425.1 Acidobacteriaceae bacterium | reverse complement strand
AAGACGGCGGTGGTGCTGGGCGCCCAGTGGGGCGACGAAGGCAAGGGCAAGATCGTGGACGCGCTCAGCGAGCGGTTTTCCGCCGTGGCGCGCTACGCGGGCGGGCACAACGCCGGGCACACGGTGATTATCGGAGGGCAGAAGTTTGTTCTGCAACTCATTCCCTGCGGGGTGCTGCGCAAGGGCTGCAAGGGCGTGATCGGCAACGGCGTGGTGCTCGATCCGCTGGCGTTTCTGAATGAGGTTGCGCATCTGCGCGAACTGGGCGTGGATGTGGACGGGCAGCTTTTCGTCTCCAACCGCGCGCAGGTGATTCTGCCCTATCACCGCATGATCGAGCTGGCGGCCGAGAGCGCGCCGGGGCGGAAGAAGATCGGCACCACAAGCCGCGGCATCGGGCCGGCCTACGAGGACAAAATGGCGCGCAGCGGGCTGCGCGTGGTGGACCTGCTGCGCCCGTCGCTGTTGAAGGCGCACATCGAAGCGGCATGCGCGGAGAAGAACGCGATTGCCCATGCGCTCTTCGGGACCGATCCGCTCGATCCGGCGAAGATGTACGAGGAGTACGCGGCCGCTGCCGAAAGGGTGCGGCCCTTTGTGGCCGATACGGGGCGGATTCTCAATCGCATCCTAGCCGAGGGCGGGAGCGTGATGTTCGAGGGCGCGCAAGGCACGATGCTGGACATCGATCACGGGACCTATCCGTTCGTGACTTCTTCGTCGGCGACGGCCGGAGGCGCAGCCACGGGAACGGGCGTGGGGCCGACGGCCATTGGGACGGTGATCTCGGTGACCAAGGCGTATGTGACGCGCGTGGGCGAGGGACCGTTTCCCACGGAGATTCACGATGCGAGCGCCGAGGCGCTGCGCGCGCGCGGGCATGAGTACGGCGCGGTGACGGGACGGCCGCGGCGGTGCGGCTGGCTCGACATCCCCATGCTGCGCTACTCGAATCAGGTGAACGGCGCCGAGTGGCTGGTGGTGACGAAGCTCGACGTGCTCGATGAGCTGGATGTGATTCCGGTGTGTGTCGGCTACGAGATCGGCGGACGGGTGACGGACGAAATTCCGGCGGACGTGTTTGGCCTGGAGCAGATCAAGCCGCGGTACACAAGGCTCAAAGGCTGGCAGTCTTCGACCGAAGGCATCACGGAGTTCGAGCGGCTGCCGGCGGCGGCGCGCGAATATCTCAGGTTTCAGGAGCGTGAAAGCGGCGCGCGGATCGGCTTGATTTCGACCGGCCCGGATCGCGAGCAGACCATCCTGCTGCCGGAGTTTGCCCAGGCGCTCGAGACGGTTTGCGCATAAATGCGGCGATCGCAGGTACACTTGAGTGACTTCCCCGCCGGTCCTGCGGCGAACAAGGAAATGTTCCTATGATCAGTTTTGTTATCCGGCTCAAGTTTGCTCCGGAAGACCGGGCGGAGATCGCGGAGATGCTGCGCAACCTGGCCGATGCTTCGCGCCGGGAACCGGGCTGCGTGGGCTTTTTTCCCCACCAGGTGCAGGAAGACCCGGATACGGTGCTGATTTATGAGCGCTATCGCGACGATGAGGCGATGGCCGCGCATCGCGACTCGGCGCATTATAAGAAATATGTGGTGGGTGGCCTTTACCAGAAAATGCGGGAGCGCGCCCTTGAGAACCTGATCGCTCTCGTTTGAGCCGCCCGGGGCGTCAAACCGATCGGGACGGAAGCACAGGTTACGCCGGGCGTGGAACCGCGCCGCTTCGAGTGGATAGTGATGTGCCAATGGTTACAACGCTGCGGCCTGAATTGCGTTGACCCGGGAAGCGGTGCGGGGCTACCATCCGATACGCGTATGAGGCGTTCGATAGCCGACCCCTGGAAGCGCTCGCATCTGCCTCGCGCGGGGCGGGCGGTTCTGGCCGCACTGGCGCTTGCCGTTTGGGCGAGCGGACTGTGGGCGGGCGTTCCCAAAACCCAGAAACACGAGCGGCGCCACGAGATCGATCACCTCGAAGAAGTGTGGCGCGACGCCATGCTCAAAGACGACACCGCGGCGATGAGCGGGCTGCTGGCCGATGACTACAGGGCCATTACGCCATCAGGGACGCTGCAGACCAAGGAAGAAGCGCTGGCAAGCCTGCATCGCGCGCACTTCACGAGCCTGGAACTCTCAGACCGCAAGGTGCGTTTTTACGGGATCACGGCACTGGTGACGTCAACTGCCGATGTGCAGGGCACGACGCAGGACGGCGACATTACCGGGAGCTATCGCTATACACGCGTGTACGTGGAAGGCCCGCCGGGGGTTTGGAAAATTGTGAGCTTCGAAGCCAATAAGATTCTTACGCCTGCCGAGCACGCAGCCGCCGAGCACAAATAATTCCTTAAAATAAATGGATGCCCGAACTGCCCGAGGTGGAGACGATCGCCCGTGGCGTTAATGCGCGTGTGCGCGGCGATCGCGTGGTGGACGCATGGTTCAGCGGCGCGCGGGAGCCGTTCAAGACACCGCCGGCGCGGCAGGCCAAAGGGCTTCAAGGGCGGGTGTTTCTCTCCGTGCATCGCGCCGGCAAACACATTGTGTGCGAGATGGGGCCGGCCACGAACGGGCGGGCGGGCGAACAGGCGCGGGCGGAAGCGGAGTGGATCGTGCACCTGGGCATGACCGGCAGGCTGCTGGTGACGACAGCCGAGGCGCCCCGGGAAAAACATACGCACGCGCGGCTGACGCTCAAGAGCGGGCGCGAACTGCGCTTTGTCGATCCGCGGCGGTTCGGGCGGCTGGAATTTCGCGAACTCGAGCGCGGGCCGGCTTTTGATGCGCCGGGAGCCGAGCCGCTCGAGATTGGAGCAGACGAATTTGCTGCGCTTTTCCGCCGGCGGCGCCTGTCCATCAAGGCCGCCTTGCTGAACCAGAAGTTGCTGGCAGGCGTCGGCAATATCTATGCGGACGAAAGCCTGTTCCACGCCGCACTCCGGCCGCGGCGGGCCGCGGGACGGCTGACGCGCGCCGAGCTCGAACGGCTGCGGACGGCGCTGAAGAAGGTGCTCCATCACGCAATACGGCTGGGTGGCTCGTCGGTGAGCGACTACGTGGACGCGGATGGCGAGCGGGGATTTTTTCAGCTTCAGCATTTTGTGTACCAGCGGACGGGCGAACCGTGCCGGCGATGCGGGACGCCGATTCGGCGGATTCTGATCGCCGGACGGGGAACGCACTACTGCCCCGCGTGCCAGAGATGAGACTCGGGGAGGTTGGAGAATGAGGCAACTATGGTTTTTTGAAGTTTTCGCCTTTTTTACTTCCGATTATCGAAAATCGGGGTCTGGAGATTCAGGCTAAGTGATTGAAAATAGGTTATCTTGTGAACGGCCCACCGATTGCTTTATTGAAGGCGCCAGTGATGTTTGTGGCTGTCGCCTTAAAGACAGCCTGAAACAGAGCAGGCACCCGGCAAGAGTGAGCGCGATCAAGCGCACCCCAGAGAGGGAGAGCCGGCCGGGATAGCCTGCAAACCGTGCGGCGGTCAAGAGCCGCGCAAAAACCTGCCGGGGGAGGCCAGTGACCGATGCAGGTCCGCGAAGCGCCACTCGATTGAGTGGCGCTTCGTGCTTGTGGGGTATGCGGGCGTAATCCCCCAACGGAATCCCCGGTGCCCGGTTCGGCAACAAACAACTCTTGCCAGCCGGATGCCTTCGCTGTAGTATCGAAGTTGCCTATTACGCGGCTGACGCCGGCCACCCGGTTTCGGGGAGGGCAAGCTCGCCGCCGAGCCGGCAGGTCTCCGAGAACAGCTCATACCTTAGCCGGCTGCACGGGGCCAGGCTCACATAGGAAGGGGCACACCCGAGAAAAGCACCGGCTGTTCCGCGTCCATCCGGAAAAGCGGATGGAGATTGGTGAACGGCATCTGCGCAGGGTGCGGCCAAGGAATTTTCCAGAGAGTTGGAAACGGCGGCGAGCAAGTGTGCGCCGGCAGGCCTCTGGCAGGAAAGCATTGCCCGCATGAAGCTGGCAACCTACTCAAGAAAAGACGCGCTGTGGTCGAGGTCGATTCCGGGCGAAGGCACATGAGTCGGCGCCAGGGAGAATGGCCGCGCCTGATGAGAGCGCCGCAAGCGCCCCGCGGGTTCGAGGCCGGTGCGGAGCGGGACAAACGGGGGGCCACGAACAGCCCTGCCCGGCGCGCAGAAGAACGGCGGAAATACTCAGAGGCGTGAGCAAGTCCGGCGCTCAAGCTCGATGCACTAGATTGGCAATGCACCAAACTGCAAAGTACCAAACTGCAAAGTACCAGGAAGTACACGCATGACGACAGAATCGACGCAACCTCAGCCGGAGCTGGGGTCAGCACCTGACAATGGCCAGGTGCAGTCGCAGGGACACCGGCGCCGCCGGCGCCGCCGCAAGAACAAATCCAACCAGCAGGGCTCGCAGCCGAACCCGCAGGCGCAGCAGGGGCAGCCGCAGGGCCAGTCACAGAGTCAGGCGCAGCCGCCCGCGCACGCCAAGCATCATCACCAGGGCCAAGGGCGCAGGAAGAAGAAATTCTTTCAGAAGAGCGCCGGGCCGCAGTCTTCGCCCGGCAACAGCGTCAACGGCCAGGGGCAAGGCAAACGCAAAAACAGGCAGAAAGGCCCACGGGAGTTTGTGGGGCCGATGGACCACAGCTACCGCGCCGTAAACGGCAACGTGGCTGATGGGCCGCCGTCGACCATCCAGATCGGCGGTAACAGCCACGCGGCGTATTATCACGATGCCTACGTGCCGCAACCGGCGGCGCCGGTGCGTGCCGATGCGCCGACGCGGATTTTCTGCTTCATCGAGGACCTCTTCTTCCTGGCCAAGATCCAGGAGACGGCGCGCAAACTGGGCGTGAAGGTGGAGTTTGCCAAGGGCGACAAGGATGTGGTGACGCGCATCCTGGAGGCGCCCGACAGCGAGCGGCCCACGCTGCTGGTGTTCGACCTCAACAACCTGAATGCAAAACCGATGACGCTGATTCCGAAGTTCCGCGCCCGGTTCAAAAAAGCGGTCTCGATCATCGGCTTCCTGAGCCATGTGCAGGGCGACCTGAAGCTTAAGGGCGTGGAGGCGGGATGCGACGTGGTGATGCCGCGCTCGGCCTTTTCGCAGGGCCTGCCCAACCTGCTCCGCCGCTACGGCGTGGAAGAGGAAGAAGAACTGGCGCAGCAGCCGGCGTTCTGAAGCAGGAAACGCGAGAGCAAGAGAACAACGGAACCCGCCAGCGGGTTGGCGCGATCTGCGCCGACGTTGGCGAGTGGACGCCCTTGCGCGGCGATTCCATGCGCCAGTGCGCCGTGCGGATGCGGAAACGCGACTGGCAATCCATTCAAAGCGGGTGTGGACGGCGTGACCCTGAGGAAGCGGGTCCAAGGGTTGTTGTGTCTCGAGCGCGGCAGCGTAAAGGGAGCCAGCGCGGGTCGCTCGGGAGCTCAGGCTAATTCGCGGCGCCATGGGAATCTCCGGGGCAGGGCAAGGAATCCATAGGAAAGTGCTGTTCTTTGCGACGCATGGGAGGGGTGGAGCCATGACGATAAAAGCCGCTGAGGTGAACAAGATCAAGCAGGCGATACCGGCCGACGGGGTGTTGCCGATCTTCCACCAGCGATGGAGCGCGCGGGCATTCGCGGACCGGGACGTTGCCAAAGAGGATCTGCAGCGCGTGTTTGAGGCGGCGCGGTGGGCGCCCTCGAGCAGCAATGAACAGCCCTGGCGCTACGTGGTGGGGACGCGGGGAACGGAGACGCACCGGAAAGTGTCCGAGTCCCTGGCGCCGTCAAACCGGGTTTGGGCGCAAAAGGCCCCGGTGCTTATGATCGCGGTGGCCAAGACGCGCTTCAGCCAACGCGACGCCCCCAATCTATATGCGATCCATGACATGGGAGCGGCCAGCGCGTACTTGGTGCTTGAGGCAGCGGCGCTCGGGCTGACGACGCACCAGATGGCGGGATTTGACCGGGAGAAGGCGCGGAGCCTGCTGGAGATTCCGGGCGAATACGATTTCGGGTCGGCGATTGCTCTGGGCTACCAGGGCGAGCCGGAGACCCTGCCGAACGACGAATTGATCAAACGGGAAATCCAACCGCGCGAGCGGAAAGGGCTGGGCGAGTTTGTGTTTGCGGAGTGGGGGAAGGGGCTTTTTTAGCATCTCGGAGCGTTCGCAAGTCAGCGAGTTCGCGCCTCAGCGTCTGCTGCGCGGACGTTCGCCATTTGGCGGGCCGGCGGCCTCAGCGTGGCAGTAGATCCGTGATCTCCGATTCCTGCTTTTATTCTTTACCCCTGACCTCTTTTTCCTGTTCTCTGCTCCCCATCCACTGTTCCCTGCTCCCTGGTCGCTGCTTTTAGAGTGGAAGCTGGAGGTCGGCAGGCGGGTGAAGACAACGAGAACGGCGGGCGTACGCAGGAGGGTGCCGGGGCGGAGGATTGCGCACAGAAGCTCCGGCGGGAGACGATCGCCGCGGCGGATGGGTTGGCGCGGACGCGGGATCCTGCTTGCGGTGGCGATTGCCGCCGGATTATGGATGTGGGCTTATCTGGCGCGGCGATTCGCGCCCAAGGGCAATACCGGGCAGACTCATTTTGACGCGATCGTGGTGCTGGGCTATCCGGCGGACAGGTATGGGAATCCGTCGCCGACGGAGCTGGCGCGCGTGAGCGAGGCGGTGCATGAGTACGAGCGCGGTGCGGCCGAGCACATTCTCTTTACCGGGGGCGCGGTGAAGAACCGCTACGTGGAAGCGGAGGTGATGGCGCGGACGGCCGAGGCACAGGGGATTCCGGCGAGCGCGGTTGCCATCGAGCCGGATGCACGGAACACGGTGGAGAATGCGTGCTACGCGGCGAGGATGATGCGGGCGCGCGGGTGGGCGTCGGCGGAGGTGGTTTCGAGCGCGTGGCACCTGGGACGTGCGGGACTGATTTTCAGCCGGTTGCCGATTGCGTGGAAGGTGCACGCCGCCGAGCCGGTGGAACCGGAGCCGGAGTGGTACGAAGACGCACTGGGCATGGAAGAGACGCTGAAGACAGTGCGGTATCTGGTGTGGGTGCGTCCAATGGATCGATGCGAATAAAGGACAGGGAACAGGGATCAGGGTTCAGGGGTCAGTACGTTGGCGGGGCTGGGGATGGTCTTGTAAGCTGGGTGGTGATGCGTTTCCAAGCAAGGATTTCTCCTTGGATTGCCGCGGCGGCGGCGCTCCTCATTTTCGCCGGCGTGCGCGCGCAGGCCCAGGATGCGGGCCAGAGCAGTTCGCAGAGCAGCTCGTCGCAGTCGAACAACATTCAGACCGGCAATGACCAGGCGCCCGCAAGCACGCCCTATATTTCTGTGAATCCGCTCGCCGGCGTGCGCTACGACAACCGGTACGACCTGTCGCTGGGTGCGGGGTACGACCACATGAAAGCGGGCCCGGATCTGCTCGAGGGGTCGAACCTTGGCGGGTTGGACATGAACGGGTCGTATTGGTTGACGAGGAATTGGGGGATTGAGGCTTCAGGACGAGGGTATGTCGGTACCGCGCTGCCGGCCCCCAGAACGGATTACCTCAAGGGCGCCATGGTGAAGCAGTATTTATTTGTTGGCGGGGCGGAGTGGCTGGGGCCGCACAACCGGCATGGAGACCTCATCGCGCACATCCTGTTCGGCGGGGTGTACGGCAACTTCCAGAAGGATCTGCTTGGATATCCGCCCGGGAGCTACGACTTTTACTACAACCAGCTTGCGCCAGCGGCGATTATCGGCGGGCACATGGACCTGGCCCGGTCGGAGCACTGGGTCTTCCGGATTACACCCGACGCGGTGATGACCCACTACACCTTCAACAGCGGCCCGCCAACTCCCACCTCCTATACGCAGTATGACGTGAACTTTGCCATTTCCGTGGGCATGGAATACAAGTTCACCTCGATCAAGCGATCCACCAACGACAAGAAGAACTGGGTCTCCGGCTGGTGAGACGGGCGTTTCTCCGGATCGCCTGAACGGCAAGGCGGGTCCTCCGGCCAGGCCGGCGCAAAGTTTTGCCTTCGGTGCGCGGGTGTGCCGATGCGGCCTATCGCCGCCGGACAACTCCCTTCTTTAAAAGCTTATCAATGGGTAAGTGAGGCGGCGGCGGGGGCTGCCAGGCGCATGAGGCGTATGGTATTCTCCTGCGTTCGATGAAGAGTGGAGGAATGCACCGCCCACGGGGTTATGCTGTTGCGGGCAAAGCAATTCCTCTGAATCGGCGATCTCGAAGAGACTGAGACCAAAGCAGGATCCCATGGATATGAAAGACACGCTCGGAGTGCTGCTCGCCGGAGGCGCGGGCGAGCGGCTGTTTCCGCTGACGCGGGACCGGGCCAAGCCGGCAGTGCCTTTCGGCGGGCATTACCGCATCATCGACATCACGCTTTCCAACTGCATCAACTCCGGGCTGCGGCGGGTATATGTGCTCACGCAGTACAAGGCGCTCAGCCTGAACCGGCACATCCGCGAGGGGTGGTCGGGGCTGGTAGCGCAGGAGCTGGGCGAGTTTTTCGAGCTGATGCCGCCCATGCAGCGGACGGGGGCGAACTGGTACATGGGGACGGCCGACGCGGTTTACCAGAATATCTATTCGATCGGCAGCGAACAGCCGGAGCACGTGATCATCCTCTCCGGCGACCACATTTACAAGATGGATTACAGCCGCATGCTCGCCCATCATCGCGAGACGCATGCCGAGGTGACGCTGGCTACACTGCCCATTGCACCTGATGAAGTTTCGCGGTTTGGGGTGGTGGAGGTGAGCCAGAATGGAGAGGTCGTCGGGTTTCAGGAGAAGCCGGCTTCGACGACCATTCGGTCGCCGTTCAATCCGAGCTCGGTTGATGCGTCGATGGGGATTTACATCTTCGATACGGAAACGCTGCTGAAGGCGCTGATCGCGGATGCGGACGATCCCAATTCGAAGCATGACTTCGGGCACAATATCCTGCCCAATATGCTGGGCCAGAAGAAGATGATGGCGTACAGCTTTGTGGACGAGAACAAGAAGCAGGCACTCTATTGGCGCGACGTGGGCACGCTGGATGCGTACTACGAAGCCAACATGGATTTGTGCTCAGTGTCGCCCATCTTCAACCTCTACGACAAGAGCTGGCCGATCAGGACGCGGGTGCGCCAGTATCCGCCGGCGAAGTTCGTGTTTGGCGAGCCGGGACGGTCGGGCATGGCGGTGAATTCCATCATCACGGCGGGCGTGATCATCTCGGGCGGCATGGTGACGAACTCGGTGCTGTCGCAGGACGTGCGCGTGAACTCGTACACGGAGATCGACGCGAGCATCGTGTTTTCGCACGTGAACATCGGGCGGCATTGCCGCATCCGGCGGGCGATCATCGACCGCGACGTGCACATTCCGGAGGGGACGGTGATCGGGTATGATCCGGTGGAAGACAAACGGCGGTACTTCGTGACGCCTTCGGGTCTGGCAATTGTGACGCGGGATGCGTCTCTGTTTGAGAACCCGGTGGACCCGGAGTTCGGGGAAAGGTACTGACGGGCCGGGAGATTTGCGCGCAAGAGTTGGGGCGCAGGCTGGGCGCGGCCTGCGCCTTCGTCTTTCATAATAGGAGTTGAGGGATTGAGGCCCACGATGAGCAACGGTGCAACAACAAAGGAAGGACCGGGACCGGCCGCGGCGGCGCGCACGCAGAACCCGAAGTTGCGCACGCAGGAAGAAAAGCTCGACTTGCTGGCCGCAGTGGCGGTGGAAGTGGGGCTGGGCTTGAAACGCGGGCAGGAGCTGCTGATGACGGCGCCTCTGGAGGCGCTGCCGCTGGTGCGGCGGATCACGGAGCACGCGTACCGCGCCGGGGCGGCGCTGGTGACCACGCTTTATACCGACGATGAAGCCACGCTGATGCGCTACCGGTTTGCTCCCGACGAGAGCTTCGACCATGCGGCCAAGTGGCTCTACGACGGGATGGGCACGGCGTTTGCGAGCGGGTCGGCACGGCTGGCGGTTGCGGGCGGCAATCCGGGGCTGCTTTCCAAAGAAGATCCCGAAAAAGTGGGACGGGCGAACCGCGCGGTCAGCAAGGCGTACCGGCCCGCGCTCGAGCTGATCACGCGGCACGCCATCAACTGGACGATTGTGGCCAGCGCCACGCCGGCCTGGGCGGCGGCGCTGTTTCCCGGCGAGCCGGCGGAGGCGGCGCTCGAAAAGCTATGGAACCTCATCTTCTCCACGACCCGCATTGACCGGGAGGATCCGGTGAGCGCGTGGCGGGCGCACGATGCGAATCTGCAGAAGCGCGCGGCGTTTCTGAACGGTAAGCGGTTTGCGGCCCTCCAGTATCGCGGACCAGGGACGGACTTCCGCCTGGGCCTGGCCGACGATCACTGGTGGCTGGGCGGAGGGACGACCGCGGGCAACGGGATCTACTGCATCCCGAATATGCCTACGGAGGAAGTCTTTACGACTCCGCACAAGGACCGCGCCGAGGGAACGGTGACGGCGACCAAGCCGCTTTCCTACCAGGGAACGATGATCGAGGGCATCCGGGTGCGGTTCGAGAAGGGGCGCATCGTGGAGGTGCACGCGACCGAGGGCGAAGAGGTGTTGCGGAAGCTGATCGACACCGACGACGGCGCGGGGCGGCTGGGCGAAGTGGCGCTGGTGCCGCACTCGTCGCCCATTGCAAGCAGCGGGCAGGTGTTTCTGCATACGCTTTTCGACGAGAATGCCGCCTCGCACATCGCGCTGGGGCAGGCCTACTCGTCGTGCCTGCGCGAGGGCGACAAGCTGACGCCCGAGGAACTCGCAGCAAGAGGCGCGAACACCAGCCTGATCCACGTGGATTGGATGATCGGGTCAGAGAAGCTGGATATCGACGGGATCACGGCGGGCGGAACCGCGGAGCCTCTGATGCGGCAGGGGGAGTGGGCGGATTAGCGAGGCGAGTGAGCGGAGCTAGCCCGATCCTCAGCTCTTAGGAAAGTTGGGATCGGCTTTGACTTCTTCGATCTGCTCGGTGTGGCGTTTGCTGTGGGCGGCGATGAAGAGCAGCCACTCGTAGCCGTCGAGCTGCTGACCCATGGGCGGCATCTCCACTGCGTGCGCTCGCAGATCGGGCTGGGTCTCCATGAACTCGATGGTCTTCTCGCGGCTGGCGAGAAAATGCTTGAGGGTTTCGTCGGGGGCCCATCGGCCGGTGGGAACGAGCTGCGGCGGCGCCTGCGCCTTGTGGCTGCGATCGGGAATCTCGAGGAGCACGGCGGCATCGATTTTGGCCACGTCGCGATCGGCCGCGCCTGCAGGGGCTTTCATCACGTTCTGCTGGACGTTCATGAAGAGGAAGTCTTCGGCGAGAGCGATGTGCTCGAGGCATTCGGCAATGGACCAGCGGTCCGGTCCGGCCTTGAAATGCAATTGGGCGTCAGAGAGGCCGGAGATGGCAGCGACCACGCCGTCGCGGGTCTGTTCGAGGTACTGAACGCCCTTGTCGCGGTCGGCCTGCGAGAGTTCCTGAGCCGACGCCCCGATGCTCACCAGCAGAAAAGCGCACACCAGCGCCGAGAGTTTCTTCATAACAATGAGCCTCCAGAAAGACAAAGATGTTCAGCCGAGCGAAAGTATGCTTGCATGGTTGACTTGCAAATTGCAAGTTAATTGTGACGAATGTTTGTTGTCTGCGGCTGGGGTTCACGGGGCTGGAACAAACCGCATTTGCGCTGCGTACCAGCCCCGTATGCAGTGCGTAGGTACATTAAGCTGGAGCATGGCCCCGTTTGGGGTGCCGCGAACAGAGCGCAAGGCGCAAGCGAAGGCGGTGTGCGAGGCCCCTGCGAAGAGGCAGAGGGAGCGCGATGCGCGGGACGGCGGCCAAGCCGGAGAGGAAGGCCGGCGCGCAGGAATGTCGAGTGCCGCACCCGGCGCCTTCGGGACGCACCAGGCGATGCGCATGGAGGTAAGCAAGCTGGAGACCGAATGGTCCCAAGTCGTCCTCCGGTGCCTGAACGGGGATTCGGCCGCATGGGCGGAGATGGTGCGCATGCACCACAAGCGTGTGTACGGGCTCTGCTACCGGTTCACCGGCAACGCCGCGGATTCCGAAGATCTTACGCAGGACGTATTCCTCAAAATCTACGCCAATCTGGGCAGCTTCGATGCCGGACGAGGCAGCCTGCCCGTATGGATTACCACCATGACGCGGAACCTGCTGGTGGATAACTTCCGTCGGACACGGAACCTGCGGGCGACATCGTCCCTCGATGAAGGTTGGAACGAGAGCGAAGAGCTCAGACCGGTGGACCGCCTGATGGCCTCGGGCCCCTCCCAGCATGAGCTGGCGGCCAAGAAGGAGCTGGGCAAAATGGTGCAGGAGGCACTGGCCAAAGTTTCCGTAGAGTTGCGCGAGGCGGTGATTTTAAGGGATTTACAGGACATGGATTACAAGGAGATCGCCCAGGTGCTGGGCATACCCGAGGGGACTGTCAAGTCCCGCATCAGCAGAGGGCGCGCGGAACTGGCGCGGCTGCTGGAACGTAATAAACGGGAGGTGATGTAACCATGGCAGAGCGCAAAGACACTCCGAGTTCTCACATTCCAGGCTCCGCAGCCTGCGGACAGTGGGAGACGCTTTTGCCGGATGCGCTGGACGGGGTGCTGACCCCTGCCGATGAAGCCGTTTTCCGCGAGCACATGGCCGTCTGCCCGGCCTGCACGGCGCTCTATGAAGAGTCGCGGCGAGGGCGGCAGTGGCTGGAATTCCTCACCGTCGAGCCAGAGGTTCCGGAGGGGCTGGTCGATAAGATCCTGGCACACACCGGGCCGGGCCATTCGACGGCCATGCCGCTGGGCGCGCCGGTTGCGGCGCCGGCGGGCGCCATTCCGATTGAATTGCTCGCCGGCGCGAAGTGGCAAAAGCCGGGATTCATGGGGTTCGTGCGGCGCTTTGCCGAGCCGCGGCTGATGATGACGGGAGCGACGGCGTTCTTTTCAATCGCGCTCACGCTGAATATGTTCGGCGTGCGGGTGACCAGCCTGCGGGTGAGCGACCTGCGGCCGACGGCGGTGCGCTCCTTCATGGAGCGGCAACTGACCATGGCGTCGGTGCCGATCATCCGCTATTACGATCACCTGCGGTTTGTCTACGAAGTGGAATCGCGGATGCGATCGCTGCGTGGACCGTCAGAGAGCGAGGATCAGCAAAACGCCAACCCGCCGCAGAACAACACACAGCCGGCGGGAGGCGAGTCGCGCAAAAACGGCGGAAACGGCGGGTCGCGCGTGGACCCTCCGCGGCGGTCGGGCACGCCGATGAACGAGCCAGCCGTTGAGGCGGCGCTCGACCATGCGAAAGGAGTTCAAAAGAGTTTGGCAGGGGAAGTTGCAATTTCAATGGAACAGGGTTCGACGCATTCCGGCAGCTCCATTTCCGGCAGGTTGAGCCGGGAGACGCGGGAAAGGAGCAAGACATGGATTGCGTGAATCATAGCGGGGTAAGCGCCACAGCTTACTGCCAGAACTGTGGCAAGGCGCTGTGCGCGAGCTGCGTGCGCAAAGCGGCCGGGGGACAAATTCTGTGCGAGCCGTGCTGGACGGCATGGCAGAGCGCGCAGACGCCGTTTGCCGGGCCGTATGTGCCTCATGGACAGCCGAATCCGGCCGTAGCGGCGGCGCTGGGCGTGATTCCCGGCGTGGGCGCAATGTACAACGGCCAGTTCATCAAGGGGCTGATCCACATTTTCATCTTTGCGGTACTGGTGAGCACGGCCGATCACTTTCCGATCTTCGGCCTGTTCATCGCAGGCTGGATCGTGTACCAGGTTTTCGAGGCGTATCACGTGGCCAAGGCGCGCCGCGACGGGCAGCCGGTTCCCGATCCGCTGGGGCTGAACGAGATCGGCAACTGGCTGAACTTCGGGCCGCGAGCACCCAACCCGCCGGGACAGACCGGGACCGGAACGGCGAATCCAGGGGGCGGCGGTCCGGGAGGGGGCCAGACCCCACCGGGGCCGTATGCGCAGGCGCCGTATGGGACAGGACCTGCGGCCAGCGCACCGGGTCAGGGATGGCAAACGCCGTATCAGGGACAGGCCGGGGACCCGAGCCAGGGTCCGTATGCGGGCCCCTACGGGGCAACAGGGACGGGAGCGGGGTACACGGGTCCGGGATTCCCGCCGATGCCGCCCATTCCACCCATTCCGCCGGTGCCCCCACTCTACTGGCGGCGCAAAGAGCCGATTGGAGCGGTAGTTCTGATCGGGCTGGGAGTTCTGTTCCTGCTGGGGCGTCTGGATCTGTTTTCAGGGCGTGTTTTTGAGCTGGCGTGGCCGCTGCTGTTGATCGGACTGGGGGTGTGGATGGTGGTGCGCCGCATGCAGGACTCGCAAGGAGGTCCAAGATGAACGGATCTGGGATGAATCGCTATATTCTGATCCGCCGCCTGCGCTGGCCGGCAATCCTGCTGCTGATCGGGGTGCTGGCGCTGCTGGACGAGGCGGGCGTGATTGAAAACTTCTGGGGCCTGTTCTGGCCGCTGCTGCTGATCACGGTCGGCGTGATGCTGCTGGCGGAACGGGCGGCGCTGGCCATGGACGAGAACCTGGCGCAGATTCCGTACCCGGGCGGGAGCTACCCGGGAACGGGCGCGGCGGGAGCGTCCGATCCGGGCACTGCGATTGTGCCGGCAGGATCACAGCCGCCGGATGACGGCGGAAATGGAGGACCGCGATGAGCACGCCTCCGAATACACCTCCGAACGTACCTCCGGGCGCACCTCCGGGCGGATATCCGCCCTACGATCCGAAGACGCAGTGGCGGGCTTACCGCGATCAGCAGAAGGCGGCGTGGCGGGCGCAGCGCGACGCGTGG
>JASHTS010000072.1 GCA_030040425.1 Acidobacteriaceae bacterium | reverse complement strand
CTCACCGCGCCGCCGCCCCCGTGCTCGCCGCTTTACCCACCGCCGCTTCGATCTGCGCTGCGTCTCCCAGATAAAACCGGTTCACCGACTTCAGGTTGCCGTCCAGTTCCTGCACCATGGGCACGCCCGTGGGAATGTTCAGGTCGACGATCTCCTCGTCGGGAATGTCTTCGAGATACTTCACCAATGCGCGCAGGCTGTTGCCATGGGCCGCAATCAACACTTTCTTCCCGGCACGGATGCTGGGAGCGATGGCCTCATGCCAGCAGGGCAAGAACCGATCCACCGTGTCCTTGAGGCATTCCGTAAGCGGAATCTGCTTCTTTGAGAGGCTCTGATAGCGCGGGTCCTTCCCCGGATAACGCGGATCGTCTTCTTCCAGCGCCGGCGGACGGATATCGTAACTGCGGCGCCAGATCTTCACCTGGCTCTCGCCATATTTCGCTGCCGTCTCTGCTTTATTCAGCCCCTGCAAGGCTCCATAGTGCCGCTCGTTCAGCCGCCAGTCGTGCTCGACCGGAATCCACAGCAGATCCATCTGGTCCAGCGCGATCCACAGCGTGCGGATGGCGCGCTTCAACACGGACGTGACGGCGACATCGAAGGTGTAGCCCTGCTCTTTCAGAATCCGGCCGGCCCGGTTGGCCTCTTCTACGCCCTTTTCCGACAAGTCCACATCCGTCCATCCGGTAAACAGGTTCTCCTTGTTCCAGATGCTCTCCCCATGGCGAAGCAGAACGACTTTATGCATCCCGGCTCACTCTCCCGCACCTACGAAATTTTTTCTGGCCGATGATTCCTCTCCATTATACGAAGCCCCCGTGTTGCATTTCGCCGCCCTCGGTGTCCTTCAAGGTCGCATTTCCTGTTGCGGAAGGACGATCGTTATGCGGCGGCCAGACATGCGGCAAAGCGCCGGCGAAGAGCGCTTCCGAATGCAAACGAAAAAGGCCTCTCGAGGGAGAGGCCTTTCAAAAGTCGAGCAAAAAACCGCTTAGCGCGGTCTTAAAGATTTGATCGCCGCCGGCAGCCGCTCCTCGAGGAGCCGCGCACGCTCGGCCGCAATGCCGCCCAGGTACGAGGGCGCGGGCGTAGCCATGAGCACCAGCGCCAGCGCGATCACGCTGAAGCACAGGCCCGCAACGCCTGCCGAAAGCAGCATGTGGTACATGTCGGAGATATCGAGGCCGAGCACGTTGAAGGCCACGTGCTCGAGCGGCTTGATGTGCTTGAGCACCGCCAGGGCGAAGAGAAAGAAAAGAGCCGCCAGGGAGGTGAGCACGGCAAGAGCCGCGTCCAGGCTGCGATGGAAGTTCTGCCGCGTCTGGCAATGCGCGCACTCGGCGAGGTGATGCTCATAATCCCGCCGCATCTCCGGAGAGATTCCGGAGATGTCGTATCGCCAGCTCGCCAGAATGGCGCCTATTACTCGATCCGTGCACCGGGTTCTTGCCATAGCCATGGAAGCAACTCGCTTTAAAAAGGATTGGCGATTTCGCCATCGAACGTCACGGTCAACGCAGATCTTTCACTCGTGGGATGCTGAGGATAGAACCAGCGATTCAAGTTGTCTTGATTTCGCTTCTGCCGTATACCAATGCGCCGGGACGGAACGCCCACGCTTTTGCTTGGTTACGTTGACCTTACCATGCCCGCGCCGTTTGGCAGACATCGCAAAGGTGCATCTGGCCCAGGACGGTATCTCTTTCGGAAACCCTTCTGGAGAATAGATGCCCCTTGTTCATATTGTAATACCTGTTTTTCAAAAATAAATGGGTGCCAGCGGCTGGTGCTGGCCGGCCAGCAGCAAACGGTTCTGCAGAAGGCTGGCCCGGGGAGCGAGCGCACGCTCGGCGGCGACCCGAGCCAATTCAGGAAGATTATTATTTTCAGAGAGATGCGCCAAAATCACGTAAATTGCCTGACCGTCGTAGGCGCTGGAGAGAAATTCCGCGGCAGCATCGTTGGAGAGATGGCCCACGCGGGAGAGCACGCGCTGCTTCACCTGCCAGGGGTAGGGGCCGTCGCGCAACATCTCCAGGTCGTGATTGGACTCGAGCAGCAGCAGCTCCGCGCCGCGGAGCTGGGCCTTGACGTTGGGCGTGATGTACCCGAGATCGGTGACAAAGGCCATGCGGATGCCTTCGCTCGAGAGGACAAAGCCCACGGGGTCGGCTGCGTCATGGGGAATGGTGAAGGGGCTCAGATCGATGTCGCCGATGGCGAACGGCTCCCCCGCGCGAAAATACTCGACCGCGGGCAGCCAGGTGGGATCGTCGCCGGCCGCAAGCGGCGCGGACGGCGCGCCGGCAGACTGCGCAGCCTCCGCCGCGGGCGCAAGAGCTTCCTCGTCCGCCTCCTCGGCATCGCAGATCTCCGCTGCGGCAGTCTCGGCCTGGCGCTCGGCCGCCTGCCTGCGGCACTGTTCAAGCCACTCGGCATAGGTCATCTGGCGGCGCGGCATGAGCCAGCGCATCCAGGCGCGGTGCGCGGCCTCGGTAAAGTAAACGGGAATGCCGAGCTTGCGCGCGGTCACGGCAAGGCCGTTGATATGGTCCTGGTGCTCGTGGGTGACGACGATAGCGTCCAGCGTGGCCGGATCCTCGTCCGCCAGTTTCATGCGGCGGAAAAGCTCGCGGCAGCTCAGCCCGGCATCAACGAGAATCCGCGTGCGCCCGCCGGAGATGACAGCGCTGTTGCCTTTGGAGCCCGAAGCCAGCACCGTGAAGCGGACCATTTTCTGAGCATACAACTATCGGGTTGCAGAGCATACAGCCAACCGGCGCCGGCCGTGCCACAGAAGGAACCTGGAAGCGCAAGTTCCTTTTTTTCAATGCGCTCCTCGCTCCCGGCAAGGGAGAGGTTTGTGCCGACCCGATGCCCTGCCGGTGCCCCCGGGCACACATTACCAAGGGACCAGTGTACGTGTTTTACCGTAACCCGATTGTGCGATTTTCCGCATCGTACCAGGTTGCTATGATTCCTGGAAATTAGAGATTCCTGGGATGGAATCGATAAAGAAAAAAGGCCCACCCGGCATAGATTGGAGTTAGAAGGATGAAAGGCATATTAGTTGTCCTTGGCTGCGGTTTCGGTTATGTGATTTCCCGTTTCGTCCCCGATGGTCCACTGGCAATCTACCTTCCTTTGCTCGTCTCCTACCATTTGCTTCTCGGCGTTCTCGTCGTAACCGCCATGCAGGACAAGGGTCATAAGCTGAACCCGGTCACGGCGGCCCTGACGCATGCAGCTTTCTTCATTCTTCTTCTCATCGTGGCCACGGCCGGTGGGATGGTTCCTTACTTCGAGTATCTGCGCTTCCTGCTTCCCGCTCTGGCGTACGTTGAGTTCGCCACCCTGATCCGGGGCAAAGGCGGGAAAGTTCCCGAGAGCCAGGACGCCGCCTCGAACAGCACCGCGGAAGACTACGAAGAGTTCATTCATTACATGCGCGGCAACAATCGCCCGTTTGCCAAACCGGGGTTTACAGTCCGCGACGAATTCAACTCCTGGCTCGCGCACCGGGCCAAGCACGCGCCGGTACCGGCAATGGACGGCACTCCGCAGGAGCGGCCTCTGGCATCGTAAGCGCGCTTCAGTCTTAGCGCGGGAACTGGGTGCTCGCGCGGGCGGCCAGAATCAAAATCTCGGGGGAAGTACAGCGGGCGGAATCCACATCGGGTTTCGCCCGCTGGCCGCTTCTGGGTCATCCCTGTTCCTGCCGCCGTGCGCGGCCCTCACGCCGCCTCGGCAGCCGGCGCCTCATCCCGCTTGACTTCGCACATCAGGCCGATGGGGTTCTGGTCGGGATCGGCGAGAAACGCCATCCAGAGATCGTGTTCCGGCATCCGCGCCACCAGGTGGGGTTTCTGCATGAACTCCACGCCCCTGGCGGCCAGCGCCGCGTGGGTCGCGTGAATGTCGTCCACGCGGAAGTAAATGATGGTCCCGCCCGGCGGCGCCGGCTTGCTCGCGGTTCCGAGCATGAAGCGGACCGTCCCGCACTGAAAAAACGCCATGTTCGGGGCATCGAAGAGAAACTTCATTCCCAGCCGATTCCAGTAGAAACTCCTCGATCGCTCGAGATTGGTGACCGTAATGGCGATCTGGCCGACGGTCTCGAGATGGACAGCGGACTCGTCCTTCTCCGGGTTCATGTTTCTCTCCTTTCAGGCAAGAGATTCGGAAGTTCCCTGGTGCGCGGATCGGCGGGCACGGCCGATGCATCCCCGGCAAAGCCGCGCTGAAATTCCTGCAGCATCTCGGGCGCAGTGCGGTGGAGGCGATCGCCCTCTGCCCAGTGCCGCGTTGCCCATTCCTCCAGCATGGTGAGCAGGATCAACTCGGAGGAATGCGCGTCGCCGTTCGTGTCCCAACGGGCCAGAATGCGCGAGAGCAGCACCGGCGGCTTGATGCCCGTGATCCCTTTTGCCTCCGGATGTGCGCACTTTTCAGCCGGCGAATACACGCGATATTCGCGGCAACGCAAGGGAAGCATCTCGTGGATCGTGCAGCGTTCTTCCTCGAGGAACGGGCAGGCGATGCCGAGGGCGAAATAGCGCAGGCCAAGCTCGTGCGCCGCCTCGCGTCCACAATCCGGAGCAAGCTCGCGCACTCTCCTGGCGACACCGGACTCTTCAAGCCGCCGGGCCGCCCCACGAAAGCGCGCCCGCACCACCTTCTGCCTCCCCTCAGGCAATGCGTCGAGCCACTCGGCCAGGGCGCGCGCCTCTACGGGCGTAATGGGCACGGCCTGGCGGCAGCAGGCTCCACGGCCCTCCCGGCAACTCAGTTGCGCGCCCAGATGCTTTTCGCTTTCGACCGCGAGATGGCTCATCGCGTTCGAAAGATCCTGGAGCACGGGCAGGAGAACGATGGGGCGCACCGGCCCTTCAGGAAGCTGCGTGCGTACGTCGAGTTGGGCGTTGCCCACCTTCAACGTGAACGGGGCTGTTCCACAAGCGGACGTTGGAACCTCCAGGCTGCCGGACGGGGCCCGGCTCCAATAGAAGCACGGTTTGCGTGCGGCTCTCGATGGAAGAGAGATTACCAAAAACCCGGCTGAACCGTTACCATTGCGGCACCCATTCCACTTTTGTGGGAGGTACAATCACGGGCATCCTCCCGCTGAAGTTTCTATCGCGGCGCGAAGATGCAGGACGGGGAGAGAAAGGAAGCGAGCGCATGAAATTCATGGTCGGCGTCATGTGCGCATTGGTCGGGATCATTCTCGGCCAGTATCTGCTCAGCGGCACGCTGGCTGTGTATGTCTCCATGCTCATCTCCTTTCACCTCTACCTGGTTTATCTGGTGGTGATGGAGAACCGCGAAAAGGGCTTGTCGCTGCCCTGGGGCTCGACCATTCTCACCCACGCCGCCTGCATGGCCATCTTTATCGGCATGGTCCAGCTTCGCTACCATATCTCATTCTTCTGGGTGATTCAGTACTTCGCCCCGGCTCTGGCGCCATTTGAGGCGGAGTGGCTGTTTACCGGCGGCAGAAAAAAGCACGGCGTCGAGACGGCCGCGCCGCAGGTTCCCATGCCCGAAGGAACTGCCGGCGACTACGACGAGTTTCTCCAGTACCTGTCGCAGGAAAAGCGCGCCTTTCGCAAGCCCGGCCGCAGCGTGCGCGAGGAGCACGTGCTGTGGATGGCCGACCGCGTGAAGAAACAGGCTGCGGCCGCCGCGCAGGCCGCCGCGATCGCGGCGCACGCCGCTGCTGTGGCGGCACGGCAGCACTCGGCGCATCCGGCGCCGCGCTAGCGCGCCATTTCAACCGTCAGGCCCCGTCAACCGCGCTTCCGTTCGCTCTGAATCTGTCGTGGCCCGTGCTATGCGCTCCCCGGCAAGCCGGCGGGGAGATCGATGGACACCAGAGTGCCTCGGCCGGGATTGCTGATCACGGTGAAACGCGCCTGATCGCCGTAAAGAACCTCCAGCCGCTCGCGCACGTTTTTCATGCCGATGCCCGCGCCGGTGCGCCTGAGCGCCGAGGCCGGCCGCTCGCTGATGCCCACACCGTCGTCGGCCACTTCAATCAGCACGCGCTCGGCGATCAATTTGCTGCGCACGGTGACCGTGCCGCCGTGGATGCGCGGCTCGAGCCCGTGCTTGATGCTGTTCTCGATGAGCGGCTGGAGGAGAATGCTGGGCACGAGAATCTCGAGCGTGCGCGGATCGATTTCCTTTTCCACGCGCAGCTTGTCGGCGCCGAATCGGACCACCTCGATGTCCAGATAATCGTCTGTGAAGCGCAGCTCCTGGCTCAGCGGAACATAGGTGTCGTGGTCCTTGAGCAGCGCGCGCAGAATGTTGGCCAGCTTCACCGTCATCTCCCGCGCCAGCTCCGGCTGGCTGCGCACCAGCGAGGCGATGGAGTTGAGAGTGTTGAACAGAAAATGGGGATTGATCTGCCGCTGCAGTGCGTCGAGCCGGGCCTCGAGCACCAGCCGCTTCTGCTCTTCGAGCGAGAGCTCCACGCGCAGCGCATTCCACACCTTGAGCGCGATGCCCACCACGATGGGCGCGCTCAGCCACACCAGCGCCTGCAGCCACACATTGCTCGCATCCAGCGCAAAAAGCCGGTGCGGAAATTCATGCGCGATCCAGTCGCGGGCCATCTCCAGCGCGGCAATGAGAAACAGCAGCAGGATCTGGCGGTCGATGCGCGGCTTCCTGAGATTGCGGCGCACCCAGCGGTAAAGACTGAGGTCAATGAAGGGCGTGAACGACCAGATCTCTTCCTTTTCCACCAGGCCGCCGATCAGTCCCGCGGCCAGGCCGAGCGCAGCGTCGAAGGGGAGGGCCAGGTATTCGTGGTGCAGGAAAGCAGGAATCGCGAGAACCGCGCCGCTGAGCATCGCCCAATAGGGGCCGACCAGTAACCCGAGCAGCACGGTTGCTTCAAACGAGATGTCCGCGGCCAGGAAGTTGGGCACCAGAAAGCGCAGGTACACGCCGATGGTGAGCGGCACCAGAAAAAATGCGAGCAGGCCGAGCGTCTGCCCCGGGCGGCGCTTCTCCGCAAACAGCAGGTGGCGGAAGGTGCTGGCGCGCGCGAGCACGCTGGCCACCGAAGCGACCACGCCCAGCTTGACGAGCAGGGTGATGAGAAGCAGCCGATCCGTCACCAGACCAATGTATCGCGAGGCGCCGCGGGGAATCGAGGGGAGGTGGGTCTTCGGGCTGCGCGCGGCGGGGCCGATCGGGCGCAGAAAACTCCGCAGGGCCGTAAAATGGAGGCATGGCCATCGGAAACGTGAAGAAGATCGCCGAAGCGGACTTCCCTACCCGCTGGGGGCAATTTCGCATTCTCGGCTTTGAAGGCCATCCGGAGCCGCGAACGGATTGCAATCCAGCGCGCGCCCGCGAAGACGAAAACCAGGTCGCCCCCGAAGGTCTCGTCGCCCTGGTCATGGGCAACCTGCATGCTGCGCCGCCGCTGGTGCGCATCCACTCACAGTGCTTGACGGGCGATGTTTTCCATTCGCTGCGCTGCGACTGCCGTCTGCAACTGGAGATGGCCTTGAGGATGATTGCGCAGGCGGGAGCGGGCATTCTGCTTTACGAGCAGCAGGAGGGGCGGGGCATCGGGTTGATGGCCAAACTGCGCGCCTACGAATTGCAGGACCGGGGCCGCGATACCGTCGAGGCGAACGAAGAGCTCGGCTACGCCGCAGACTGCCGCGGCTACGAGCTGCCCGCTGCCGCGCTCAAGCTGCTCGGCGTCGAAGCCGTGCGGCTGATCACCAACAACCCGGAAAAAGTGGCCGCACTGGAAGCCGCGGGCATTCGCGTCACCGAGCGCATCTCTGCCGAGGTTGAGCCGCACGAGCGCTTCGCCGGGTATCTCAAGACCAAGCAGGAAAAGATGGGGCACATTCTGGCCACCACGGTGAGCGAGGACCAGGCGGAGTAAGGCAGGGGTCAGGGGTCAGAGAATAGAAAGCCACATGAATCGGGCGCCCCATCCATGGCGCGTTCTTGTTTTTTCGCCATGGGTGGAAAAGCACGATTCCGACTAGCCTCGCAGCTCCTTGATCACCTTCGCCGTCGTGATCACCTGGCCCACGTGGCGCATGGTGTGGTCGGCCACGTGGAGCATCGCGCCGCCAATCGATGTCGGCAGATTCTTGCGGCCCACCCTGCGCACCGTCTCGAGATCGGCGCCGGCGAGCGCGCGGATTCGCTCAGCGGCTCGTGCAAATGTGCCTTCCACCTCGGCCAGCAGCGCCGCCTTCGACTCTTCTCCGCTCTGCTCGTTTTTGTACGCCGTGAACTGCTCGGCGGAGAGCTGACCGCCTTCGGCGTAGGTAAGAATGCGGTCCGTCGACCGCGCGATGTGGCGCAGAAGAAATGCAATCGAGTTGAGGCCGAGCGGGTGCGCGTGCATCTC
>JASHTS010000071.1 GCA_030040425.1 Acidobacteriaceae bacterium | reverse complement strand
TCCTCGTCGCGGCCGGTGAAGCTGACGGGCTGGAAGCTGAGAAAGCTGATGGTCCTGGGGTTGTCGAGCGCGAACTGGATGATGCGGCCGACCTGCTCGTTGTTGATGCCGTTGACGATGGTGGTGACGGGTACGATCTCAACGCCGGCCTCGTGCAGATTATTGATGGCCTGCAGCTTCACGTCGAAGAGGTTGCCCACCTTGCGGTGCGAGTTGGCGGCGTTGCCGATACCGTCGAACTGGAGATAGACGTAACGGAGGCCGGCCTCGGCGGCGGCGCGGCAGAGCTCTTTGCTCTTGGCGAATTCGATGCCGTTCGACGCGGCCTGGACGCTGTTGTAGCCGACCTTGCGCGAGTAGGCGATGGCATCAAGGAAGTAGGGCGAGAGCGTGGGCTCGCCGCCGGAGAACTGCACGCTCATCTGCCGCCTGGGCTTGATGGTGATGGCGTTGTCGAGCATCTGCTTGATCTCGTCCCAGGTGAGCTCGTGGACGAAGCCGACCTGATTGGCGTCCATGAAGCAGGGATCGCACATCATGTTGCAGCGGTTGGTGAGGTCGATGGTGAGCACGGAGCCGCGGCCGTGGGTGACGGTGGAGGTGCCGTGATTGTGGAGTTTCGAATCGTTGTGGGCGCGGATGTCGCGACCGGGGAAGCTTTGCTCCAGGTGCTTGAAGAAGGCCGGGTCGATGGACATGACGTCTTCGAAGTGGCCGTGCTTGGGGCAGTCCTTCACCATGAGGATTTTGCCGTCGCGCTCGACGATCTGAGCCTTGATCTCGCCGACTTTCTCGTTGAGAAGAACTTCGTGGGGCAGCTTGCCGTCGAGAATCTGCTTGCGGATTTCGGGGACGCACTTGGGGCAGAGCGAATCGGTGGTGCGCGGCCAGCCGAGCGGAGGCTTTTCCTTCTGCCAGGATTTGAGCAGCGGCTTGTCGCTCCACTTGGGTGTGAAGGAGGGATTGGGGCTGATGCGGTTCAACCGCTCATAGACGACCCAAGCGCCGCGGGCCGCGTAAACAGCGGCTTTCTCGGCGTACTTCACAGCTTTGGACATGCTCTCCTCCTCAAGAGAAATGGATGCGCGGGCAATTGGGGAAGCCCGACTGGGGGCGCGCATCGAGATGCGCGCGCTGAAAACCAAGCTCAGCCTAATTTGCGGCTTTGGGACAACCCAACGGGGATGCAGCGAACGGGGCAATAGCCGATTAAACGGAGATTAAGCGGGCGCGAACGGAGTGCCGTGGGCCGGCGCGTGCGGGAAGGTAAGTCAATGGTGCGTGGGATTTTACGATATGCAAACGAAGATTTGAGGCGCGGCGCAAGCAGACCGCGGCGAGGCGCTCAAGGAGCGCCGGCGGTGGTGTCCGTGCGGGCGACCTGATCGATGATGCGCTGCACCAGAACTACGCGGACGTGGATGTGGTTGGCGATATCGGGGAGAAACTCGGTGATGAAGTTGTCGATGGGCGCGGTGCCGTAGCGCGCGGCGCTGGCGCGGAAGTTGGTCTGCTGTCCGGGAACATAGAGATCGTTCACGCCATCTTCCACGGCGAAGCCGACCAGGTCAGCGTAGTTCACCATGCCCTTGCCGTTGTCGCCCTGGGTCCAGGCGATCTGTCCGATGCAGTGGAAGATGCGCCGCTTGAGGCTGAGGCCGGGCTCGCGATGGTAATGCGGGTCCTGGTGGGCGATGGAGGGAATAAGAAAGGTGCCGAAGAACTCGCCGTTCATGTCCTGCGTGAAGCTGACGCCTGAATTCCTGCTCCAGCCATAGAATCCCGGCCCGTAGACCGAGTGCGAGTTCAACATGGTGTTCAGGGCGGCTTCACCGAAGATGGTCATGATATTGAAGGGATCGATCAGGTTGCGCGCGGCGAGGTGCGCTTTTTCGAGGGGCGTGAGCGCCTTGACCTGGGGGCCGTTGAGGAAGCGGGCGTACCAGTTGATGACGGGCAGGTGCGGTACGCAGAGGACAGCGTTGACGACCCTGGGATTGGGAACGTCAGCCGCTCCGGCTTGACCCACGGCCGCGGCGCGCGCGGAGGCGGTAGCGGCCATGCTCCCGCCGGCGTTTTTCAGGTCGCAGGGGTTGGGCGGCTGAGGCGCGGCCGGCGGCGCCGGTTGCGCCTGGGGCGTTGCCGGCGCCGGCTGCGCCTGGGATTTCTGCCGGGATTGTCCGCAGCAGGAAGGAACGAAAAGGAACAGCAGCATAGCTGCGGAGAGTGACACGGCTGCCCGCGGCGCCAGAGGCTGCCGAGGGCGCGAACCGGGACTGGAAGACACGTTGGGCAAATGCCGGGACCTCGCCTGCCGGGTGGGCTCGCTTTCGGCGAAAGCTCCTCCGGCGATTCATTCAGGAAATTGTGACGCAGAATTCGAGAAAAAGGTCACTTAGGGCGATGGGCGGTGGTCTCAAGGGAGCGCCGGCGGTCGATCCGGCACGGTTTGCGGAGCAACTGAAGCGCGACCGGCGGGGTCTAAGAGACTGGAACTCTAAAGGGAAGAACCGCAGGGCAGCGCGAAAACGCGAGCCGGGCGCGAAGCAAGTCGTATTGACGTTTCGGGAACCCCTTGCCCGGGTGGCATTGACGCTCTACCGGGCGTCCCTCAGACTGAGGGCAAGTTGTTGTGCATAGGTGACCGGCTATGAGCACAAATCCACCGCCCGGACCGGGGGCGCCGGGGCCCGGACGCGGGCCGGGATACGGACCAGATTTCGGAGCGGGAGGCGTGGGACGGCGCCTGGAAGAGGCGATCGAGCTGATTGAGATGGAGCTGCGGCACGCCGCGGCTTACGTCAACGACGCCGTGATTCCGGAGGTGCGGCGCGAGTCGATCTCCGCCATGCGCAAAGTGGCCGACACGCTGAAGAATCTTGCCGACCGGATGGATGCGCGGGCGAGCGGGACGACAGGCGGACAGACAAACGGACCCGGGGATCCGCGCCGTTGAGCGGCGAGGCGCAGGCTGCCGCCGGCGATAGGCGCCGCGGGGGCGGGCAGGGATTCGACCGGAGCCTGGCCGGAAACTGCGCGGCCCTGGCCGGTCTGGCGCTGGTTCTCCTGGCTGCGAGCGGTTGCAGTCATCGCCAGCCGGTGGTGCAGGCGCCTCCGCCGCAGGCGTTGCCGCCGCCGGCGCAGCCGGGCAATGTTCCGCCACCCGCAGTTTCGGAGCAGCCGCAGCCTTCGCTTCCGGCCGCGCGCATTCCGCCCACGCCCACGCCGCCGGGCGGGATCACGGCGGACGATCTCGATTACATCGCCACGCACAGGCCCATCCTGACGCAGGAGGGCCTGGCCACGTGGTACACCGCGCCCTATAAAGGGCGGCGCACGGCCAACGGGCAGGTCTTCGACGACTACGCCATGACGGCCGCGCACCGCACGCTGCCCATGGGCACGCTGATCCAGGTAACCAACCTCGAGACCGGGCAGACGGCGGCGATGCGGATCACCGACCGCGGGCCGTTTGTGGAGGGACGCATTCTGGATATGACCATGGCCGCGGCGAAGGCGACAGGCGTTTACCGCGCCGGGCTGGCGCAGGTGCGCATCGACGTGTACGAGACGCCGAAGTCGATCAACTCGGGCGGGCGGTGGTGCGTGCAGATTGGGGCGTTTCATTCCGAGCGCGCGGCCATGAAGCTCAAAGAAGAGTTACTGCATACCTATGCCGACTCGAATGTGATCGAGTTCCCCGGCGAAGACAGCTACTGGGTGCGCATCCGGCCCGAGGGGGATAACCGCGCGATGGCCGAGTACATTGCGCGGCACGTGCAGCCGAGCGAAGGGGAAGCGTTTTTGACGCGGCTGGATTGAGGAAGGCAGCGAGTCGGCAAGTTAGCGAAGAACGCTTGTAGCGTTGCCCGCCAAGTCTCGAAACACTTCAAATGCGGCCGGAATCGCCTTGCGGAAGTTCATTGATCCAATTATCAGTGGCGCGCGCCGGCATTTGACAACCACTGGGTCTCTCGGCCCCAAAGCCTGTCCTTTCAAGAGATACTGAATTTTTGCGGAGCACAGGAGTTTTGGCGAGGCACAGGGCCACCCTCATCTTGGCTTGGTAAGGTCGGTGAGGCCGGGGCCACCGGCTAGCCCAGTTGGCTCCCGCCTTTGCCTAGGATCACGCACTGAGTAAAGAACGAAGGAAGAACGAAGGAAACAAAGGCCGAGCCATCGGGCCGGTGATTCCTTCGATCCAGCATTTGGCGTAGCCAATCAAGAATCGGGGCGAGCCAAGGGAATTTGCTGACGACCATCGAGCTGAGTTCGGGGACTATCAAAACACCCAAAAGCGCGACCGCGAGAACGAAGACCAGCGCTTCGAGAAATGGCCTTCCACCCGAAACGACTGGCGCTACACTCATTGTGGTTCACCTTCCTTTTGGCCTTCGCAGCGAGGCGGTCTACGCCCTCGTAACGTCTGCGACCCCCGCGCGACGCTGGTGCTTTACCCCTGCCTTAAAGGCAAGACTTGGTACTTCCCTGTTAGCGCGGGATTTCAGTACCCGAAGACCTGGGTCAAACGCCAGCCCATCATCTATAGGGAACTCACTGTCCCCTTTCGGCACCTGGACCGCCCGTCCTGCGGCTGCTGGGTTTGGATAAATAGCCTACACCAATAAAATGCTGGTCACGTGCGA
>JASHTS010000070.1 GCA_030040425.1 Acidobacteriaceae bacterium | reverse complement strand
TTCCGGTCCAGCAACTTTTACTGCGGCTTTGCCGGGTGAATCGCGTTGGCTTCGATCACCGGCACATTCACGTCGATGGCGCCATCATCGAGCGGCAGCTCCTGCTGCTGCGGCTTGGCGCTCTCGTAGGCGCGCACAATGCGCTGCACCAGCGCGTGCCGCACCACGTCGCCCTCCTCGAACTGGCAGAACCGGATGCCCTCTACGCCATCGAGAATGTTGATCGCGTCGATGAGGCCGGACTTGCGCGGGTTGGGCAGGTCGATCTGCGTAATATCGCCGGTGATGACAGCCTTCGAGTTGTTTCCCATCCGCGTCAGGAACATCTTCATCTGCTCGATGGTCGTGTTCTGCGCCTCGTCCATGATGATGAAGGCGTCATTCAGCGTGCGCCCGCGCATAAAGGCAAGCGGCGCCACCTCGATGGCGTTTTTCTCGAGCATCTTGTCCACGCGCTCCGGCTCCAGCAGGTCGTAGAGCGCGTCATAAAGCGGCCGCAGGTAGGGATCCACCTTCTCCTGCAGCGTTCCCGGCAAAAACCCCAGCCGCTCGCCCGCCTCCACCGCCGGCCGCACCAGCACAATACGGCTCACTTTTTTGCTGTTGATCGCCGCCACGGCCATGGCCACGGCCAGGTACGTCTTCCCTGTGCCCGCCGGACCCACGCCGAAGACCATGTCGTGCTGCTCGATGGCCTCCACATATTTGCGCTGGTTCAGCGAGCGCGGCTGCACCGTCCGCTTGATTCCCGCCGAGCGCTGCTTGCCCGCTTCGGCCACTGCGCGCAGCGTGGTCGCCGCATCGGCCACCACCAGCCGCAGCATCCCGTTCAGCTCGCCGTTGTGCGGGTTCACTCCCTGCCGGCGCAGCGCCTCGAAGTCCTGAAAGATGCGCCGCACCCGCGCCACGCTCTCTTCCGGTCCTTCCACGTGCACCGCGTCGGAACGAAGATCGATCCGCACGCCGAGCGAATCTTCCATCAATCTCAGGTTTTCATCGCGGGTCCCGAACAGGGGCTCGAGGTTGGGTGTAATCTCCAGAGCGATCTTCAATGGACTTTGTGGCCTCCTCGGCACTTTAGGGTTGAAATAATCCCGCCGCGCCTTTCCGCTCGAGCGGCCGGCGCAGGACTGCACAGTATATCGGCGAAATGGGGGGAGCAGTTGCGGGAGCAGACGCTTGGCTTGCTTCGGAATCCGCCCGGCAGACGCAAACTTGGGCTCTGCGCTGCCTGGGAAAACCGCGGGTTGGCGATGGCGACCAAGTGTTGATATCTGGCCTTGAGAGTAGCGCTACTCCGGAAGCCCGTCAATCGCGGCCTGATGTTAATTTGATGACTCCTGTGTCAACCCGGATACCCCAAAGTGCGATGCCCGGCTTTCTCCCCATCAACATGGCTGCTCTCTGCGCCTAGCTAGGCCGCTTCAGTTGTTGCCCGGGTGCGCGGCGACGGCGGCATCGCCCCGGGGCGGCTGAGCCGCCGCCCCGCATTGACCTCCCGTCGCCATTCTCGTAAACTAAGAAACTGCGAGAGATGCGGCTCGAGTGTGCATTGCCTCTCCGCAAATCTCTCATCGGAAACAGGAATCAGCATGGCCAATCACGTTTCTGCGCTCAAGCGCGCCCGCCAGACCGAAACCCGCACGGAAGTCAACCGCGCCAGTCGCAGCCGCGTACGCTCCAGCCTGCGCGCCCTCCGCGAAGCTCTCGCAAAGGGCGACCCCAAAGCGGCGCAGACGCAGTACCGCGCAACGGTTTCCGTGCTCGACAAGAGCGTGCAGAAGGGCGTTCTGCACGCCAACACCGCATCCCGCTACAAGGCCCGCCTGAATGCGCGGCTCAAGGCGCTGGCAACGGCCAAGGCCTAAGGAACCGTCCTCACAGCCATCTTTGAGCGGGCAGCTGGGTTCAGACCCCGACTGTTTTCTTTTGCGCGCGCGGTCAAGTGGGGTGCTGCCGCTGGCGAAATCGCCCCCACGCTATCAGGATCACGGCTAAATCCAGCGCGGGGGCAAGAGCCTCGCCTGCCGTGATCAATGGATCGTATTCCCAGCTTCTGGCGTCCAACGCGTACCTAAAGAAGAGGGCAGCGATCGGCGCGACGGCAAAGGCACTTAACGCCGCGATCACGCTCAAGACCCGCCTTTTCACAAGGCAGCCGAACACAGAGATCACAAGCCCCGCAGCGCCCACCAATGTACCGATCAGAAAGGCCCCTTCGCCGGCGGTTAGACGCCGTCCTGCGTCCCCAACTGCGAACGCAAAGCCAAATGTGTCGAGGCCGGCAAAACCAGCGCACCCGAGGAGCGACGCAGCATAGAAAACTGAGACAACTTTTCCAGTCGGATTCATGCCGCCTCTCAGCTCAGATTCTCGAAGATCCCCGCTGCGCCCATCCCGCCGCCCACGCACATCGTCACCATGCCGTACCGCGCGCTGCGCGCTTGCATCTCGTGGAGAAGCGTTGCGGTCAACTTTGCTCCCGTGCATCCCAGCGGATGTCCCAGCGCAATCGCTCCCCCTTTCACGTTCACTTTTTCGGGATCGAGGCCCAGCTCCCGCATCACCGCCAGCGACTGCGCCGCAAACGCCTCGTTCAATTCGATCAGCCCGATCTCCTCCAGTTTCAGCCCGGCGCGCTTGAGCGCCTTCGGTACAGCCGTCACCGGACCCATCCCCATCTCTTCCGGCAAACAGCCCGTCACCGCGTACGCCACCAGCCGCGCCATCGGCGCAATGCCCAGCTCCCGCGCCCGCGCCGCGTCCATCACCACCACCGCGGCCGCCCCATCCGAGGTCTGCGAAGAGTTCCCCGCCGTCACCGACCCCTGAGCCGCGAATGCCGGCTTCAACTTCGCCAGCGCCTCGGCCGATGTGTCCGCCCGCGGCCCCTCGTCGGCCGCAAACACCGTCTCCGCAATCTCCGGCTTGCCCGCCTTCTTCCCCGGCACCGCAGTGGTCACCGGAACCGGCACCAGCTCATCGGCAAATCCTCCTGCCGCCTGCGCCGCAAGCGCCTTCTTATGACTCGCCAGCGCAAACGCGTCCTGCTCCTCGCGCGAAACCTTGTAGTGCCGCGCCACTCGTTCCGCCGTCAAACCCATCGTCAGCAGTGCCGCCGGGTAATGCTCCGCCATCCACGGATTGGGACTCGGCTTCAGCCCGCCCATCGGGATCAGGCTCATCGACTCCGTCCCGCCGGCCA
>JASHTS010000069.1 GCA_030040425.1 Acidobacteriaceae bacterium | reverse complement strand
GAGTCCGCTGCGTCTGCCAGTTCCGCCATCCCGGCTGGAGGGTAGGCCGCTTCCAGAGTATCGCACAGGATCAAGATCTGTTGCCATGCGGCTACCTGGTTGATCTTTGACCACTTGCCAGCAGAATGGCAAACAGCTGCAGCACCGTATAGATGACTGGCCGGACTTTCCACATCCATCCGCAGCCGCCGCACGCGGGACACATGCGACAATGAAGGCAGCCGCAATGACTACTGCCTCCTCAGCAGTCGTTCCCGTGCCCGCCAGCGTGACACCGGAGCTGCTCGCCCGCCACGGCATTACGGCGGAGGAGCACGAGCGGATTCTTGCGGCGCTGGGGCGCGAGCCCTCCCTCACGGAGCTGGGAATTTACAGCGTGATGTGGAGCGAGCACTGCTCCTATAAATCGAGCCGGGTGCATTTGAAGCGCCTGCCGACCAAGAGCCAGCGCGTGGTGCAGGGACCGGGTGAAAACGCCGGCATCATCGACGTGGGCGACGGATGGGCCTGCGCCTTCAAGATCGAGAGCCACAATCACCCCAGTTACATTGAGCCGTTTCAGGGCGCGGCGACGGGCGTGGGCGGCATTCTGCGCGACATTTTTACCATGGGCGCGCGGCCGCTGGCGGTGATGGACTCATTGCGCTTCGGACCGATTGCAAACGAGGGTTGCCCCATCCTCTCCGCGTCTTCTGCGGAAAAGGCGGGAGGCGCTGATCGTGCGCAGATGATTCACAAGAATCACTCCATCCTCGAGGGCGTGGTGAGCGGCATCGCCGGCTACAGCAACTGCTTCGGCGTGCCGAACCTGGGCGGAGAGACGAAGTTCGAGCCGTGCTACAGCGGCAATCCACTGGTGAACGCGTTTGCGCTGGGGCTGGTGCGCAAAGACGAGATTTTTTATGCCAAGGCGAGCGGCACGGGCAATCCCGTGATCTATGTGGGCGCGAAGACGGGACGCGATGGCATTCACGGCGCGACCATGGCGAGCGAGGAGTTCAAGGAAGGCTCGGAGCAGAAGAGACCCAACGTGCAGGTGGGTGATCCGTTCATGGAAAAGCTGCTGCTTGAGGCATGCCTTGAGGCGATGAAGACGGGCGCGATCGTCGGCATTCAGGATATGGGCGCGGCAGGACTGACGTGCTCGACTTGCGAGATGGGCGCGCGCGGCGGCGTGGGCCTGGATGTGGAGCTCGATCGGGTTCCGCAGCGCGAGACGGGCATGAGCGCCTACGAGATCATGCTCTCGGAAAGCCAGGAGCGCATGCTGCTGGTGGCCGAAAAAGGCCGCGAGGACGAAGTGCTGCGCGTCTTTGCGAAGTGGGGCCTCGACGCGGTGATCATCGGCACGGTCGAGCCCGAGCCGCGGCTGCGCATCCGCCATCACGGCGAGCTGGTGGCCGATATTCCCAACCGGTCGCTCACCGATGACGCACCCATGTACCGAAGGCCGATCGGCACATGGAAGGCTCCCGCCCCCTGGGCTCCGCCTGAAGAGGTCGAGCTCGAGCTTGCGCAGGAGCGGGACTATGCGTCCGATTTGAAGAAGCTGCTGGCGAGCGCCAACGTGTGTTCCAAAGGCTGGGTGCACGAGCAATACGATTCCATGGTGCAGACGAATACCGTGCGGGGCCCGGGCGGCGAAGCCGGCGTGATGCGCATAAAGGGATCAGGGAACAGGGATCAGGGATCAGAAAAAGCAGAGCGCGGGCTGGCGATGGCGCTCGATGGCAACGGACGATGGTGCTGGCTCGATCCCAAGTTGGGCGCGATGCACGCCGTGGCCGAGGCGGCGCGCAAGGTGGCGTGCACGGGCGCGACGCCTGTGGCGGCGACGAACTGCCTGAACTTCGGCAATCCCGAAAAGCCGGAGATCATGGCGCAGCTTTCGGCAGCAATCGACGGCATCGCGGAGGCCTGCACCGCACTTGGCACGCCGGTCACCGGCGGCAATGTTTCTCTCTACAACGAGACCCGCGGCGTGGGCATTTATCCCACGCCGGTGCTGGGGATCGTGGGCATCCTGGACGATGTGACCAAGGCCGTGCCCTCTCATTTTCAACGCGCGGGCGATGCAATTGTTCTGCTTTGGCCGATGCCGCGCGAAGAGCAGCCCGATCCAACGCTCAAGGTTCCGCTCAACCCGCCGCCGATCAGCCAGTACGTTGTTCCGGTTGTGGAACGCGAGCCGATTGTGAAGGAGGAAGCGGACGCGACGGAAGAGGAAGCAGAACGGAATCTGGTGGCGTTCGGGTCGTCGGAGTTCGCGAAGATTGTGCTGGGCGCGGTGTGGGGAAAGCCTCCAGCGCTCGACCTCGAAGCGGAAGCGCGGCTGCACCGGCTGCTCGGCGACCTGGCCTGGGACCGGCTGCTGCATTCCGCATGCGATCTTTCCGATGGCGGCATCGCGGTGGCGCTGGCGCAGGCGGCTTTCGCGAACCATGTCGGCGCTACGGTGGAACAGGATGCATCGCTGATGGCGCATCCGCTGTTTGGATTTTTCGCGGAACCCGCGTCCACGATGGTGGTCACGGCCGCGCCCGGCCATGTCGCCAAGATTGAAGCGCTGGCCTGCGAGTATAACTTTTTCGCGGCGCGCATCGGGACCACCGGCGGCAGCCGGATTGAGATTCTCGTGGATCGCGAGATTTTCGTGTCTGTACCGCTCGCCGAGCTTGCTCGTACCTGGGAATCTGCGCTTGAAGCCAGTCTGCGCGATGAGGTGGTTGCATGATGCGGCTGTTGTATCAGGGCGTGCCTGGCGTTGCCGATGCGACTTCCGCCGTTTCCGCAGAAAGCGCGGCAAAGTTGGGGCCGGCTTCGATCTCCGGTCCCCGTTCCCCGTTCCCTTGCGACGCTGACACGCTGCACGAAGAGTGCGGCGTGGTGGCCGTGCACGGACATGCGGAGGCGGCGCGCCAGGCGTACCTGGCTCTTTACGCGCTGCAGCATCGCGGGCAGGAGTCAGCAGGGATTGCGACGGCGGATGGGCAGTATCTGGCCAACATCAAGGGCATGGGGCTGGTGAGCGAGATTTTCACCGATGACGTGCTCGAAAAGCTTCCCGGGCCGATGGCCATCGGGCACACGCGCTACTCGACGACGGGCGACTCGGCGCTCCTGAATGCGCAGCCCATTCGCGTGGATTCGACGAAGGGATTGATGGCCATTGCGCACAACGGCAACCTGGTGAACCTGGGCAACCTGAAGATGCGCCTGGAGCGGGAGGGCGCGTATTTCCAGACGACTTCCGACTCCGAGATCATTGTGCAGTTGATTGCGCACTCGCAGGCGGCCACGCTCGTGGACGCGATTGCCGACTCGCTGTCGCAGCTGGAGGGAGCTTTTTCCATCGTGATGATGACGCGGGACCGGATCTTTGCGGCTCGCGATCCACGCGGGTTCCGGCCGCTTTCGATCGGGCGGATCAAGAACGCCGGCGCCCCCGATACGGCGATCTTCGCCTCGGAATCGTGCGCCTTCGATCTGCTGCGGGCCGAGTTTGTGCGCGACGTGCTGCCGGGCGAGCTGGTGATGGTAACCGAAGACGGGATGACCAGCCGCTACTTCGCGAGCGGCGTGCCGCAGTCGAGCTGCATCTTCGAGCACGTCTATTTTGCGCGGCCCGATTCGCGCATCTTCGGCCGCTGGGTGCAGGAGTCGCGCGACCAGATGGGCCGGCAACTGGCGCGCGAGTCAGGCGTGCCCGCGGACGTGGTGGTTCCCGTGCCCGACTCCGGCGTGACCGCGGCGCTGGGCTATGCGGAAGAAGCGGGACTGCCGTTCCGCTTCGGCCTGATTCGCAATCACTACGTGGGGCGCACGTTCATCGAGCCCGAGCAGCGCGTGCGCGACTTCGGCGTGCGGCTCAAGCTCAACCCGGTGCACAATCTGCTCGCCGGCAAGCGCGTGGTGCTGATCGATGACTCGATCATCCGCGGAACGACTTCCAGGAAAATTGTGCGCATGGTGCGCGGCGCCGGCGCGACCGAGGTGCACCTGCGCATTAGCTGTCCGCCGACGATTTCTCCATGCTTTTACGGCGTCGACACGCCTTCGAAACGCGAGCTCATCGCGGCCAATCACTCGATCGAGGAGATTCGCCGCTTTATCGAGGCCGACTCGCTGGCGTATCTCTCGCTCGAAGGCCTGCTGAAGAGCTGCAACGGCGGTGAGGGCAACGGCTATTGCGTGGCCTGCTACACGGGCAACTATCCCACGCAGTGGGTGGACGTGGAGGAGATTTTGCCGGCGGCGGCGACGCTCTAGGCCAAGTCTTCCGCCAGCTGCACGCGTCTCGGCTTCGCCAATTGCATGGTCAGAGCCAACATCATCCCCGCTGCCAGCAAACTCGGCACGGCCAGTCCTCTCAGTCCCGCGTCGTAGCTTCCGGTCGAGTCCTTCATAACGCCCATCCAAGAGGGTCCCAGAAAACCGCTGAACATGGTGATTGTATTCATGGCGGCAAGACCAGTGGCCGCCGAGCGACCTGCCAAAAACTGCATGGGAACCGCGTTCGCGGGGCCGAGCATGGAGACGAAGGAAACGAATCCCATGCCCAACGCGCCGACGACCAGCCAGGGCTCCCTCGCATACCCTGCAGTAACAAAGCCGACGGCCATCAGAACGCAGGGGACAATGCAGTGAAGCGCCCGCTCGCCCGTGCGATCGGAGTGGGAGCTGTTCAGCAGCATGGCCAAAGCGCCCGCCATTCCGAAAAACGCCACCAGGTATCCCACGTTACTCACGCTCCAGCCGGTTACCCCCTCCAAAATTGCCGGCGCTGAAAAGCCGTAGGCGTAGCTCACGGTAAGAGCGCAGAAAAAGTAGATGCCGATCATCCACACCTTCGGCGAGAACAATGCCTGCGTCAAGCCGGCACTGTTTCCCAGGTGCGCCTTCCCGGCATCTGCGTTCAGCTGGCGCTCCAACCACGCTTTTTCTTCGCGGGAAAGCCATGTCGCCTGAGCGGGACTATCCGCAAGCACCCTCAATATCACGACGCTGAAGAATGCAGTCGGCAATCCCTCTACGAGGAACAGCCATTGCCAGCCCGCGAGTCCGAGCTTCCCGTTCAGGCCCATCAGCCAGCCTGCCAGCACGCCCATCACCGTAGAGCTCAGCGGAAGGGCAATGTAGAACCGACTCACGGCGCGCGCCCGCATGCGCGCCGGGAACCACAGAGTGAGAAAATACACCACTCCCGGATAAAAACCGGCCTCCGCCATTCCGAGCAAGAATCGCAGCACATAAAATTGGAGCGGAGTTTTCACCAACAATGTCGAGGCCGCGAGCACGCCCCACGTCAGCATGATGCGCGCCAGCCAACGGCGCGGCCCAAAGTGCAAGAGCAAAAGATTCGAAGGCACCTCGCACAGCGCATATCCGATGAAGAATAGTCCAGCGCCCAGCCCATAGGCGGTAGCGCTGAAGTGCAGGTCCGCGTTCATCTTCAGCGAAGCAAAGCTGATGTTCACGCGATCCATATAAGCCAGCCCGTAGCCGATTCCAATTACCGGCAACAGACGGAGTGCAGCCTTGCGCTGGGCTGAGGCGCCGATCGATGCGAGTTCCGCGTCCTGGCCCTGCAGGGCATCGACCGGGTCTTCCTCAGCGGCGGGCATGGACGCTCACCTCGACGTGCGTTTCATTGGGTTGCGTTGGAGCGGCCTCGACCGGAGGTCACTTAATGGCAATCACCATGGAGTCCGGTCCCACCAGATGCTCGACGCGCGCTTCTTTGAAGCCGGCATCCTTCATCCAGCCGATGCAATCGGCACCCGTGTAATCGAACCCGCCATACGTCTCAACCATCATGTGCAGGCTCATCATCAGGCCGAACGCGTTCTTTCTGCGTTCGTCATCGATAATCGCGTCGTAGACCATGAGTGCCCCGCCCTGGGGAAGCGCGTCATAGGCCTTCGCAATCAGCATGCGTTTCTCGTCGAGATTCCAATCGTGCAGAATGTGCCCCATCATGACGACGTCGGCCCGGGGCAGCGGATCCGTAAAGAAGCTGCCGGCCTGAAATTGCACGCGCGCGGCCAATCCGTTGGCTTCAACGTATTCCTCGAAGATCGGGCCCACTTCCGGCAGATCGAATCCAATGCCGAGAAGGTGCGGGTTCTTGAGAGCCACCTGCACCAGCAGATCGCCCTGCGCCGGTCCTGCGTCGACCACGGTGCTGTAATTCGCCCAGGGAAATTTCGCGGCAATGGCGAGGTTGGCGCCGTGGCTCACGCCGGTCATCGCTCTCAGAAACTGTTTGAGGCGCGCGGGATCGGC
>JASHTS010000008.1 GCA_030040425.1 Acidobacteriaceae bacterium | reverse complement strand
TTTTCCGGCGTCAGCCCTCCCGCCGCAATCAGGCGCTCACGCGCTTTGGGGTTTTGGAAGAGAGTCGCCGCGGCGAGATTCCAATCGTACGCTACGCCCGTTCCGCCCGCGGCCGTCGCGGTCCGCGAGTCGATCAGGAACCCGTCCGCATGTGCATCCTCGGGAATTTTCGCCTCCGGCACAAAATGCACCACGCGCAGAATGCGCAGCTGGGGGCCGAAGCGGGCGCGCAGTTGCGCGGTCAGCGTTTCGTCCGCGCCGCAATGCAGTTGCACGCCGGTCAGCCCGCAGGCCTCCACGGTCGATTCAATCTCGGCGAGCGGCGAATCCACAAACACGCCGATCTTTTCAATCTCCGCCGGCAGCCCGCGGACAATGTCCGCAACCTGCGCGGGCGTCACGCGCCGTGGGCTGGGCGCAAACACAAATCCCAGCGCATCGGCGCCTGCCTCGGCAGCCAGGCGCGCGTCTTCAAGGGAGGAGTTGGCGCAGATCTTTACCCAGATGCTCATACCGCGCTCGTCTCAGCCTTTAGGGCGACCCGAATAGCGATCGGCGAGAAAGGGATTGACCACGCGCACCCCGGTTCCGTCGTAGTGTCGCGTGTTGCGGGTCACGACCGTCAGATCGTAGAGGAGCGCTATCGCTGCGATCTGCTTGTCGATCAGATTCTGGTCGCTGCCGATCCGCAGTTTACCCCATAAGAGAGCACAAGCTTGATCGAAACTCAGCACTCTCTCCTGAAATGCATCGAGCACCGAATCCAGCCAGATTTGGACTCTTCTTGCCTGGGGAGCGTCGCCTCTCCGCTTAAGGCTCTCCACCCCGAGGCTCAATTCCCCAATCGCCTGAACAGGTAGAAAAAGCCGCTCCTCCTCGGCCTTGAGAAAAGCTCGCACACCGGGGTCCGCCTTGCCGCCCTTTCGCAGTTCGCTGATCGCGTTGGTGTCCACGAGGAACATGCTCACTCGCGAGTGGGGGCAAAATCCGAGTCCTTGCCAACATTAGGCATGGCGGCCAGGACTTCATAAAGCGACCTTTTGCGCGGTCTCCGCAGAGCCGCTTCCAGAATTGCCCGGTGCTCCGCCTCTGCGCTGCGGCCATTGCGCGCGGCCCGCTCCTTGAGCGACCTCACAATCCGCGCATCTACGTTTCTAACAATCAGATTGGTTGCCATCGCTGATTCTTTCCGCTGATTGCAATGATTGCATTTTATCGCAATAGCGTAATCATTGCAATCATTTCGACGCATCGGACATTTCCGCCAGCAGCGCCTCGAGCGCCGCGCCGGGATCCGCCTGCCGCATCAGGCTCTCGCCGATCAGGAACGCGTTAAAGCCCGCCTGCCGCATGCGCGCGATGTCCTGCGCCGTGAACAATCCGCTCTCCGTCACCCGCACCATGCTCGCCGGAATCCGCTCGACCAGCGCGAGCGAAGTGTCGAGTGTGACCTCGAAGGTCCTCAAATCTCGGTTGTTCACGCCGATCGCGTCGGCGCCTTTTTCGCCCAGCGCGTCCAGCACGCGGTCGAGCTCGCCCCGCGTGTGCACCTCCACCAGCACGTCGAGCGAGAAGCCGTTGGCCACAGAGGCCAGGTGCTTCATCTCCGCATTGCTGAGCGCCGCGGCAATCAGCAGGATCGCGTCCGCGCGATAGGCCCGCGCTTCGACGATCTGGTACTCGTCGAAGATAAAATCCTTGCGCAGACAGGGCAGCGGCGCGGCGGCCGAGGCCAGTTGCAGATTGCGCAGACTGCCCTGGAAATAGGGCTCGTCGGTGAGCACGGAAAGCGCCGCGGCTCCCCCGGCGCGAAACCGTCGCGCCACCCACCCGGGATCGAAATCCGGGCGAATCACGCCCTTCGACGGCGACGCCTTCTTCACTTCCGCAATTACCGCCGTGCCGATCGCGGCCTGCCGGCGCAGCGCCCCCGCCCATCCGCGAGGATGATGCGCAAGCGCACGCCGCTCCAGCGCGGCCAGGGGCGTCACCGCTTTGCTGGCCGCCACGGTGGCGCGCGTCGAAGCCAGAATAGTTTCGAGAAATGAGTCCGGCCGTACCGTCATGCTCTTGGGTTGAGTATACGGAAAGCTGAACGGGAGCAGATCGCACATTTGTCAGTCAATCAGCGAGCGTCTGCCTGCGCACTCGTAGTGAGCTCCGCCAGCCCCCGCGCCGCCTGCCGCCCCAGCCGTATGCAGTCTGGAATTCCGATGCCGTCATACGCGTTGCCGGCGAGGCGCAGACCGGGGAGCGCCGCCACGCGCTCACGAATGCGCTCGACGCGCTCCTTGTGGCCAACGGCGTACTGCGCCATCGCGCGATGCCAGCGCGTCACCCGTGCGTGCTCCGGCGCAACTTTCGCGTCCAGAGTCTTCGCGCCCAGAATCGCACCGAGCTCGCGGCGCACGGTTTCAATCAGCGCCGTGTCGGCTTCCTCGAGCAGCCCCTCGTTGCGCGCTCCGCCCAGAAAAGCGCGCAGCACGGCTTTACCCGGCGGCGTGCGCCCCAAAAACTTGCGATGCGCAAACGTGCAAGCCAGCAGCGCGCGGCCTTCGCTCCCCGGAACCAGAAACCCGAACCCTTCCGGCAGGGCGCCGATCTGCTTTTCGTCGTAAACCAGATTCACCGTAATCGACGAGGAATAGGGAATTGCGCCGAGCTCCTCGCCCAGCACAGGATCCAAGGGACTGAGGAGACCGCTCGCCGCCCACGCGGGCAGGGCCAGAATCACTGCGCCGAAAACCGCATCATCCGCGCGCTCGCCTTTCTCCGTTTTCACCGCCCATCCCTCGCCCGTGCGCACCAGCACGCTTACCGGCGTGCCCGTGCGGATCGACCCCTGATCAAGACGCGCCGCGAGCGCATCTACCAGTTGCTGCATGCCTCTGCGCAGCGTGGTAAATATCGGCGCTCCGCGCTCTAGCGTTTTGGACGAGATTTTTGCCCTGGAGTGCATTGCCCTGTGCGCAGCCAGCATGCCGCGGGTCAGCGATCCATGTTTGCGCTCCATCTCTACCAGCCGCGGCAATACCGTCTGCGCGCTCAAGGCTGCCGCGTCGCCGCCGTAAATCCCGCTCAGTAGCGGATCGGCCAGCCGGGCGACCGCTTCGACCCCATAGTGCCGCTCGATTAACGCCGCCACCGACTCGTCGCCTTTCGCAGGCCGCGGCGGATGCAACAGCTCGACCGCCATGCGCAGCTTGGTGCGCAGGCTGAAAAGCCGCGTGCTGGCCGTGGGAATCAGCTGTGTGGGCACCAGGAACATCAAGCCGTCGGGCAGGGGAACCAGCTGGTTCTTCACCACAATCCAGGTTTTGCGGGCCGTGTCGTTCGAGGGCACGAGGTCGTGCGCGAGCCCGAGCTCGCGGCAGAGCTCGGCAGCCGCGGGCTTTTCCGTGATGAACGAATCCGGCCCGCGCTCGAGCACCGCGCCGTCCACAATCTCCGACGCAAGCGTGCCGCCCAGCTGCGGCTGCGATTCGTAGAGCGTGTAACGCACCGTCGCGCCCGCGCTGCACGCCTTTTCGAGTTCATAGGCCGCGGCCAGCCCGGCGATCCCCCCGCCGACAATCGCTACGCGCAAATCCGGCACCCTTCAGGCAAACCTTGCACCCTTCAAGATTGACACGAAGCCCCGAATCTTCGCTCATCTGCAATAGGGAAGGGACGCTTCCACTCCGCCTTATCGCGGGGCCAAAGCTGTCCAATCGCTTTCTTTAGAGCGTTACCAGCTCCGCGGCCAACTCCGCATTTTGCGCGGCAGCCAAAACATCCTCGCCGCGCGGCGTCCAGTTGCGCGGCTGGTAGATGCAACACGGCTCCGCGGCCAGCGGATTGCCGGTCACGGCGAAGGCTCGCGCGCGCGACCCGCCGCAGATCTCCTTGTACTCGCAGGCGCCGCATTTGCCCTCGAGCCGCGAGGAATCGCGCAGCGCGCGGAATATGGGCGCAGTGCGGTAAATCTCGCCCAGCGGCGTCTCACGGACGTTCCCCGCAGGAATAGGAAGAAAGCCGCTCGGGTAGACGTTGCCCACATGGGAGATGAACACGAAGCCCTTGCCGTCGTTTACCCGCCGCGTGGCCCAGCTGCGGTTGCGCGCGCCGGCGTCGGCCGTCGGAGTACCCGGCTCGTAGCCGACCGCATGGCTGTGCCTGTCTCCGCGTCCGTGCCCCATGCGCCGCTCCTCCAGGTTGTGCTGGAGAAGGTAACGGCGGTAGTGCATCGCTTCCGTGGTCTTGATTTGAAAATTCACGCGCTGCGAGAGCTCGAAGATCTTCGCGAATACCTGCTCGAACTCCTCGCCGCTGAGCAGATCGTTCAACTGGCCCCGGCCCACGGGAACCAGGAAGAACACGTTCCACATCACGATGGCGAGCTTTTCGAAGAGCGTGCACAGATTGTCCAGGTCGTGGACATTGTGCCGGCTGATGGTGGTGTGCACCTGGACGGGGATGCCGGCTTCGTTAGCCCATTCGATGGCTTGAATGGTGCGCGCCCAGGTGCCCGGAACCCCGCGAAACGCATCATGGATCTGCGGCGTCGAACCGTCGAGCGAGATTCCCAGCCGCACCAGGCCCGCTTCCTTCATCCGGAAGACCGCCTCGCGGGTCAGCAGCGGCGTTGCACTCGGCGTCAGCGCCACGTGCACGCCCTTCTCCGCGGCATAGCGGATCAGTTCAAAAACATCGGCGCGCTTGAGCGGGTCGCCGCCGGTCAATACGAAAATGGGCACCTGCATGGCCGCGATCTGGTCGATGAGCGCCCTGGCCTCGGCGTTCGTCAGTTGGTCCGGGTGGGCAAGCGGCTGCGCCGCCGCGCGGCAATGCTTGCAGGCCAGGTCGCAGGATTGCGTAACCTCCCAGATGGCAAGAAAAGGAGATTCGTCGTAGTTGATCCCGCTGCGGGCTGGAATGTTGTGCATCGGCTGCATGGCGCCTCCCGTGCGAGCGCGGTCCCGGAGCCTCGAGTCCGGTTCCGCGATCCGGATCCAGAAGAACAGCAGGGAACTCTCTTCGGCTGTGATTGGGATCACGTTCGGACTTCGGTCAAACACCAGGCGTTGTGTAACTGGACAAATTCGATGAATTGAGTAGACAATAAGCCTGTGAAGGTTGTGGAAATCCGGGCGCGCACCTCGGCCGCGAGACGATTAACGATGTTCCCAAAAAGCGGCGCCGGGTTCAATTTCGAGTGAAGCGGGCCTTCCGGGTGAGATAGATCACAAAAAGTTGTGCGGCCAGTCACCGCTAACTGTTCGTCCCGATCCTTATAGTTTGAAGCGCAACACCGGGAGGTTCCCATGGCAGTCGCATTCAAGCCGGGCTGGACAAAACCCTCCACCCTTCTATTCGCCTCGGAGATTCCCGCGAACGAAAAGGCATTTTCCTTCGCGTTGGCGCAGGCGAAAGAGTTTGGCGCCGATTTCGTCCTCTTTCATGCGTATGACACGCTGGTGGTTTCCACGTCGGAGACTTCGGGCGTGCGTTACTACGACTACGCCGCGGCGGCGCGGTCGGAGAAGCATCAACTGGAGCCGCTGGCCGAGCGCGTACGCGCCGAAGGCCTGCAATGCGAAGTGGTGGTGCGGCCGGGATTGCCCGCCGATCAGATTCTCGCCTTCACGCGCGAGCGGGAGATCGATCGCATCGTCATGGGCACGCACTCTCCCGGTCCTGTCGGCAAGCTGCTGGTGGGCTCGGTTGCAGAGGCGGTCCTGCGCAGCGCCACCGTGCCTGTTTACATCGTTGGACCGCAGGTGGTTGACGGGGCATATCGCGAATTTTCGACGCGGACCATTCTCTGCGCCGCCAGCTTGCTCGAGTCGAGCCCGTTGGTCGCCGGCTTTGCTGCGGAGTTGGCCGCGCAACATCGCGCCCGCCTGATCCTGCAGCATGTGATTCGCCCGCAGGAACGCGTCCGGCTCCTCGCCGGCCGGTCACTCGACCAGCTGGAAGCCGACATGCTCGCGCTGGTTCCCGCTGCTTTGCAGGGCAGAATCTCTATCCAGACCATCGTGGTCCCGGGCGATCCGACCGAAGAGCTGCTCTATCAAAGTCGCGCGCAGCAGGCCGATCTGATTGTTCTCGGCGCGCAGGGCGCCTCGGCCTTCGCCGCGATTACGCGCCATGGCGTGGTGTACAAGGTGCTCGCGCACGCGAACTGCCCCGTCATCACACTCTCGCCCGTCGTACTTTCCCAGTCCGGATTGCACGCCGAGAAACCGCAGCCGGCCGAAGAGTATATGGCTGGAGTCTTCTAGCACCGCTCCCGTTCGCCCCAAAGAAACGCGCCGCCGCTCCCGCCGGGAGGGGCGGCGTTTTCTTTTGCTCGTCGCACGCCCCGATCAGATGACGCGCAGCAGCAGGAGGACCACCACGATGAGGAGCAGCAGGCTGATTGAGCCGCCGCCGTAATAGCCCCACCCGGGGCCCATGCGATATCCGCCATAGCCAAAACCGAAGATCAGAAGGATGAGAATAATCAGCAGAAGCATGTCAGCTCCCCTTTCTTTATCGCCGCCCTCGGCGGGTTTTGAATGCCCCGCGCCCGGCAGCCCGCAACTATTCGAGGTCGATAAAATCTTTTTTCAGCGCTTCAACACGGTTCGCGACGATTCTCGCGCGGGGTCTTTTCGGGCCGCACGAATTCGTGCTATCAAATCGGATTTGCTTTAAGTCCTCATGTTCCAGGTATTCATGTTCCGATCAAGCCGCGAGCCTCAAAATGTGTTGCACGCGGCACAAATCTTTTCGTCAGATGCCTTCTCCCGATGGCGGGCTGCTCGTGGCTGTCGCCGCAGATTCCGGCGAACAACCCCGGGGAATAGCCAGGCGTCCAAGCCTCAGATGTTTTGAGAAGGAGAAGCGAGGCGCGGCATGCTTTGGACAATCTTCGTAATTCTTCTGGTCCTCTGGTTGTTGGGAGTTGTGACCTCCTACACGCTGGGAGGATTCATTCATATTCTGCTTGTGATCGCATTAGTGGTCCTGTTGATCCAGTTGATCAGCGGGCGCAGGGCCGTGTGAAGCGGCGCGGCGCCCTGCGAGACAGGGTGCGCCGTTCGCTATATAACCCGATCCACGGAGGTGGAAGCTTATGGATAAAGATAAAGTGAAAGGCGCAATCAACGATGCTGCCGGCCGCGTGAAGCGGCAGGCGGGCGAGTGGACTGGCGATCCCAACGCCCAGGTGGAGGGTTCCCTGCAACAGGCCAAGGGGAAGGCACAGAAGGCCTGGGGCAACATCAAGGATGCGGCTCGCGACGCGGAGAAGGAAATGGAGCGCGAACGCGAAGCCGGCAGCGCGGAGCGGGCGGACGCCGAGCGTGACGATCACGCGAACGTGCAAGTGCACGAACATCGTCACGGCGCGTGACCCGCCGATCGCCGCGAGCGTTAAACATAAATTAGACCCGCAAACGATCCGGGCATCTTAAAAGCGAAGAACCGGCAGACGGCGCAAGGCAAGAGCCGTTCGCCGGTTTTTCTTTTCTCCCTTCGGCCAGGATCGATTCCTCATCGGCGCGCTGCACTCCATGCTCGCGTCGCGCGAGGAAGAATCGTGAAACTCCGCGAGCCGCCGCGCATCCTCCTCCGTGTAAGGTAGAACTCGGAGGGCCACATGCCGCAAAAACTCCGGATTGAATACTTTGTCTCGCTCGACGCGGGCGCTCTCGCCCGGCGCGCGGCGCAGCATTTTGTTGAAGTCACCGCGCAGGCAGCCGCGGCCCGCGGCCGCGCCCGCATCGCCATCAGCGGCGGGTCGACGCCCAAGGCAGCCTTCCAGCTTCTTGCCGACGCGAACCAGCCCTTGCGCGCCGGCATGCCTTGGGACAATTTCGATCTCTACTGGGTGGACGAGCGCTGCGTTCCGCCCAACGACTCCGATTCCAACTACCGCATGACCCGAGAAGCCATGCTCGACCACGTGCCGCTCGCGCCCGCACGCATTCACCGCATGGAAGGCGAACTCGCACCCGAAACCGCCGCCTCCCGCTACGAGTTGGAGTTGCGCACGAGCTTTCGTCTGGAAGGCGCCGAAATCCCCCGCTTCGATCTCATTGCGCTGGGCATGGGCCCCGACGGCCACACCGCCTCGCTCTTCCCGCACACTGCCGCGCTTCACGAGACGAGCCGCCTCGCCGTAGCCAACCACGTTCAGAACAAAGACGCCTGGCGCATCACCCTCACCCGGCCGGTCATCAACCAGGGCGCGAGCGTCTTCTTTCTCATCGCCGGCGCAGATAAGGCGCAGATCCTCAAGGAAGTCCTGCTCGGCCCGCGCGATCCCGAGCGTCTGCCCAGCCAGCTCATCGCCCCTGCGGGCGGTATACTGACTTTACTTCTGGACAAGGCTGCGGCCTCGTTGCTGCCCGCTACCGACGGGCGCGGCTATGGCGCGTTGGAGAGGGAAGGATGATTCTTGCGGGCGATGTGGGCGGCACCAAAGTCCATCTGGCGCTCTACGACTTTACCGACGGCGATCTGAAACCTACCCGCGATCAGCAGTTTCCGGCCCGCGAATACTCGGGTCTGGAGGAGATCGTGAGAGAGTTCATCGTCACGGAAAAAGTCTTTGCCGCCTGCTTCGGCGTGCCCGGCCCGGTGCGCGAAGGCCGCCTGCGTCTCACCAATCTGCCCTGGACGCTCGACAGCCGCGAGCTTGCCGCCAATCTCAAGATCGACTACGTCTTCCTCATCAACGATCTTCAGGCCAACGGCTACGGCATCGCCGAGCTCGGTTCCGACCAGATCTACACCTTGAGCGATGGCGACGCCCGCCAGATCGGCAATCGCGCCCTCATCTCCGCTGGCACCGGCCTGGGCGAGGCGCTGCTCATCTGGGACGGCCGCGATTACGTGCCGTACCCCTCCGAAGGAGGACACTCCGATTTTGCCCCGCGCAATGAGGACGAGATCGACCTGCTCCGTTTTCTCATCCAGAAGTACAACGGGCGCATCAGCTTTGAGCGTGTGGTCAGCGGCCAGGGACTCACCAACTGCTATGAATTCCTGCGCGACGTTCGCGGCCTCGAAGAGCCGGCCTCGCTGGCCCGGCGCATGACCACGGAAGATCCCAACGCCGTGATTACCGAGCTCGCTCTCGCCGCCAAAAGCGAAATTTGCGAGAAGGCTCTTGACCTGTTCGTCTCCGCGTACGGCGCCGAGGCCGGCAACCTCGCCCTCAAGGTGCTTTCCGTCGGCGGTCTCTACGTCGGCGGCGGCATCGCCCCGCGCATTCTCGAGAAACTGAAGGACGGCACGTTCATGAAGGCCTTCGCCGACAAGGGCCGCCTGAGCCAGCTCCTTTTGCACATGCCGGTGCGCATCATTCTCGAGAGCCGCACCGCGCTCATCGGCGCTGCCGCCTACGCGGAGGCCCGCGCCGCCGAGCTCAGCGGCATCTCGCCGCGCGCGGCGAGCGTCAAGTTCTAGCGGCCCGCTTTTTGAAACAATCGCTCTCCCGCGCACCTCGCGTTATTCTGGTGCAGGCCCGCCGCCGGCGGCTCACCGGCGCCGCGGGTCAGGATCCAACACGTTCTCGAGAAAGAGGCTGAATCGTGTTCCGTCTTCTGGGCCGATGGGTCTTTCGCGCCTTTGTCTCCATGGCCGCCTGCTTTCTGGCCACCTACATCGTCGACTGGACGGTCTATCACCTGCGCGGCTCGCCCACCTCCACGGTCACCGTCAACCGCTACATGGGCATTCCCCTCAAAGGCCAGAAAGAGGAGTACGACTATCTCGGCCCGGTCACCGTTCCCTGTGCGGTCGCGCTCTTTCCGCAGAATGGCCAGGATCCCTGCTGGCATTTGCGCAAGCACCTCGACCAGTGGGAAAACCTCTAGCGCACGCCGGCATCCCATCCCTGTGACCGGCAACACTTCGCTCAGAAGCGGCTCCGCGTTAATCTCTGGAAGGTAGGCCGCTATGTACAATCGTACGCAAAATGAGAACGGCAGTTGGAACAGCCGCTGCCTCGAGTGCTTCCTGACCATCGCCTCCGCGATCGAAGGCGAGGCCGAGCTGGAAGTTCTTGAAGCGCGTCACATCTGTCCGGAGAAGGCTCTTTCCTGGCTTTCCGAGCAGCAGAACGCCGCCGGGCAACCGTCGCCTCGCGCTTAACGGGCGAGGCCCGTGCGAGCCACCGCCCCGGGGACCAGCAGCCCCTCCGCCGATCCGGTCTCCAGCAAAACAAACAAATTGCCGTCCGGGTCGCGGACAAAAACCAGCTTGTCCTGCCGATCCACCTTCAGTCCCGCGTGCCGCAACTGCTCGGCGGCTTTGCGCGCGTCGGGCACGGGAAGCAGCATCTCCGGCTCGCCGCGCGACCCGGTTGAATTCAGCACGATGCGCAGCCCGTTTGCGTCCGGCGCACTCAAGTGAACGCTGCCCTGCGCGTCTTCGGCTTCGAATCCGAGCCTGGTATAGAACTGCCGCTCCGCGCCGAGGTTCGCGACCGGCAATTCGAATCCCAGCAGCGTTTCGGAGACGCGATGCTCGCCCAGGTGCTGGCCCTTGTCCAGCATGTGCCGCGAGTCCGGCATGTACTGCGTGAATTCGGTGGTTCGCCCGGACGGATCGGTGAGCGCGAAGATCAAGTTGCCCGCGCCGGCTCTGCGCACCGGCGGGGGCTTCAATCCTCGTTGCGCATAAAGCGCAGCCAGCCCATTGGCATCGTTGGTCTCATAGCACGCGTGCATCCATCCCAGCGGCTGCGGAGGATCGGACTGCGGATACACCTCGATAAACTGCCGGTCGTTCACCTTGACAAAGGCTTCCATCGTCCTGGCCCCGCTGGTGCTGGTGAACGCTTCTTCAAATCCCAGCTTGCCCAGAAAGTTGATCTCCCGATCCAGATCGCTTACGCGAAAAGCAACATGCGCAAGACCTGTGATCGCTGGCGCTGACGGCGCCGCCTGGTTCTGTGCGCCCGCTGCGCCCGCGCAGGCCAGCGCCATCGTTCCCATCGCAATCCACCGAATCCCGGTCATGGTCACCCGACCCCCCTCCTGGCGTGCGGTTACAAATTGAAGAAACAAATCGGCGCCAGGGACAAGAGCGCGGCCACACGCTGCAGCGCGCCTCTCGCACCGGGAACTCAGCGGTTCATCCATCCCCCGTCAACCACGAGAATATGGCCGTGCACGTAATCGCTCGCCCGCGAGGCCAGAAACACGGCCGCCCCGGCCAGGTCCTCCGGCTGTCCCCATCGCCCCGCGGGGATTCGCTCCAGAATCTGCCGCGCCCTTTCGGGATTGTTCCTCAGCGCCTCGGTATTGTCGGTTTCCATGTAGCCGGGCGCAATCGCATTCACGTTCACGCCTTTCGCGGCCCACTCGTTGGCGAATGCCTTGGTCAGTTGGCCGACGCCGCCTTTGGCCGCCGCGTACGATGGCACCGTAATGCCGCCCTGAAAGGTCAGCAGCGAGGCAATATTGATGATCTTTCCAGATCCGCGCTTGAGCATGTTCCGGCCCGCGTGTTGCGTCAGCCGGAACACGCTCGAAAGATTCACTTCGATCACCGTCTTCCAATCGTCTTCCGAGTGCTCGGCCGCCGGCGAGCGGCGAATGATTCCAGCGTTGTTCACCAGAATGTCGATGGTCCCGAAATGGCGAACCGTCTCTTCGACCAGCCGTGCGCACACCTCCGCGTTGCCCACGTCGCCGGCCAGCGCAATCGACTGCGCCCCCGCGGCCATCACTTTCTGTCGCGTAGCCTCGGGCGCCACCCTCGAGCCGTGCACCGCAACATCTGCGCCCGCCTCTGCCAACGCAACCGCAATGGCCGCACCCAGGCCGCGCGACGAGCCTGTCACCAGTGCTCTTTTCCCCTTGAGTTGGAATTGATCGAGTATCAGGAACTTCGGTCCTTTCAACCACGCCACTCGCTGGGCGCCGGACGCGTGCTTTCAGGCCGCGCCGATGAAACCGAGAATACACCGCGCGCTCACGGCCCCGCAACCAGCCGGCGCCTTCACGGGCAGCCTTGCCGCTGTACGCAGTGCCCGCACGCCCGTTATTCTTTTCCTGAAGCGCTTTCGGCAAGGTCACGCGTCCGATGAGGCGTGCCGGACGCGCTCCGCTCGATCGGCTTGCAGCGATGTTCATCTCCCCTCAAATCTCCGCCGTGGTGGCGCTCCTCGGCTTGACGGGCGTGCTGATCTGGCGGGTGCGCGAAGGCCGCACCGCCGTGACGCCGAAGAAGATTCTTTTTCCGCCCGCGGGCATGTCTACCGGCTTCTTCATGTTCGTGGTTCCCGCTTTTCGCGTGCCCTGGACCTGGGCTCTCATCGCGTTTCTTCTCGGCGCCGTGGCCCTCGCGTATCCGCTCCTGCTTACTTCGCGCCTCGAGCGCACCGGGGAAACCATCATGATGAAGCGCTCCGCGGCGTTTTTCGCCGTGGTGATCGTGCTTGCCGCTATTCGCTACTTCGCGCGCGGCTACTTTGACCGCCTGATGACCATCGAGCAGACGGGCGGGCTCTTCTTCATTCTTGCCTTCGGCATGATTCTCCGCTGGCGGTTGAGTATGTTCTTGGAGTATCGCGCGCTCACGGCGTGAACTGCGCTTGCGCGTTTCCGCTTCGAATCGTGCTTCGATCTCTTTGAGACTCGCATCGGCGCGCTTTCCATTGCGGGGCGACTTAGCGAGCCATGGAACTCGAGACCGGTCCCAGACCGGCGGTGGCAATCTGGCTCATCGGCAACTCCAGCGCGAAGAGCGATGCGTTTCCCTGGTCGGCATGCACCCAGATGCCGTGAAACGCCTTGGCCAGCTCGGGATGCAGCTCGAGCAACGCTCCCATGATGGCCGATACCTGCTGGCGCGCCATGGGCGGATTGCGCAACTGCGAGGCTTGCGTCAAATCGGGCGAGTAATGAACGTTCAGGTCGAGCCCGCCCAGCTCCGTCGAAGTGTCGATCGCGGTTAGCGTGTACACGCCGTTTTGCGTGGTAATCCGCAGGGGCTGCGCGCCTGGAAAATTCTCCGGCTTCACCTGGTCGGTCTCACGATCAAGCTTGTCGAGGTTCGGGCTCGAAATCGATGCCAGCGGATCGAGAAGACTCGCGGCCATGTGATAGTAGAGCCACGCATCCCAGTCCATCTTCGTCTGCGCGTATTGGCGCGCCGACGTCCAATACCAAAGCCCGTCATGTCCGGCCGCAATCATCGGTTTCGAGAAAAATCCGGCCAACATCCATCGACCGCCATTGGCCTTCGACAAGATCAGCGCCACTTGCTGCGGCTGTGGGACTCCCGTGGCATGCACGATGGCCAACGCGTAGACGGCCGGAGGCAGATTGGTGAAATGGATCACCACAATCGGCGACCCGCAATAGAAATCCGTGTGCGCTTCGCCGGCCTGGTCGTCCGACGCGTCCAGAAGATAGAGCGAATCCACCGTAACTGCGGCTCGCTGCACCAGCGGCCGCAAATACTCCACCGAATTGCGAATCCCGCTGAAATCCGCAGCCACGGCGGGAATGGTGTCCGCCTGCAACGCCGCTTCATCTCCGCTCTGCACCTGCGCCAGCACCGTGCGCGCCGAGCCCTCGAGCGTACTGCGGTCGGCGGCCGACATTTGTCCCTGCGTTGTGCACGCGGCGGCATGGGCATTGTATCCGCAGGATGCCATCGCGCAGGCCAGAAGCAAAATCCGAGCGCAGTGCCTCTTCGCAATTCTGAATTGCATGAACTTGAGCCTTTCCGGAATCTCGTGCCGACAGGCGTCGCCTGTCAGTTGGATGCGCCCTGTTGCGGTAATTTCTGCCCTCGGAACCCGCGAATTTTTACCCGATGCGTGCATTCTTTGCCAGGTTGTTTGCGGGGGAAGATTTTCCTTCGAAAATCCTGCAGCAATCTATTGACGTCGGCGATCAGGCGTATATCATGCGCATAGAAAACCTGATTTGTTAGGACTCGTTGCCTGCCGGCAGGCCAGGGCGGGAAGCCCGCGACGGAACGCTGGGAAGAGCAAAGAGACGCGCGATCGGCGCCCTCCATGCTCTCCCCGGCTAGCGGCATTCACCGAAACCCGGTTGAATTGCGAAGATGCGCACCTTGCCGCCGTAAGTTCGGAATATAGAGGTTAGCTGACGAGGCCATTCGTCCGGCGTAGCGCGATTCGCGTCGCTCAGAACAGCCCTCACAATTTGTTTTCGCTCCGGCTTCTTCCCGCAACGGAATGCGGAAGGAGTGTGCCCTGTGGTGTGCGCGGAAAAGCCGTTCTTCCGCGCATGAGGATCGGTTCGCTCTCGAGCAACGGGCGGCCGTTCATTGGAGATGGATCAACCGGCTTCATTCAGAGGAATCTCATGGGTCTTCGTTCCAGGTTGTCACTTGCACTGTTGTTGCTCGTCCTTCCGGCAGCGCCCGCAATGGCAGGCGTCACGGTCAACTCCCCTGCCAGCGGCGCGCAGGTCTCGTCGCCCTTTTCTCTTTCCGCTTCGGCATCCACCTGTTCCTCGCAGGATGTCGCCTCCATGGGCTATTCGCTCGACAACAGCAGCAGCACCACCATCGTCTACAGCACTTCGCTGGACGCCAAGGTTCAGTCCGGGTCGGGCGGCCACACCCTGCACGTCAAGGCCTGGGGCAACCAAGGCGCCGTCTGCGTTGCCGATATCGCCATCACCGTTTCTGGAACCACTTCGGATTCCACCGGAGACGCCGTCGTCCCCTCGGATGCCGTCAGTGTCGGCGGCATTCAATTGCTTGGCGATTGGCACGCTACCGCCGACGGCTCCACGGGCGGCAGCGCGAGCGGGTCCATGAGCCTCACCGGCTCACCCTCGCTCTACGGCAATGCGCGCAAATTCGTCACCAAATTCTCGAACTCCGGCTCCGAGCGCTACGACGCTTCGTTCGGCGACAATACCACCTCCACCAACTTCTTCTATGACGCCTTCCTCTACATCGCTGCGCCCTCGAGCGGTATTGCCAATATCGAGATGGATCTGAACCAGGTGATGCCCAATGGCCAGACCGCGATCTTCGGCTTCCAATGCGACGGCTACTCGAGCACCTGGGATTACACGGTCAACAAGGGAACTCCGGAGAAGCCTTCCGACCAGTGGGTTCACTCGCATGGCTACTGCAATCCGCGCGGCTGGAGCACCAATGTATGGCATCATGTGCAGATCAGCTATTCGCGCGACGACTCCGGCTACGTGACCTACCACTCCGCCTGGCTCGACGGTTACGAGTTTCCCATCAACGCGACCGTGCTGTCTTCGTTTTCCCTGGGGTGGTCACCCACGCTGCTGACCAACTTTCAAGTGGATGGGTACGGCACCAGCGGCTCGTCCACCGTCTATCTCGACGACCTCGTCATCTATCGCTGGTAGCGGGCGCCAGGCGCGAAGCTGACTCAAAAAGCGGCGGGACGGGTCATGCGCTCGTCCAGCTTTCCCGGCTCGCCGCTCGCTCTCGCCTCTTCTTCGTCGGCCTGGTCCCGATTCGCCTGGAGCATCGCCAGCGCGCGCCGCTGCACCTCCCGCTTCGCCTCTTCGATGGGCATGGGCGCAATTACGGTCATGCCCCTCAAAAGCCGGTTCAGTTCAAGGTATGACTGCCGGTTGGCATGCAGAAACTCGAGCGGATACTCGGGCTTCCGCGCGCGCGCCGCCGCGGGCTCCGCGTCCAGCAAGTAGCTGATCTGCGGCCTGGGAACGATGCGCATCAACCCCCGCGCGAAGGCGCGCATCAGCGGGTTGCGCAGATTCAGGTTGGCCAGTTCGTCGTAAATGTGCCGGTCGAAGATCACCACGTCGCTTCCCGAGCGCAGGGCTCTCCTGGTCGCCCGCCACAGAGAAAGCGCGTCGAGAAAATAAAGGCCCAGCCGCACGCAGCTCATCGGCCACGACTGCACGTTCTTGTCGCGCCGGTTTACCGGCGCCTCTGGCCTGCCCACTCCCTCTTCGCCGCCGAAGAGCTTGTGTCCCGCGCCTTCGCGGATGCCGGTGAGCGCCGCGATCTCGTCCCAGAACGCCACAATCCTGACGCGCAGGCCCATCTTTTCCAGGCGCGCGCGCAAAGCTGCAATCTGCGTGCTCTTGCCCGCGCCGTCGATCCCGGAAAAACTGACGCACCGGGTTTGAGGGCCCTTGTCGACTCTTCGTATCGCCTGGCTCATCGTTCGTCCGTGGCCTCTCGCCGCGTCTCCGGCATTCCTAGCGCGGCGGCTCGCTGGAGCTTGAATGGGAGAGCGCCGCAACCGTGCCAATGGCCACGCCCGCTCCCACGATGATGGCGACCCGGATGACAAACGCGTGCCGGCGCCTCTGTTTGTACGGCGCGATCACGGCGCCCGCCGGCCGCGATGCGGCAATGCCGGCGCTGGTTTCAGCCGGAGCCGCAGCCGTGCCCACGGCAGGTGCCGGCGCATTTTGTCCGGCGCTGGTTTGCCCGTCCTGGGCATTTTGAGAGCCGGGATCCTGCGCTGCAGAAGCAGTCTGCGCCGGCGCGTTATTCGAGGGCGACTGCTGCGCCTGCGCAGTCACGGCGCTGAGCGGCGCCGCCAGCAGCATCGCCAGGCACACCGCAATTAACTGTTTCACTGCCTTGCCGGTGGTCTTCCCTGTGAAATTCATGGCTCGCTCCGATATTCGCGTTCTTCTGCTCGCCTCGACTGGCTGCGCTTCACGCAGCATTCCGCGCTGCCTCGGCAGAACGGTCCGCGTAAAACGGCGCCATCCGGTACGCGGTTGGTTGCTGAAAGCTTGCAATCGCGCTGGCGCATGTTTCGTAGCTCTTGAACAGGCGCCCCACGCCGGACGCCTCAAGAAACGCGCGTGCGTCGCGCGGTACCGCGGCGAGCCGCACGTCGCCGTTGCGCTTCATGGCCTCTTCAAGGCAGCAAAGCATCGCCCAGAGCTCGTCACGGCCCAGGCCGCGTACGCTGGAGCAGTCGAGAACAATCGCCGGCCTCCGGCCGCTCAGGCACCCATCCAGTTCGGCCAGGAACATCCGCGCGCCCATCTCGTCCAGCTTTGCGGGAAGCCTTCTTACCGTCACTGCGCGTTTCCGCATTCTCTTTTCCATGCCTGCTCTCCATTCCGGCGCATTACTCGCGCCAGGGAAGTTTTTCCATGCCCTTGCCGCATTTGACTCCCCGTCTCACGCTTCGGCTCGCCACAACGGCTGTGAGTCCTTGAGCACACGCGCCAGCTCCGCCTCGGGATCGCGCCATGAGTGCGCAACCACATTTCTCCCGTAACGGAAAAGATTTGGCAGATTGGTGTTGTACCAGCAGCACTCCCGCATGCGCGGCGAAAGGCCGCACAGGAACCGCAGCTTATCCAGACGGTGCGGCGAAGTCAGCAGCGCCGCTACCAGGCGATGGTTCCCGTCCAGAATGGTGAGCGGCTCGGTCGCGCTGGTTCCAATCAGGATCACGGAGCCGAAGTCGGCGTCTTCGCGCAGCATTTCTTTGCCAATCGCGTCAATCTTCGAGACGAACGTGGAATCGAGAAGATTCCGGTAGTCTTCGAGCCGCTCCGTCACCGTGGTCAGCGCGAAATTGCCCCGCGCCAGCTTTCTCCATTGCGCGCGCGGGAATACCCGGATGTAGTTCAGCTCCTCTTCGTTCAACGTCACTTCATACCACTCCGTTCCCGGAGGGATCTCCTTCCACAGCGCCAGGTGGCGAAGGAAGAAAAGCGCCCGGCGCGCGGCATTCTCCTCGGGATTGCCGAAATCGGGAGCCGCTACAATCGGGCCCAGCGTGTCCTGGTAGTTCTTGAAGACCGGCGTCGCAAAGTCGCTCTTCAGAAACTCGGCAATGGCTTCGTCCTCGGTAACCTGGTGCAGCAGGCGTACCGGCCGGCAGTTCAGCATCATCGGTATATCGTCGGAATCAGTGAACGAATTGACCAGGAAGGGAACAGCCACCATCACAAACAGCACCGCCATCAACAGCAGCTGCACCAGCACCACTTCGCGCAGACTGGAGTGGAAACAGTAAATGCCGCCAATCAGAACCACGCTGAAGGCAAGCTGCACGTAGCTCGTGTTGGCAATCTTGTAGGACATCTCGAAGGTAATGATCACCGCGCTGAGCGAATAGATCACGATCGCCAGCGCATACAGCGCCAGCAGATACGAAAGGCTGTACCGGCCCGCGACCTCGAACCCCGAGCCGAAGAGATGCGTCCATATCCAGGGCGGCGCAATGCACAGCGCAACGGCGAGCCCCGCGCCGCAGCCCAGCACGAGCATGAGCGAAGTGGCGATCACTCTGAGATCTCGCCGGTCTTCCTTGCTGGTGCCCGCCACCAGCGGGAAAGTGGTATTCACCACAGCCGATGTCATGGTGAAGATGACGCGCCCGACCATGGCAACCGCGGCGTAGATTCCCGCCTCGTGCGCGGCGAAGAAATGGTTCACCATCACAATGCCGCAGTTGCCGATGAGCATCTGGCCCGCGTAAAACACCGTGGCCTGCGCGGTTTCACGAAATGCGTAAGAGAAGTGGAGGGGATTGCGAACGCGTCCGACAAGCCGCGGAGGAATGGCGAAATACGCGGCCACAACCGCCGCTGCATTGGCGGCGATCACCCCGCGCACGCCGAATCCCGCCAGAATCAGGAGATACGATCCCAACAGCCGGACCGCCCCTTCGAGCACCAGGTTCAGCGCCAGCCCGCGGAACCCGTAGGTGCCCTGCACGTAGCCGCGGCGCGGGCCGAGGGGGATATAGAATCCCACCCCGATGGCGAGCAGCGCAACCAGCGTCGAATCCTGCAGATTCAAATAATCGGAGATGGCGCCGCGAGAAAGCAGAAGCGCCACGGCCACCACCAGCCCCAGCAGCCATGCGGCGCGATGATAGCTGCGGTAGACCGCCGCTTTTCCCTCGGGCGTGGCTTGCTGCGCCACCACTTTGCTCGAGGTGATCTGCAGCGAGAGCATCACCGCCGAAAGCAGCGTGAGCAACGTATAGACCACAGTGGCCTGCCCGAACCCCTTGGGGCCCAGGAACCGCGCCACGACGATGTTGTAGAGCAGGTTGGTGCCGATGGTCATGCCCGAGCCGGAGAGCAACACAACGCTTCCAGCGATGATCCGGGCGCGCAATGACTTCGTCTTGTGCGTGGCGACTTCCACTGCGTTTTTTATGCTCCTCGAGAGAACTCTGCAAATACCATTTCTTCAATAAACAGACTGGGCACAAATCCAGATTGGCGCAGCGATCTAGAACGGCGGCAATTAGTTCCGATGCGCAATTGAACGTTCTGGCTGCTCCAGCGGCGCCGCCGGCATCTCCCGTTCCAGGCAATCCAACCCGGGCAATCCGAGACTGCTTCTAACCCGGTAAGAATGTTTTTTCGCGACTGCATTATTTACTATCTTTGCTTTGTCTTTCTGCCCTATGCGTGCTCCGGTCCCGC
>JASHTS010000007.1 GCA_030040425.1 Acidobacteriaceae bacterium | reverse complement strand
TCGCCGGGGCAAAGACGCTTCCATCAGGAGGACCGTCATGAAGAGCGTTCCACTGGCTCTCTGCGCCGTCCTGTTCGCCGCGCCGGTGTGTGCGTACGCGGGTGAACAGATCATTCCCGCCGGGTCTCTGATCAGTTGCACCATGTCGGAGCCCAAGCTCAACTCCAAAACCACGGCCATTGGCGATCCCGTGCTCTGCCGCCTCGGCTACTCCGAACGCTACGGGCGCTCCACGCTGCCCTATGACAGCTATCTGGTCGGCCGCTTCGAAGATTACCGCGATCCCGGCCACTTTGTCGGCAAGGGCTGGATGGAACTCAAATTCGACCGCATGATCATCGAGCCGGACACCGTGATTCCAGTGGACGCGCGCGTGGTGGGCGTGCCCGGCTACAACGTGGATGAATACGGCCGCATTCTGGGCAAAGGCCATGCGGTGCGCGACACGATTACCTGGATGATTCCCATTCTCTGGCCCATCGATCTAATCGAGCTGCCGCGCCGCGGGCCGCGCCCCACGCTCAAAGAGGAAACCCGGCTCACGCTCAAGGTGATGGACGACATGGAGGTTCCCATGGGCGAGCCGCTGCAGCAGGATCCCGATGGCCTCTACCGGCGTCCGAGCGCCTATGAGCCGCCTGCGCCGCAGCCGCCCGCGTCAAGCCCTACGGCCATGGACTACGAGCCGGCGCCTGCTCCGCCGCCTCCGGTCATGGCCTACGCGCCTGCGCCGCCTGCGCCGCCCTCGGTCTATTACTCTGCCGCGCCCCCGCCGGTGGTCTATGCGCCGCGCCGCTCCGTGCTCGTGATTCGCAACGGCTACGCTTACCGCGTCTTTGTTCCCTAGAATCGGTTCCCCGTCGCGACCCCATCCCGCTTGCCGCTCCGGCTACGACACGCGTGAGCCGGGGCGCCTGCACGTGCACAGCGCGCGATTCCCTTCACAATGGGCCGCCATGCCGGCCCCTTGCGTGCCCACGGCCCAGAATCCCTGAAACGCCTCAACCCGCAGCAACACGTTTACTTTGAGGCACACGCAACCCCGCTCGCGCGCGCGGCGCAGTCGTCCTCCTGTACACTGGAGTGTTCAGGACCGTGAAAAGCAAACACCCAATCGGGATTCTCGGTGCTACGGGCGCAGTCGGCCAGCGCTACATGCAACTGCTCGAAAACCACCCCTGGTTTGAGATCGCCTGGCTTGCGGCCAGCGACCGCTCCAGCGGCAAGCCCTACGCTGAAGCCGCCAGGTGGCGACTCGATACGCCGTTGCCGGAGCGCATCGCCCGCATGATCGTTTCTCCGGCCGAGCCGGAGGGCGCGCCCAGGATTATCTTTGCGAGCGTGGACGCCGCCATCGCCCGCGAGATGGAGCCCAATTTCGCCAACGCCGGTTGCGCGGTGATCTCGAACTCCAGCGCTTACCGCATGGCCGGCAACGTGCCCCTGGTCATCCCCGAGATCAACGCCGATCATCTGCACCTCATCGAGGAGCAGCCTTCGCGCCGCGACTCCGGCGGCTACATGGTGACCAATCCCAACTGTTCCACCATCGGCCTGGTGCTGGCGCTCAAGCCCATCGAGGAGCGCTTCGGCATCGAGCAGATCTTCGTCACCACGCTGCAGGCCGTCTCCGGCGCCGGCTACCCCGGTGTTGCCTCGATGGACATCCTCGGCAACGTCATCCCTTACATCGCCAGCGAAGAAGAAAAGATGGAGGCCGAGACGCTCAAGCTTCTTGGCCGGCTGGAGGGCCACACGGTAACGCCGCTGCCTGCAAAGGTGACCGCCCATTGCAACCGGGTTGCCGTCGAGGATGGCCACACGGAGAGTGTCTCCATCAAGCTCGGCAAAAAGCTGGGTCGGCCCGTTACCCGCGAAGACATCCTCGCCGCGTGGCGGGAGTTTCGTCCCCTCGCGGGCCGGGGATTGCCTTCAGCGCCCGAGCAGCCCATCGAGTGGGCCGCGCAGCCGGACCGTCCCCAGCCGCGGCTGGACCGCAATCGCGGCAACGGCATGGCCGTGACCGTGGGGCGCCTGCGTCCCTGTGGCGTGCTCGACTGGAAGTTCACCGTGCTTTCGCACAACACGATTCGCGGCGCTGCCGGCGCAACCATTCTCAATGCTGAGTTGCTGGCCAGCCTGGGAAAACTTGAGCCGGCCGCCGCTGCCGCAACCGCGCACGTCTGAAGCATGCTTCGGCAATACGACTCGGAGTTCTCCCCATGCCCAGCGGCCCACGCCATGCCCGCTCCAGTGAAAACGGGAAAGCACCCATGAACCTGGTTGTGATGAAATTCGGCGGCACCTCGGTGGAAGACGCGGCCGCCATCGGACGCACCGCCGCCATTGTGAAGAGCCGCGTGGCCCAGGGTAAAACTCCGGTGGTGGTGGTCAGCGCCATGGCCAAGGTAACGGACCAGCTTTTGCGCGCCGCCGCCAGCGCCGCGCAGGGCGACCGCACCGGGGCCCTGGCCATTACCTCGCGCCTGCGCGGCCGCCATCGCGATGCCGCCGCCGAGCTCATCAAGTCACCCAATGAATGCTGCGCGCTCGTGGATCTCATCGAGCAGCGGTTCGACTCCCTCGATGAGGTTCTGCGCGGCCTCGCAGTCCTGCTCGAGCTCACGCCGCGTATCTCCGATCTCATTGTCAGCTACGGCGAGCGGCTATCGAGCCGTATCGTCGCAGCCGCTTTCTGCGAGCGCGGCCTTGACGCCGTCCGCGTGGACGCGCGCGAAATCGTCATCACCGATTCCGAGTTTCAGAGAGCCGCGCCGCTCGACGCGCTCATCGAAAAACGCGCGCACGAGAGGCTCCTGCCTCTCCTCGACGAGCACAAGGTCCCCGTAATGGGCGGCTTCATCGCTTCCAACGAAAGCGGCGTCACCACCACGCTCGGCCGCGGCGGCTCCGATTTTACCGGCGCCCTCATCGGTGGCGCGCTTTCGGCCGAGGCCATCGAGATTTGGACTGACGTGGACGGCATCATGACCGCCGACCCCCGCGTCTGCCCTGACGCCCTGCGCGTGAAGGTCATCAGCTTTGAAGAAGCCGCCGAGCTCGCCTACTTCGGCGCCAAGGTGCTCCACCCGGCCACCATTCTGCCCGCCGTCAAAAAAAACATCCCCGTCTCCGTGCTCAACAGCCGCAACGCCAGATGCGAGGGCACGCGCATCATCTCGCTCGCGCCGCATTGCCGTAGCCCCTTCAAATCCATCGCCGTCAAAAAGAAGCTGAGCATCATCGATATCGTGGCCAGCCCCATGCTCATGACCCACGGCTACCTCAGCCAGATCTTCGCCGTTTTCGACAAGCACAAGTGCGCGGTGGACATGGTCTCCACCAGCGAGGTCTCGGTCTCGCTTACCGTCGACTCCAATGCGAGCCTGCCTGAGATCGTGGCCGACCTCAGCCAGCTGGCCGACGTCAAGTGTGAGGGCAAGAAAGCCCTGGTGTGCATGGTGGGCGATGACATCCGCGGCCAGAACGGCATAGCTGCCCAGGTATTCAACGCCATTCGCCACATCAACGTGCGCATGATCTCGCAGGGCGCGAGCGAGATCAACATGAGCTTCATGATCGAGGAAGACGACGCCGACGAGGCCGTCCGCTCGCTGCACGCCGCCTTTTTCAAGGACCCGGATCCGGGGGTCTTCGATACCGAAGCGCGCAAAGCGCAAACAGTGAACAGTGAACAGTGAACCATGCTGATTCTTGTACTGGGCAAAGGCAAAACCGGCACGCTCGTCGCTGAAGTCGCACACGAGCGCGGCCATGGCGTGCGCGCGCTCGACATCCTGGAAAACGAGCATGCCGCCGCACTCACCGGTCCACATCTCGCCGGAGTCGATGTCATTATCGATTTCACCGCGGCTGAGGCGGCCGTTGAGAACATGCGCGCGGTGCTCTCGCTTGGCTGCCGCATCGTGGTCGGCACCACCGGCTGGTACGCCAGGCTCGATGACATGAAGGCCCTCGCCCAAAAGCGCGGCGGTTCGCTCCTCTACGGCACGAATTTTTCCATCGGCGTGCAGAAGCTCTTCCGCCTCACCGCGGAGCTCGCCCAACTCGAGGGCTACCAGTTCTCCGTTACGGAGACGCACCACACCACCAAAGTCGATGCGCCCTCCGGCACTGCCATCACGCTCAAAGAAATCCTCGCCTCTGCCCATCCCGGCAGGGAGATTCCCGTCACCTCGCACCGCGTGGGCGATGCCAAAGGCGAGCACGTGGTGACAGCAAAAAGCGAAGTGGACTTCCTCGAGATTCGCCACGACGCCTTCTCGCGCCGCGGCTTTGCGCTGGGCGCCGTGCGCGGAGCCGAATGGCTCGCCCGCCAAAAAAGCGGCGGCGCGTGGGACTTCCGCGAGATCTTCGAGCAACTCTAATCGAGTGAAGAATCCGCTCGACAGTTGCTGCGCACAAGTGGGCGCGCGGTCATGGAAGGATCGCCCTCCCGGGCATAACCTCTATTTGCCCGCTGTTTTCAACCCCTCCGGCAACTTCAAAAGCTCATTCGGTTTGAGCACCCAGGGCGTCATGCGCGCCAGCAGCACCGCGCCCTTGAACCAGTACACCTTGTTGATGCGCACGCCGATCGAACTCCGGCCCGGCATCTGCGGCTTCAAGTCGAGCGGTCCCTCGCCCTCCAATTCGTCGTCCACGTAATTGCGCAGCATCTTGCCGTCGTACACCGCGGTCACGCGATACCAGCGCCCCAGCGGGTGCAGCAGCTTGCAGTTCAGCAGCGTCCGCGTCGAGTCGCCCGATGAGGCAAAGCTGTCGAGGCACCACTGGCCGTCGACGATGCGAATCTCGAAGAGCATGCGGTTCATCGTGTTCGTGCCGGTCGCCGGATCCTGCTCCTGCAGATGAAAAAATCGCTGCGCCTCGGGTCCATCCGCATCGGGGCGGAAGATCACTTCCCAGGTGTACGTGGATGCGCCGGCGAGCGGATGATCGTCCACGAAGATTCCGTCATCCACGCCATTGAACTGGATCGCCTTGCCCGCGGGCGTATCGATGAGGTGTGGATGGCCGAGCACCTGCGTGGGATAACCGCCGATCGAGTCCAGCCGGTCGAATCGCCACGTCTGCTGCCTGGGAGCCTGCGTCTGCGCGCTCAGTGCGGCCGCTGCGGCGAGAGCTCCGGCGAGAAAAACTCCACAGGCACGATGCAGCAACGAACGTGGATAGCCGTTCATGCGCGATCTCCGCAGCGAGGGCTTTGCGTTGCCCGTTTCCGGGCTCGATATCCACTGTAACGCACAGCGGTTCGCGCAAACCGCAGGGTCGTTCGTTATAGACTTTCTCTAGCGATGGAAACGACGGGATGCGGTACGGCACTGGTGACGCCCTTTCGCGCCGATGGCGCGCTCGACGAAGCGGCGCTCTGGTCTCTGGTGAACTGGCAGATCGATTCGGGCATCGATTTCCTGGTTGCCTGCGGGTCCACCGGCGAAGCCGCCACGCTCGATGAAGACGAGTGGCTGGAGGCCGTCCGCATTGTCGTCGAAGCCGCCGCCGGGCGCGTTCCCGTATGGGCCGGCTGCACCCACAACTGCACGCGCGTGCTCGTGCGCCAGGCCTCGCTGCTGCGGCATGTGCACGGCGTCAGCGCCGTGCTCTCGGCCAGCCCGTATTACAACAAACCCACGCAGGAGGGCCAGTACCAGCACTTTCTCGCGCTTGCCCGCGCCGTCAATCCGCTGCCGGTGACGGTCTACAACGTGCCGGGGCGCACGGGCGTCAACCTCGAGCCGGCCACGGTGGCGCGCCTCGCCGCCGCGGCGCCCAACATCCAGGCCATCAAGGAGTCGAGCGGCAAGCTGCAGCAGATTGCCGAACTGGTGCACTCGTTGCCCTCGGGTTTTCGCATCTTCTCCGGCGACGACGACATGGCTCTCGCCGCCATCGGCGTTGGCGCGCACGGCCTCGTGAGCGTAGCCTCCAACGAGGCCCCGGCCGAAGTCGGGCGAATGATTCGCGCCGCGCTGCACAACAACTGGACCGATGCCCGCGAGCTCGAACGCCGCTACGCGCGCCTCTTCGAGGCCAATTTCTGGGAGTCGAATCCCGGCCCGGTAAAGACCGTGCTCAATCTCATGGGCCGCACCAGCGATCAGTTGCGCCTGCCGCTGGTTCCTCCTTCCGCGGCCACACGCGCGCGCCTGGAGCGGCTGGCCGGCGAGCTGGGCCTGCTCAAGCATTCGCCCGTCCCTGCCGGCTTTCGCGCCGAGGTTTTCTAAGGCCTCCAGTCAGCGCAACAGCGCCGCATCCGCCGATGAGCGGCAGACGAAATTTGCCGTCTCGCCGGCGTCTTTCGCGGCGGTACAACCGGGTACTTTGGTCAGGGTGGGGCACTAATAGACGAGCCGCTCCCGATAAAAGTTCGATGAACGCAAAATTTTTCGCAACTTTCCTGAATCCTCCTGGGTTTGCACTCATCGATGGCAGCGGTATCGCCTTTTGAGCTTGCTGCTGCCACTCATGCGTTTTCAGGATTCCGTGCCCAAAATCCGAATCTCCTTCAAGGGCAGAAAAAGGTCCTGAAATGCCGTTAATTCCAGCGTCGATCCGTGCGCGTGCGCACCCGGAAGCCGGAACGGGTTTGCCGGTGGAGAGGCTCTGTACGACCAGCCCACTCCGCGCGCGCTCAGCATAAGCCACGGGCGCGCGCAGAAAGAGGCCGAATATGTCCCCCAAGTCCCATCAGAAGCTTTTCCGCCTGGCATTACTCCTTCTTTCCGGCGGCGTGCTTGCGGCCACCGGTTGCACCAATGGTTTGGTCACCAACGGTTCCACCTCCGGTGCGGCAACAGGTTCGGCCTTCGTGGTTGGCACGGACGCACCCGTGGCCAGTGTCACATCGTTTTCGGTGCAGATCATGGGCATCGACGCCATCACGCAGGGCGGAACCAGCGTTCCCCTGATGAGCGGGCAGCCCACAGTCGACTTCGCGCGCTACAACGGCCTGCAGACCCTTCTCGACATGAACGATGTCCCTGCGGGGACGTATGACAGCGTGACCATCTCGCTGGGCACGGGCACGATCGGCTATCTCGATACCAGCAGCGGCGGCGCGCCCACCATCCAGACTGAGGCGGCCACCTTCACCACCACCTCCGTCAACGTCCCCCTCGATAAGCCGTTCGTGGTCACGCAGGGCGGGTCGCCTGCCGGCCTGCGCGTCGATTTCGATCTGCGCAAGTCCATCCAGGTCGACTCCAATGGCAACATCACCGGCACCGTCGATCCCGCCTTCAACGTCAATGCCGTGGCCAATACGGATGGCGGCGGCCACATCGACACCTTCATCGCCGGTGTGGTCAGCGTCGACACCACCGGCCAATCTTTCGTGGTGCAGGGTCCGCACGGAGAGAACTTCACCATTGACGTCAACGGACAGACCGAGTGGGACGGCGACGCCAGCCTCTCGAGCTTGACCACGAGCTGCATCGTTGAGGTCTCGGGCACCATCGACCACGCCGACCAGACCCTCGATGCGGATGAAGTCGCGATTCTTTCGGACACCAACTTCTACGCGGCCGGCCAGGTTACGTATGTTACTCCGGCCAGCGGCGCGGCTACCAGCTTCGATCTCTACGTTCGCGGACTGCTTCCCACCGACACCGGTCTCACGCTGGGCCAGATTGCCCAGGTGAACCTCACCGGCGATGAGAAATTCTTCATCTACTGGATGCACAACCCGTTCACGGAATTCCTCTTCAACTCGAGCTCCCTGGTTGCCGGCCAGCATGTGGCCATCGGCGGGCCTGCAAGCGGCGCCTCCAATCCCGATGCCGTCACCGTCAAGCGCATCCATCTGCGCAACTGGGGCTTTAACGGAACCATCGTGTCCGGCAGCCAGAACTCAGGCCAGGCCACCTTCCAGATGCAGGTGAATGGTTTTGCCGGCGTGCTGATTCCGGAAACCATCACCGTCTACCTGGGAACCGCGACCGACTTCCGTTACGGGCTGGGCTCCTGGGGTGACCTCACCGATGGCGCCAACATTCGCGTGGTCGGCCTGCTGCTCAAGAATCCGACCAACGGGCAAGTGGTTCTGCTGGCCCGTCACATCGACGGACTCGATATGACGGACTTCACCACCGCAGCCTTTGAATAACCACAACCCTCCTTCAGCCAATCGCACGCCGGAGAACAAAACATCGTTCTCCGGCGCTTTTTTTCCATTGGCTCGGCTCCTTATCGCCTTAGAGCCAATCCGCAATGGGCGGAAAAGTAAGCGCGAGCGCCAGCGCGAGCAGAACGAGCGCCGCGCCCAGCACCGGCTTGAGCGCCACGTCTCTTCCGCGCCAGCGCCAGTGCAGAAGCAGCCACACGAACAGCCACGCCGCGATTGCCAACGTGGTCACGCCGCTCAGCGGTCCGGTCGGCTTCCAGAAGATCATCCGGCTCTTGACGGCGGCAGATTTGTCCGCCAGCACCGCGAGCGCACCCAGCACAAACGAGCCGATGCCGGCTGCCAGCAGTGCCGCCGCGCCCGCGCCGTTGGCGAGCCGCACTTCGTCCGCCGCGGTGATCCGGATCCCTTCTTTGGCAGCGTTGTTCATGGTCAATCTCCCTGCAGCAGCCGTATCGTCTGGCCGCCCTCTACCGGCGCGTTCTTGTTGATCATGGCGCCGAAGAATCCGGCCACGCCCGCCGCGGCAAGCGAGACCCACAAAAAACAAAGCACCGCCGCGCGCAGCCCGCGATGGTTCCTCAGCTCGCGCCCATATTGCCAAACCACGGCAGCCGCCATGGTCACCGCGATGGGCGCGAGCCACGCCACGTGCTCCTTCCATTCCATCCCCAACGCGTGCCAGGCGATCGTGCGCGGGCTCGCCATCAGCAGCCGCTGTGGAAACCCACGGAGATCCGCGGTCCCTGCCGGCGGCACAGCCCGGTACCAGGGATAAATGACGTACGCACCCGTCATCACCGCCAGCCACGCCAGCGCCGCCATGGCCGCGAGATACACGCGCAGAAACCCGTCGCCCCGCGCTGCGCTCGGCGCACGGGAAGCATTTCGCCGGTACAGCTCCACCAGCGCGCCCGAGCAGGCCAGCAGATAAAGCCCGCCGAATCCCATGCCGTGAATCAGCGCCCAAAGCGCGCGCGTCGTAATCTCCATGCGCGTTCTCCCTGCATCGGAAAGTTTTGAAACCCAAGCTGTCCCGCGGGAGGAGCCAAACCACTTGTCATCCTGGCCGCAGCGAAGGATGCGCGGCCGGTCCTTTTGAAGCCGCCGCGCCTCAATTCTTCTTCTTCTCGTCCTTGCCCCACGTCCAGTACATGCCCACGTACGCGTAATTCTCCGTCTGCCCCGCGATCGAGTGGCCATAGCAGAACAAAAACTGTTCGTTTGTATTTCTCTTGAAGTGATAGTAGCCGCCCGCATCCAACATCGTTGACGCCTGCGTCTGCGCCGCCGCGAACCCCTCGCGCCCATGCGCAAACACCTCCGCGCCCAGCTCCCACTGCTCGCTCAGCTCCCGCTTTACCAGCCAGCCGGTGTAAAAGAAATCGCGATAGCCGGTCTGCGGCACCACCTGGTAGCCCGCGCCCCCGTCAAACAGCCATTTGCCGCTGTTCTTCTGCAGCCACAGCGGCAGCTTGTACCACACCTTGCCCACGCCCAGCCCCTTTGTGTAGCTCCCGGTGGGCATCTCGAACATGGTGAAGCTGCCGATCTGCGGGCAGTGCTTCGTCTCCTTGATAAACGCGATCTTCGCGCCCAGCTCCATGTCCGTCAGTCCGAAGTTTGCCGGCCCCGTCCCGCCCGGCAGATACACGGGATTGTTCGAGGGTGCAGCTACGCCCCAGGGCAAAATCGCATGCACTTGCACCCGCGGCAGCGCGCCCCAGTTGAACTCCAAGGCCGGTCCCGTCGAATCGATCTCCGCCGTGGTTCCGTCCACGCCGCCGATGATGTAGAACTCGTAGTGATGCAGGTCCACGGGCACGGGATCGTCGGTCTGGTACGGCGGACCCTGCGCCCGCACGGCCTTGCCGCCGGGCAATAAGGCGAGCGCCAGCACGCAGCCGAGCCAAACGCCGCGCGCCCATGCCGGCCTCTCCACGGCAAACGGGCGCGCGCGCTCGGCGGGGGCAACCATTCGCCGCAACTATATATCGAATTTCGATACTACGCAAGCCGCAGGCATCTCGGCCCGCTGGTGTCGCGGCGCGGCGGGTATAGTAAATTTTGTGAGCCATTCCGCGCGCGAGCTCTTTCACGGACTCATCCGCATGCACGTGCTGCTGCATGCCGCCGAGGGGCCCATTTTCGGCTTGGCCATGCAAGGGGAGCTCACCCGCCACGGCTACCGCATCGGCCCGGGCACACTCTACCCGCTGCTGCACGGTTTGGAACGCGCAGGCCTGCTGAAGTCTGTTCCCGATCGAAAGGGTGGCCGCATGCGCCGGCTCTATCGCATCACGTCCCGCGGCAGAAGAGCGCTGGACGCAGCACGCGCCAAGGTCGACGAGCTGCACCACGAGCTGCACGAGGCGCACCCGCGCCGCCTTGGCGGCAAGTGAGCCGCTTCCGTTCTTCGTCCGGCGCTATCGGGAGTCCTCGCGATACAGCTGCCGGATCAGCACAAACGACTGCACCAGCCAGGCGATGCCGAAGATGGCAATGCAGACGTGGAGAAAGATGTTGGTGGAGACAACCGGTGAACGCAGAAAGTCAGCGTTGAGCGACTGGAAAAGGAAAAACACCGCGGCTGCCGTTGAAAAGGCCAGCCGCAGTTGCAAAAGCCGCCGGTTGCGCGTGCGGGGAGCGTTGGTGGGCCCGGCCAGCATGAAACATGTCATGGGAACCTCCCTGGGGAATCAACCAAGGAGCTAAGGCAGGGGGACAGGCGCGTAAGGTGCGCCTCAGAACTGCAGACTCGAGCAACTTTCAATTCTGCCCGATTCAGAAGGAGCGTTTTTCGAAAAGAAAACGCAACCTTGCCCATTACACCGTGGCAAGATTTGCATCAAAAAAGCGCTGCAGCAGATTCAGAGTAACCAAAACGGGGAACCGATGTGGCTGCGAGGCTTTCTCCTTATCCGCGTTTCCCGCGAACGGATTCAGGTGCGCGGGCAGAAAGAAAAGCGATGGTCATCCCCGCAGCACAACGACTCTGCATCTGCTTACCGCCAGTGCCCGTGGTGGCCGCCGGCGGAGTGGCTTTCTTTCGGCGCCTTGGGCGCTCTCTCGTGTCCGAAACCTTTGGGCGCGTGACCGCCGCCGAAGCCGCCTTCACGGAAGCTCTTCGGCTCGCGTTCACCCCCGAACGGATGGAATCCGCCCGAGCGTTCGTTGCGCGCAAAGTTGCCGTAAGACTCTTCCTTCCGGCCCATGAATCCATGTGAAGAACTCGTCTCCGGAGACCTGAACGGCTGAGCCTGGTAGGACGGCTGCCGAAAGGAAGGAGCCCTATAAGAAGGGGCCCGGTAAGAAGGGGCCTGGTACGACGGAGCCCGGTACGAGGGGGACTGGTACGCCGGTCCGCGTGCTTCCGGATAGGAACGATCATATCCCATCCCGGAGCGGTTGGAGAAATTCTCTTGCGGCTGCCTCATCGATTCGTAACCGTAAGGTGAGCGGGCATAGTTCCCGCTGCCCGCAAAGGCCTGCCCGCGATTGACCGGAGCAGGCATGCGGTTATAGGCCTGCTGGCCGGGAGCTTCCGGATGCGTGGCGAATCCACGCCCGTATCCATCCCTCGTCGGCGATCCCTCGCCTCGATAGGCGTCGCGGTAATCGCCTCGCATCTCTGCTGCGCCGCGCGCCGTGTCAAAGCCGCCGCCCGCGCGGTTATAAGGCTGCGGTCCGCGGTAGCCGTTGCCCGGCACCCGGCGCGGGCCGAATACCCTCTGGCCGCCGTGTGGAAATCCCCAGTCGGCCACCGTGGTGCTGTGGGTGTAATACGAAGCGTGGTTGAACAGGATGGCGTGCGAGAGCCAGCTCAACCCCCATCCAATCCATCCGAAGGGGAAGCGGTCGAAGGCGGCCATGGCCACGCCCGGCCCGAAGTTCACCAGAGCTCCGCCGAAGAACGAGCCCAGCGCGCCCAGCACCGAGTAGCCCGGATAGGGCGCAATGGGCGCGCCGTACACGTCCCACGGATCGTAGGAAGGCACGTAGACCACCTGCGGATTCGCAGGCGCCACATCCAGGTAGCCCTGGTCGTCGGTTACCTCTTCCTGCGGCGTGTTCTCCAGGTTTCCGGCCTGCTGCGCCCGCTGCCGCAGCACCTGCACCGTCTGCATCACGTCCTGCGGCTGGTTGTAATAAGCGTTGCCCAGCGCCGTGGTCCATTGGAGATTCTGGTCGAGCATGTCCAGCGTCTGCGGAAAGGCCGTGAGCGCCTTCACGCTTGGATCCCACTCGCCCTGCGCCTCGGCGCCCGCGGCAATCTGGTCCGGGGAACTGATGCCCTGCGCCTGCATCTGGTGCATCCACTCATCGGCTGCGGCCACCTGCGCCGGATACGTGGATGCCGCCAGGATCTGCGCCAACAGGTTGTCGGGATAGAGCGCGACCGGCGCCAGAAGCTGTTCAAGGTCACCCGCGCTCAGGGGCTGCTGCGTGGGTCCGGCCGGCTGCGCGCCCAGGTCGGGCATCTGCCCACCCTGGTCAGGGCTCTGTTCATCGTAGGGCCCATACGGCTGATTCTGGTCGGCGTACTGGTTCGGCGGCTGGTTGTAGCCGTTCGGCTGCTGCGGATATTCCGGCTGCTGATACTGCGGTTGCGCGTATTCCCGCGGCTGCGCGTACTCGGGCTGCGCATATTGCGGCTGGTTGTATTGCGGTTGCGGCTGCTGGTAGCCGTAGGGTGCGTTCGGCTGCGGGTACTGCTGTGGATACTGAGGCTGCGGATACTGCGGCTGCGCTGCGTGTGGATAGCCGTAGGGCTGCTGCGCCTTTGCCGCCGCAGCCGTGAGCGCCAGGGCAGCGAGGGCCGCCCCGAAGAGCGCGGGCCTAGGTCCAAACCTGATCGGCCTGGAACCGGCCCGACCGACCGTTCCCGTTCCGCGCAGTTCCGACCGCAACTCGGGTTCAGGTTTCATAGAATCCCTTCCGGTGGCGTGTCCCGGCCTCACCCAAGTTGCGTTCAAGCTGCGTTCGACCTTCGCTTCTGCTGTGCCGCATCTTGCCAGTCCCCGCCGCAGGGGCGGCCCGCACCGTAGGGCCGTCCCGGGGGAGGGTTGATTCCTCTGACCCGGACCCCGGCGATAAGTTTCGTCCACGCCCGCCAAACTTCCGATTTTCGCCTTTCAGCCTGCGAATCTCGCTTTCCAGCCGGCCGAGTTTTCCCTTCGCCCTTCCCAATTCGCTGTTGCCGCGTCCAACTCCGGCGATTCCCGTTCTCCGGTTCCTGACCCCTGACCCATGACACCTGATCTCTGATCTCTGACCTTCACCCCGCGAGCGCCTTCTTCACCAACTCGCTCACCGTGCGCCCGTCGCCGCGTACCCCCGCGGCCTGCAGCTTCGCCTGCATCGCCTTCATAGCCGGGCCCATATCTTTGGGTCCCGGCTGTCGGCCGAGCTGGGCCCCTACTTCGGCCAGCGCTTCGTACACCAGCGCCGCCAATCCCGCTTCGTCCAGCGCCTTGGGCAGGAACTCCTCGATGACCACGATCTCCGCTTCTTCCTTGGCCACCAGGTCCGGCCGGTTGCCCTTGGCAAACTGCTCAATGGAGTCGCGCCGCTGCTTGATCATCGAGGCCAGCGTTTGCTCACCTTCGGCCTGGGTCAGCGCCGCACGCTTTTCAATCGCCTTGTTCTTCAGCGCATTCTTGATCAGCCGCAGCGTGCCCGTCCGTTCCGCGTCGCGCGCCTTCATGGCCGTGACCATCTGCTGCGTGATCAGTGCTTCCAACTCGCCGGCTTCCACTTTTGAGTTCTCCTTAACAGCCGATTCTAAACCGCACCCGCCGCGCGCCCTCGTCCTCCGAAAGCCAGCCGGTTCGGGTTTTCACAGCACAAAAGCCACCCGGGCCGCACCGCGAAACTTTCGCCGCTCTCAGGAATTAATTAATTAAGAGGAGAAGTGCAATGAGGGCTTGGAGGATAAAAAGAACGACGGTTATCGGAATAGCGGCATTGCTGGCTGTGTGGCTGCTGGGTTGGCCGGCATTCGCAGCCGAGCCGGCGCACCCGGGGATGGTCAACTACATCGAAGGGACGGTCCGGCTGGATGGATCGCAATTAAACAACCAGAGCGTCGGCAGCTCGGCAATGAATGCGGGCGACCGGCTGACGACCGCGAACGGGAGAGCTGAGGTGCTGCTCACGCCCGGAATCTACCTGCGCGTGGGCGACCGGAGCGCCGTGAAGATGATCTCGCCCGACCTGGCCAAGACCCAGGTGGATCTGGAGCATGGCCGAGCCGGGGTCGAGGTCGACCAGATCTTTCCGCAAAACTGCGTGCAGGTGATCGACGGCGGCGTGACCACGCAACTGATCAAGACGGGGTATTACGAGTTCGACGCCAATACGCCTGAAGTGCAGGTGTTCAAAGGCCGCGCGGAGGTGGAACTCCCGAACGAAAAGTGGAAGGCCGTGAAGGGTCACCACGAAATGGCGCTGGTGGAGGAGAGCCCGATGAAGGCCGTCAGCTTCAACGCTCGCCCGTCCAACGACGAGCTCTACAACTGGAGCAGCCTGCGCTCGCAATACCTGGCTGAAGCCAACAACCAGATCGCCGGACAGTACGCCTACGCATCGGGATTCTATCCCGGCTGGTATTGGGATCCCTGGGCGTGGGATTACACCTTCGTCGGCTGGAACCCGTTCTTCAGCCCGTTCGGCTGGGGCTTTTATCCCTGGGGCGGCTTCATGGGCGTGTGGGGCCCGGGATGGGGCTTCCATGGCCATCGAGTCATTTATGGCTTCCACGGTCACGCCATTCACCCCGGGTTCCACGAAACCGGAGGCTTCTATGGCGGAGCAGCCGGCGGGTTTCATGGCGGAGTTGCCGGCGGCTTCCAAGGGGGCGGCGGCATGCGCGGCGGCCGGTAAGCAACCCCCGCAATCAATTCCAGTCAGCGCCTGGTGAGCTCGCAAATCGCGGCTTACCCAGGCGCTTTTCTTTTGCCGTTTTGAGCCAAAAATCCGACCGTTACTCAAGATTTCGCATCGCGATTACCACAAAAACCACAGATTTGTGTATTCTGTGATTGAAGTCGAGGAATCATAAGCTGATGCCCGAGCCGAAACCCGGTTTTCACAATTGAGAAAAAACGAGGGTAAACATGATCCGCAAGACCCGCCTTTATACTCCCGGCCCCACCCCCTTGCTGCCCGCTGCGCAATTCGCCATGGCTGCGGCCGACATCCACCACCGCACTCCTGAGTTCCGCGTTCTCTTTCAGAAGGTTCTCGCGCAGCTCAAGGTCTTTGTCGGTACCAGGAATGATGTCCTGCTTCTCTCCAGCTCCGGGACCGGCGCCATGGAGGCCGCGGTTACCAATCTCACCTCGCCCGGCGATCGCGTCCTGGTTCTTACCGCCGGCAAGTTCGGCGAGCGCTGGACGGGCCTGGTGAGGGCCTTCGGCTGCGTGCCGGACGTGGTTTCCGCGCCCTACGGCCAGACCTTCGATCCCGCCCAGATCCGCGCCGCGCTCAAGCCGGAGCATAGGGCTCTCTTCGTCCAGGCCACCGAAACCTCGACCGCCGTCCGCCACGACATCGAGTCCATCGCGAAGCTGCGCGACGAGGTCGCTCCGGAGACACTTCTTGTGGTCGACGGCATCACCGGCCTCGGCACCACGGACTTCGACGTCGACGGTTGGGGCATCGACGTGCTTATCGGCGGCTCACAGAAGGCGGTCATGATCGCGCCCGGCCTCGCCTATCTGAGCGTGAGCGAGCGCGCGTGGGCGGCGATGGAGACGGCAAAAAATCCGCGTTACTACTTCGACCTGCGCAAGGAGCGCAAGAACGCGGTGAAAGGCGAGAGCGCCTACACGCCCGCCGTCGCGCTCGTTGCCGCGCTCGGCGCGGCCCTCGACTACATCGCCGGGCAGGCCGCAGGCGATCTCGAAAAAGGCCGCATCGCGCTGGTCGACAACGCGGAAGTGAACGCGGCCGCGACGCGAGCGGGCCTCGTCGCGCTCGGCTTCACGCTCTTTGCGCCCACCGCTCCCGCCGCCGCGGCCACCGCCGTCGCCGTGCCCGAAGGCATGGACTCGAGCGCGGTGGTCAAGGCGCTCAAAGCGCGTTTCGCGCTGGTTACCGCCAACGGTCAAGGCGAGATGCAAGGCAAGATCTTCCGCGTGGCGCACCTCGGCTTCTTCGATTATCTCGACACGATTGCGCTTCTCGGCGCCATGGAGCACATCGCCAAGGACACCCTCGGCCTGCCGGTGGTTTATGGCCAGGCCGTCGAAGCCGCGCAACGCGTCTACGCGGAGGCGACAAAACCGTGAACAGTGAACAGTGATCAGTGGTCAGAAAACGCCGGCTCCAACCTGTTCAGCACCAACTGCCCACTATTTCCTGTCCACTGACACCTGAACTCTGAAACCTGATCCCTAAGAACTATGCCCGAACTCACATTCGCCGAAAGACTTCTCATCGCCCGCCGCCAGCTCGACCTGTTTCAGTACCAGATGGCCGAGCGGCTGGGCGTGCATCCCAACTCGCTCACCAAGTACGAGCGCGGCGAAGGCAAGCCGCATGCGGCCGTGGTGCGCATGTTCGATCTGCTCTGCGAGCAGGAAGGCATCCGCTTTGACGAGTACGAAAACGCCGCCGGCGCCGACGCGGCACAGAGAGGGAAATCCATGAAGATCGTTCTGGCGGAAAAGGTTTCGCCGGCCACATTGGCCGTCTTTGCAGCCGAGCCGGGATGGGAAGTGATTGCGCATGACCAGGTCGCCCAGATGAAAGACGGTCTTCCCGCCGCGCTTGCCGAGGCCGACGCGCTCGTAGTCCGCTCCGCCGTGCAGGTGGATGACGCGCTCCTGAGCCACGCGCCCAGGCTGCGCGTGATTGGCCGCGCCGGCGTGGGCGTGGACAATATCGACGCCGACGCCGCCACGCGCCGCGGCATCGTGGTGATGAACACGCCCGGCGCCAACGCCGTGGCCGTGGCCGAGCTCACCCTCGGCCTCATGGTCGCCCTCGCGCGCAAGCTGCCCGCAGCTACAAACGGCATGCACGCCGGCAGATGGGAGAAGAAAAACCTGCAGGGCTCGGAGCTGCGCGGCAAGACCCTCGGCATCCTCGGTCTGGGCCGCGTCGGTCTCGAAGTGGCTCGCCGCGCCCGCGGCTTCGGCCTCGAGATCGTCGGAGCCGATCCTTTCGTCTCTGCGGCCATCGCACGCGAGAACGGCATTCTTCTTCTGCCTTTGGACGAGGTGTTTGCCAAAGCGGACTATCTCACCCTGCACGTCGGCCTCACGCCGCAAACTGCGAACGTCGTGAACGCGAAGACCCTGGCCGCCATGAAGCCCGGCGTGCGCATCATCAACTGCGCCCGCGGCGAGCTGATTGACGAGGAAGCCCTCGTGGCTGCTCTGCGCTCCGGCCACGTCGCCGGCGCAGCGCTCGATGTTTTCCGCGAAGAGCCGCCCAAAAACCTCATCTACGCCGGGCTGGACAACGTGATCCTCACGCCGCACATCGCCGGCTCAACCGCCGAGGCGCAGGAAGCCGTAGGCGTGCAGATCGCCATGCAGGTGCGCGAGTACCTGAAGCTGGGCGTGGCGCAGAATGCCGTCAACCTTCCCTCGCTCAGCCACGAGGAGTATTTGCAGCTTGCGCCGTACATCGATCTCGCCGGACGTCTCGGCGCTTTTCTCGCGCAGGCGGGCAAGGATGGCCTCGAAGGCATCGATCTCATCTACGGCGGCACGCTCGCCGAAGGGAAGACCGATCTCGTCCGCAACGCGGCCATCGCCGGCCTGCTGCAGGGCTCGGAAAGCGTGAACCGCATCAACGCCGCGGCCGTCGCGCAGGAGCGCGGCATCCGCGTGCACGAGGAAAAGCGCGAGAGCCATCGCGGCGGCGCGGCCACCGTGCTTACCCTCGCATTGCATGGATCGGTGGGCTCGCACCGCGCCAGCGGCACCGTGATTCACGGCGAGCAGCCGCGCCTGCTGGAGTTCGACGGCATCGATATCGAGACTCCGCTCGAAGGCAATCTGCTGGTCTGCCGCAACTACGACGTGCCCGGAGTGATCGGGAAGATCGGCACCATCCTCGGCCAGCAGGGCGTCAACATCGCCAACTTCGCCCTGGGGCGCGAGCGCTCCGGTTCCAAACCCGTCAAGGCTCTTGCCGTGGTCCAGGTCGACGAGCCCGTCTCCGCGCCCGTGCTCGAGGCGCTCAAGCCCATTGAAGCGCTGCTTGAGGCCACGCCCATCACGCTG